>NZ_JABAIL010000006.1:300000-489291 GCF_012641475.1 Flammeovirga agarivorans | reverse complement strand
GCCCAGATATCTAAGTTTGCAGGAGCAGAGAAAATATTGCTATCATTAACAGTACCAACACTTTCTGCATTTTCTACTTTAATTGTTCTTAGTTCAATTTTTGATTGATCAACGAAAATCCATTTAACTTGGTTGAACATTCCGCTGTCTCTTGTCCATTCTTTATTGTCATTGTTAGAACGTAATGGAGCTCCCCAACAACCTTCACCAGTATATACTGTTCCACTAATATCATCTCTAACAAAACCTTCATCATGTCCTGTATTGGTAGAAGGTCTTACTGGCCAAGTTGTCTTTACTGTGTGTGCATCACATTCTACAACTAACTTGACATTATTTTGGTAGAAAAGGTCTGCCCAACTGCTGTAATGTGTATTTCCTTCTGACTTACTACTTACATGTGGTCGCATAGGCTTATGGTATTGAGCAGATTTCCAATGAACATTTGCATTCGCTGCTAAATCGTTTGCCAACCAAGTTGTTTGATCACCTGTGATAGACATCTCTGTATTAAGTGTATATACTCTCAGTAGATCTGTACCAAAAGTAATTCCGTAATAAACATCAGTAGAAGGCGTATCAAACAGGTCATAGATCATTCCATTTGAACTTTCATGGTTACCTCTTGCGGCAACAATCGGAATCATACGGCCATCTTCACCAATTGTCAATTGCCAATCGTCAAACCAATTTTGCCACTGTTCGTCAGTACCTGATGAAGTCATGTCACCACCAAAAAATACAGCATGTGGACGAAGTCTTGCCACGATACGGTTACCGTTCTGACGAGGTTCTCTGTTGTTACGAGAATCACCACCAGCAATAAATGATAGACGCTCTGAAGAAGAAGAAGGAGCTGTTTTAAACCAGAAACGTTGGCTTGTTCCTTCACTATCTTTGATTACGAAATAATAGGCGGTATTGGGTTGTAAACCAGTTAATCGAACAATTTGATTACTCATTCCTTTATATTCTACAGAACGGTCTACACTTTTTGTCATAGCGTATGCATCGGCATTTGTCCCATGATCTACCACACCATAGTGTACAACAGGATTCTCACCCGAAATTTGATTCCAAATAATATTGATGGTAGTTGCTGGGTCATCCCTAAAAGTCAGACGGTATTTGTCTGTCGAGGCATAAGTATTCCATGCTATACCAAGCATTATCATGTGTACCATGAATAATGATCGTAATAGTAATTGTTTCATAATATTATTTGTTTATTGCGTTGTAATAAGAAATCTATTTCGTTGAAAGTATCTTCTGCAATAGCTGGTTCATTGGATATGTATTTCATCCTTGTTGCAGATTTATTACTAAATTAAAGAGTTGCTCTTTTTAATGTATTGGGAGTTCTTGAGCAAGAGTAATACCCTAATGTCTATTCTAATTTTACCTATCTATCAATTCATTTTTATTATTTCAATAATGTGATAACAATTATATATATCTGATTATTTTCTTTTTTTGTAGTTCATTCTAATACCCTTCATATTTGTAGATATAAACAAGTAGATGTACCAACGGGAGTTAATTCTATAATTCAAGTATATTCCTCAAGAAGAAACATATGTATAGTTATCAACCATCCCCGTTGGTAGCAACCTTTTCTACAATAGGGGTGAAGGCATGAAATTCACTACATAAACCAAAAGGTCAGTATTTTAACTACTCTATTTTTTTGACTCCATATCACCCACTATTATAAAGACAATACAAAGATTGTTTTGCCCAATAATAGTGTTTGACATGAAAAGAGAAGTATGAGATTTATCTTTAAAACTATCCTTCTATAGAGATGAATAGCTTACATATTTTTTACAAGAGTTCTGTTTTTAACTCCCTCATAAAACTGTGAATTATTTTTTTGAAGCCATTCTAGGAGAGTTGCTCTTAGTTCCTCTGCTTTATCGGCATATTTTGCTTGTTCAGGATTCGTTCCTAAAAGGTTATTCATTTCATGTGGATCTTCATTTAAGTTATAAAGTACATTGATAACCTTTGACTCAACAGAATAAGGGACCATAAGTTTCCATCCATCTTTTACGATCATATAGTTAGGAGAAACATCTCCTCTATAGTTCCATTCTGTTACTACATACTCACCGTACTCATGTTCGTCACCGTTAATCATGTCTCTTAGACTCTTACCATCACTTTCTGGTGCTTTTACACCTAAATAATCCAAGATAGTAGGGAAGATGTCAATATGTGAAACATAACCATCAACTGTAGATTTTTCTTCTATTACGTTAGGTAATTTCATTAGTAATGGAATATGAGCAGATTCTTCGTAGAATACATTCTTTTCTCTTAAGCCATGTGCACCCAACATTTCACCATGGTCACTTGTGAATACGATTAAAGTATTTTCTGTAAGACCTAATTTATCTACAGTATCTATAATTTCACCAATCCAATAATCCACTTCAGTAATTAGACCATAGTAATTTGAGATCATGTATTTAATCTTTTCAGGATCTGAATATTCAGGTAATGCCTTACGACCATTGGCTCTAATATATGGTGAATTCAGCATATCGTCACTAATACTTTCAGGAGGAGTCATGTCTTCTGGCTTGTACATGCTGTAGAAAGGTTCAGGAACAATCATTGGAGCATGAGGATAATGGAAAGAACATGTTAAACTGAATGGTTTATTTTTTAACCTCTTCAAAGCATCTATTGTTTGTTGAGCTTGGAAGGCAGTCATTGTATATTCTTTTGGAATATTTAAACGTCCATGAAAGTTTGGTTGAGATTTCTTGATATGCTTGATATCTTTATATTCCTGACCAAAGAATGTATCTATTGGATCGGGAGTATAGGGTCTTTTAGTAAATTTATCTAGATGTTCTCCATTTTCTAAAGCTCTTTTCTTTAGACTTGCTTTTAACCAATCTTGGTAAAAGAAACTTTGTCCTCCATGATCAAAAGCGTATTTTCCATTTTTAGCATACTTTTCAGGGTTGCTATATATTTTTGCCTTGTTTGACATAGCATGCCACTTGCCATAATATTCACAAGTATAACCATTGGCCTTTAAGATCTCATCAAACGTAGGGTATTGCATCACCTTTTCTTTAGTATAAAAATAGGTTTTGTCATTGGTATTTACCCCAGTATTTTCTACTGTTCTACCCGTTAAGATGGAAGATCGAGCAGGACCACATACTGCACATGAAGAATATGCATTAACAAAGTAAGCACCACTTTCTCCTAACCTATCAAGGTTTGGAGTTTTTAATACTTTATTACCCGCTAAGCCAAGAGCTTTATACTGTTGTTGATCAGTAACAATAAATAAGAGGTTAGTCTTCTTACTTTTCTTAGGCGGATTAGCACAAAAAACATTTGCAGAAACAAATAAGAGTGCAAGTACAGTTATAATTCTTTTCATGTCATCATTGTTAAATATTACATCTCAAAGTTATTTCTTGGTATTAATTGAAGATTAATTATCATATAATGAATTAATAATGAAATGTAAGTCGTTGTTATTCAGTGTTAATTGCTGCTTGTTTCCTTTGTTTTTATGTTATTAGCGTTCTATCTATGAAACTACTTTTCATCAATTCTTGTGGAAATCAGTATTCTTTTATCCATGGAAAAAGGTAGATTTGAAAGACAAAACACCCAAATTTTAAAATTTTCTGTTATTATAAATTCATTCTTTAGTTTTTTGAGAAGCATATAGAGGGTAGATGAATTTTGGTGTTGATTTTAGCTAAAAAAGCGAGTTTGTTACTTATTAAAACCACATTAATACCTTATTAAGTGATTAATCAAGTATTTGCTCTTGTACCTGTAATTTTTTTTTTCGCCGATTACGGTAGTTTTTTGTACAGTTTTGTCTTACAAAAAAATCTAATTAAGTATTGATTAATTTATCATTTGTTATCTAGCCTAAGTTTGTAAGCATAGAAATGAAAAATAAACATCTATTTCTACAGAAACATATTTTGTATATAAATTATAGATGAAATGAAATTATATAAACTCTCTTCTATTCTAATAATAAGTATTACTTGTCTTACATTATTATTCAGTTTTAATAAGGAGAAAAAAGAGAAATTAAACTACCCTTCCTATAAGGGTCTTGTGATGTGTGGTTATCAAGGATGGTTTAGAGCCCCTGGCGATGGTGGACATCAGGGCTGGGGGCACTTTGGTCGAGGCAATAAATTTGGGCCTGATCAAATCACCATCGATATGTGGCCAGATGTGAGGGAATATAAAAAGCAATACTCTACTAAGTTTAAAAATGAAGATGGTTCTAAAGCTAAAGTATTTAGTTCATTAGATGCTTCGACAGTAGACTTACATTTTAAGTGGATGAAAGAGTATGGTATTGATGGTGTATTTATGCAACGTTTTTACCAAAACACTAATCATAAAGAGAAAAGGAAAGAAATAACACAAATTCTTTCTAATGCTTTTGATGCAGCCAACAAATATGACAGAGCAATAGCTGTGATGTATGACCTTTCTGGATTAAAGAAAGAAGAAAGCTGTTATGAAACGTTAGTAGCTGATTGGAAATCTTTAATTGGTGAATTCCACTTTAATAAAGGAAAGAATAAAAAGAACTACTTACATCATAATGGAAAACCTTTGGTATCTATTTGGGGAGTTGGTTTTGTAGATAGAAAATACTCAATACAAAGTAGTGAGATTGAAAGATTTATCAATTTCTTAAAAAATGATCCTAAATATGGTGGTTTCTCAGTAATGCTGGGTGTACCTACTAAATTTAGAAGCCTAGAAGGAGATTGTCTTCCTGATCCTGCTCTACATGATGTTATTAAAAAGGTAGACATTGTTCAGCCATGGTTTGTTGGTCGTTTTAAAATGAAACATCTACAAAATGATGTCTATAAGGAACAGGTTTCAGAAGATATCGCATGGTGTAAGCAAATGGGAGTAGATTATGTACCTACCATTTATCCAGGTTTTAGTTGGTATAACCTTCAAAATGTGAAAGGGGATAGAGGCTATGGTATAAATGCATCATTAAATGCTATTCCAAGGTCAAAAGGAGAATTCCTGAACAAACAAATAGATATAACGATCAATAAGGGATCTGAGATGTTATATGTAGCAATGTTTGATGAAATAGATGAAGGAACAGCAATCATGAAAGTAACCAATCAGCCTCCAGTAAATGGTGTATTTGCTGATTACGAAGGGTTACCTTCTGACCATTACTTAAAGATAATTGGACAGGCAAGTAGAAAAATTAAACAGGCAACGTCAATACGTTAATAAAATATGTTCACCTAAAGTACGATGCTAAAGCTAAGTATATCAATTATATAGTAAGAAAAATAAGTATATATATAACTTTCATAGTAATAAAGTTATAACGTGTGACGAAATCAAACAGTAATTGAAAAATGTAGTCAGGTACATTCATTATTCTATAGTGAATGTACTTTTTTAATTCAACTATTAGCCATTTGACTTGATTTTGGAAAACAATAAATGATGAATAAAGTAGAAGTAAAGAAAGTACCAAAAAGGGTTGCGAATAAAAGCAGTCGTAAAAAGATTACTGCAAAGAAAAAGAAACCAACCCTGAAAGTTTATAACCTCTATAGAGTGACATTGATTATGCTATTAGTTGTAGCAGTAGGTTTTTCAGGAGGTTGGAATATTTCTGAATTATTGGACAATACTCCTAAAAAAGAAATCACAATCAGTATTCAAGATGTAACGAATTTGTATGCTGATGCTAGATATTTTACCAGTGAAAATGAGGGTAAGCTTATCATTTACAATAAACATAAAGATATCATCGGATATGCACTTTCTACACATAGTTATGCTAGTGATGTAAAAGGGTTTGCAGGAGAAGTTCCATTGTTGATTAGTTATAATAATGATTCTATCATTCATAGAATGACATTGTTACAGCACAATGAATCTGACGAATATATGGAGTATATCGTTGATGATAAATTATTAGATTCCTGGAACGGTTTGCCTTTTGACAGAGCAATGTACTTGGATGTAGATGGTATAACTTCAGCAACAGAAACCAGTGATGGAATCATAGAAACAGTGCAGGTAACTCTATCTGAATTGACTGGTAAAAAACTCCATAAAAAAGGGATGTCTTGGTTAGAAATCATTCAATTTGTCTTATCAATGGCTACGATCATCTTTGGGCTGATCGTGTGTTATTATAAACCAATGAAAAGTTACCGTACGACATTATTGGTCATGGTAGTAATAGTTCTTGGTTTTATGTATCAAAAGATGATCTCAATATCATTATTACATGGTTGGGTGATTCATGGTATCTCTATAAGTTCAAATTTTATTTCATTAGTATTGATCGTCTTGTCATTGGTATTACCGTTAACAACGAAAAAACAATTCTATTGTCATTATATGTGTCCTTTTGGAGCGGCTCAAGAGTTAGCCGGAAAAGTTTCTCCCTTTCAAAAGAGAAATATGAATTGGCTTAAAGTAAGAAGCCTACCCGTACAAACGGTGGTTTCTATACTCCTCATTGGTAGTATACTCATTGGCTATTATCCCGAATTATCCTATGTTGAACCCTTTCCCTCATTTTCTGTACGAGTTGTATCTGGTTGGATGTTAGGTTTCGGAGCTTTATTTATTGGCCTTTCATTATTCTACTCAAAGCCGTGGTGTAAAGTATGCCCAACAGGTTTTGTGATCGATAATTTTAAAAAGAAAAACTCTAGAGATACTAAAGAATATAAAGTCTTATGAAACTTAGTGAACTATTAAATATTGTATTAGTATTAATACTGATTGGTGTAATTATTAAGTTTAATTACGATGAAAGTAAAGAGGAGAAAATTGCTAATGATTTAATTACATCAGAAGCTGTTATGGATTCTCTACATGTAAAGAAATCAGTAGGTAAAAGACCTTTTCTTTTTCCTATGCCCATTGGGATTATTGGTTCATATGATAGTTGTGGAACTCCCAACGTTATGGCCGCATCTTGGGTTGGTATTGTTAACTCTAAGCCATTAAGCATAGGTGTTTCTTTACGACCTGCTACCTACACCTATAAAAATGTGATGAGAACAAAATCATTTACTGTTAATATAGCGAACGAAAAACTCATTTCTTACGTCGATTGGGTTGGACATTATACGGGTAAAGAAATGAATAAGTTTGAAGAATTGTCTTTAACTCCCGTTAGATCAAAACTTGTCGATGCACCTTATGTTCATGAGTTCCCTGTTGTATTGGAATGTAAAGTAGTAGAAATAACAAACTTAGGAAAACACACTCATTTTGTTGGAGAAATTATGGACGTTAAAGTAGACACGGCAATATTAAAAGCAGACAATAAGAATTTAGTCGATATCTATAAATTAAGACCTGTCATGACAGGGCAAGGGAGTGGTTATTTTGGTATAGGACAACACCTTGGAAGAGGAGGTAAAGTATATCAACGTTTAGGTATTGATCCTAAATCAGAATAAACAGAATTTCAACTATTTGGTATATCCATGTTGGAGATGCTCCTTGTTTTAAAATTTTAAAAAGAAGCGAAGTGAAAAGCTGGATAAACAGACCAATTCAAGTTGTATTTATGATGAAATCTAAAAGAAAAGCTTTAAGTAATACTTAAAGCTTTTTTATTTTTTGACCCATTGATGGGGGAACAAATAAAAGCATATCATTAAAAAACCTCCACTTCAAAAAAGACCTTTTTAAGTAATTATTTTGTGGGTGATTGCATTATAAAAGTCTTAATTTTTTCCTTTTATGTATTAAATCTTACTCTTACATAAACTTTCGTTGGTGTATAATGCAAGATTATCGAATCCTTTCTAGGTATTTTTATGTATGTTTTCGACTTGTGTTAAATAACAGTGATACAGTGATTTACGATTGTGTTGTTTGTGTATTTTTTATATGTACCTCTAAATTAAGAATCTATTAATCCATCGTTGATACCTACATTAATTGGTCTCTATTAAAATTGTAGTGATCAAATAGTAAAGGAAGAATTTAATCAAGCTTAAATAGTATGAAATGAATTTTGAAAAGCGTTGATGGTATCCCCAACAATAACGCTGTATTTGAAAACTATTTTCAGAAAGTATTTATTCATTTCATACACCAACAAGTGACTTACATTAAAGATTTTGAAAAACTCAACAATGAAAAGATTAATATTACTAATAGCACTATTCTCTACAGCATTGGCATATGGTGATAAAAAACCAAAGAATAAGAAAAAGCCAAATGTATTATTCATTACAGTAGATGATTTAAATACTCATATACCACTTTTTGGTTATAAAGATGTAATGACACCAAATATAGATAAACTGGCAGGTGATGGTGTATTATTTAGACAAGCGTTTTGTCAGTATCCAGTATGTGGCCCATCAAGAGCATCATTTTTAACAGGTATGTACCCTGACCAAACTAAGATTTTCACTAACGGTCCACATGTAATAGATACAAGACCTGATGCTGTAAGTATTGGTAAAGTATTTAAGGATAATGATTATTGGGTGGCCAATACAGGTAAAGTGTATCACCCAAGATCAGAAGATTTTAAATGGGATGCTACTCGAAAATTAAAAATGAAGGATAATGATTTAGTTCTTCATTTAAAAGGGAAATTTGAAGCACAATATGGTCCAATTGATACACCAGAAAAGCAAAAAGCTTGGGAAGTGTTAAGGGCTCAATATAAAAATGATGACCGTCAGGGAGAACATGCTCTTCCTTTACCGATAAAAGATGGTGTGCCTTTAGAAGACGATTTAAATGTAACTACTTTTAATGAGTGGATCGATAATGCAGCATATGGTGATAAGCCTTTCTTTATTGCTTATGGGTTTCATAAACCCCATGTTCAGTATACAGCTCCTCAACGCTTCTTTGATATGTATCCTTTAGAAGATATTAAGCCAGAGAAAGTTCCTTTTGATGATTGGAATGAAAAACCATTGATTGCCAATTGGAAAAGGTATGAAGCATTTGAAGATATATATTTTGGATTATCTCAGATGGATGCTAGAAAAAGGTATATGCAAGGATACTATGCTTGTATTACTTACATCGACGATTTATTAGGTCAATTAATTTCTAAACTGAAGGAGAAAAACTTATATGAAGACACGATTATCGTTTTCTTCAGTGATCATGGATACCATATGGGTAATCATTTTCTTTATGGTAAAGTATCGTTGTATGAAGAAAGTGCTAAATCACCGCTTATAATAAGAGTACCAGGTAATAAGAATAATGGTGAAGAAGTAAGCAAAACAGTGGAGTTATTGGATGTTTTCCCTACTGTAACAGATTTAGTAGGTCTATCAACTCCAGAAACTGTTCAAGGAAAAAGCCTTGCACCATTACTGAAAAACACAAAAGATAAAAACTTCGAAAAAGTGGCTCTGACTTATGCAAGAAGAGGAGAATTAACAGGTAAATCAGTACGAACAGATCGTTACAGATATACGCAGTGGGGAGAAGATGAGAAAGTATCAGAACTTTATGATTATAAAAAGGACCCGAAGGAATATAAAAATCTTATTTATGATCCATTATATTCTGAAGTGCTCAAAGAAATGAGATCAATCTATCAAAAGAAGATCAAAGAAGCGGCACTTATTGAAGTCGAAGGAAAATAATTATAGAACTTTCCATCAATATCCATTTACTATAGAAGATATTGATGGAGAGTTTAAATATTTGTTGATGATAATGTTAAGTGAAAATTAGAAATGGCTCTAGTTCATCCAATTTAACAGTTCTAATTAATACCTCTTTAATTAATTTTTTAGAGGTATTTTTTTGTTTTACCCTTAGTTGTAAAGAATACTTAAAATAGTATAATACTCAATGGTTAAGTGTAATTGAGAAATTAACGAAAAAAAATTAGCCAATACTAGACCGAGAAAAGGATAAAAACAGCCCATTTTACCCATTTTTATACTCTTTTTGCTATAAAAAGTAGTTCCTGTTAAGTTTCTATTAATTGCTTTAATGTCTGATTAATATGCCATTAATAATCAAAGCATACTTTAGGATTACAATCATTATGAATGAATTATTACCAGCGATACATCAAGAACTGCACAAAGTATGAAAAGAATTTTTACCACTCTCGGGCACTTTCTACCAAAAATAATGTTACCCGTTTTCCTCTGCATTATATTTGATACTTATGCACAGGAACCTTATATACATCTATCTGCTTATGATCCTTCTAATATCACTACCAATAGTGACGGTAAGGTATTGAGTTGGAACGATATTTCCGGAAATAACCATCATGCCACTTCTGATTTGGGCACCGTTGAATACCCTTCATCATCCACTTCATTTTCTGGTATTAATGGGGTAGATATGGGAACATCCCGAAACTGTCTACTACTAATGAACCAAGCTGATGCAGCTTCTATCTTCGATTTTACAGGAGATGCTGCGAGTAATACAGGTTTCAGTGTATTAATAGCTTTTCAAATAGATAATTTTCAAGGGAATAGAGGCGATATTGTTGGAAATACATCGGCAACATCTAACTCTGGATTTGGAATGAAACACCTTTCTGATGGACAATATCAGTTTTATTTAGGAGGGCAATCACTTTCAGTACCAGGAGCTAAAACAACCCAAGATCATTCTATAGTAATGGCTTGTAATTATAATGCAAGTACAGGCGATTTTACATTTTGGGACTCTCAGAATGCTTTAACTCATACCATAAATGTTCCTAAAGCAAATTTCAATTATTTTAAATTTCGTATTGGTTCCACTTCGAATGGTTCAAATTATTTAGACGGAATGGTGGGAGAAGTGAAAGTATTTAACCAAGTGTTATCCGATGAAGAGTTTTTCTATGAATGTAGTAAGATGAGAGATAACTGGTTGAAATTTATGCTTCCTGTAGAGGTATTAGGAGAAGAGGGGGTCATTGAACCAAGAACTCTGACACTTACTGAGGAGGAGGCAAATGCTACAAAAAAAATATGGATGCAAATAAATAACTTGAGTTATGAAAATAAAGCATCAGTTAAGGTCAATGAAGGAGAGTGGTACAACTTAAACCATGAGTCTGTAGATATACCAATACAAGAAGAAAATAGAGGAGGAATGGCTCATGGAGGATATAATACAATAAGATTGAGTTATAACTCTGATGATTTTATTGAAGGTGAAAATACGGTTTATTTTAGGTTTAATGACTCTGATGGAATTTCAAATGGCTTTAGAGTTGTTCGTTTTAACCTACTAGATGAATATGATGAAAATATTCTTCCAGATACGTTTTTTTATGAAGAAGATCCTGATCTATGGATAGGACCATATACAGATAATACATCGATTAACGAAGGAGAGGACCTGTGGAGAAATGGAGATTTATGGTCAAATTATTTAGCGGATGGAGATAATGGATTTTGGTATAATCATGAAATAGTTTCCAATGTAAACATTCAGGCAAAATGTTCTGATTGTCATACCCAAGATGGCAGAGACCTGGAGTTATTTTCTTACTCCAATAAATCAATTATCGAAAGAGCTAAATTTCACCAACTTACAGAAGACGAAGGTCGAAAAATAGCCTCTTATATTCGTTCATTAAAAGATACTCATGATAATGTAAACCGTCATGGAAGACCATGGAATCCACCATATCAACCGGGTCCTGAGTTAGAAGGGAAATCTATCGACTATTGGGCAGCTGGAGCAGGTCTAGATGCAGTACTGGAGAAAGACGAAGACTTACTTCCTTATTTATTTCCAGGCGGTGTCAATGAGGAGTCTGTAGCGAACCTTTTTAATCAAGATGGAGGTGAGGACAGAACAATCATACCCATGCCTTTACAGTTTCCAGATTGGAAACATTGGCTTCCTATGATTCATCCAAAAGATGCATTTACAAAGGATGGTATTTACGAAGAAACATATAATGATAGAGTGTCTTGGACAAATCCAGAAAACAGTAAACTAAACCCTGAAAAAGGGATCGAGATAATCAGAGAAGAGCTTGAAAGTCTACCAAAAAAGAGTGATGGTGTAACTGTTGATATGGTACAAGTGGCTGCAGATCCAACCATGTTGGCTGAATTTAGAGAAGCACACGAAGAATTTAGATATAATTTCAGGTGGTTTTTAGCACAAGGTAGTTCTGATAAACAACATTGGAGAGCAAGGTCTGGTAGAGGTTTAGAGGCTTTAGCGGATGATGTACCTCTAGAGTTTGCCAATACCAGTTTGGCTAGACTAATGGCGGTAAAGAATTTTGAGATTATGCAAGAATTTAATCTTCAGGATCAAGCTTTGGATTATATTCCTGACCATGAGCAAGACCACCCAACAAATCGCCAATGGTTTCATGGTTTATCAATGCATGTTTTTGAAGTACCGCCTCATTTTACAGGTTGTCAGGATGATAATTGTTTATCATTTGACGGTCAGTCAGACGCTTTAGGTACATTTGAATCTTCACTTTGGTATCAACTTCAAACCATCTTAGCAGGAGGAGAAGGGTATCAATGGTGGAATGGCCCTGTGGATTATAATTATCAGCCGGCCTATATATTAAAAAGTTCTAGGTATTCAGGTCTGTACCAACCATTACGATACTATCATTCGTTGAGTACAATGTATAAGACCAAAACATGGTCTGGTGATTTAACGACAAATGATGGTATGGGTTTTAGAATCAGAGTACAAGGCCCTTGGTATTTTTTTGGTAAAGAAGGAGAAGGATTAGCAACAAAATTACATGGTTTTGAACCAGGATATTGGCCAAGTTTATTGGATAAAATTCAACCTGGAATGACCAAATTGGTGTTAGAAGCACAATGTCGAGAATTTATTAAAGCAGTTAGAAAACATGAAATTGACGATTGGACGAGATGGTCATCGGGATTATCGGCATCTAATTTTCTAGATCCTGTTAGTAAGTCTTCAGTGATAGATGTGACCACTTCTAGTGTTTCAGATCAGAATACAGATGGTGATGATTTTGAACCACTTTGGGCTGATCATATGTATTGGGTTATTGAACAGGCGATAAATTTTGGTCTCGATTGTGAGGTGATTAATGAACTTATTACCTGGAGTGATGAGGCGTGGCCTAATATTGATTGGTCGTTTGATATTACTCCAAAAGTAAATCTTAAATTTAATGATAATGCCAATTTATACAGAGATTTAGAATATATAGAAGCTATTATTAGTTCTCCAGGAGAAAACCCAACTTACGAATGGACAATTAATGGTGTAGTATCAGATGTTACTGAAAATAAATTATCTACAGGGGTACTTGAACCTGGGGATGAGGTGATCTGCCAAGTAAACTTGGATGATAGCTGTTATGATACCAATGTTGCTATAGATACAATTGGGATACCTACAGACCTTAAATTTCTGATGAAGTTAAATGATGGGACATGGCAAGATACTGAAGCAATTGTAGCCTGTATGGACGATAATATTTCTGTAAAGTTAGGTCTAGATATTGACCCTATGGTCTGGTTGGATGCGTATGAATTGGCGAGTAGTGAAGAATACGAAGATAATGATAAAGTGACCACTTGGGCAGACGTTTCAGGCAATGGTTATGATGCTATTACATCCAATGAGGATTACGCACCTACATTTACCAGTGACGGATTTAATGGAATGCCAGCATTAGTCTTTGGAGAAAGTAATAGTTCGGCATTAAGGTTACTGGAACAGGATAAGACAAATATTCTGGATGATGATTTTACCTTATTTATTGTACATCAATTAGATCCTGTAACTGCCCAAACAAATACCATCGTCAATAAAAATGGTTTAAGTGAAGATGGGATGTTTTTTAGGGTTTCAACAACAGGAAAAGTGTCTATTTCTTGCGACGACCAAAATGGTTCAGGGTCAGCTCATGGTATACCATTAACTGCGGTTAATATGATAAGAAGAGACGACCAATTGGTAGAGACTTTTCATAATGGAGATTTAGATTTTGAATTGACTCTTCCAGAAGATGCTGTTTTGACAAATGATAATGACCTTACATTGGGCCAATTTGGTTATAATAGCCAAACGAGACATCATAAAGGGATGATTGCTGAGGTAATCATTTTTGATAGAAAAATTTCTGATGAAGAACAGATAATTATTGAAGGGTATTTAGCCCATAAATGGGGAATGAAAGATATTCTTTCTTCTACAAGTCCGTTCTTGTATGATTCACCACTCGCCTTTGATATCCAATATCCTAATGGTGAAACCAATACACTAAATAGTAAAAAAATCAGCTTCGATTTTCAAATCACAAAGGATGAAGATTATGGAGATATGATTTTTACACCAGATTTTGGAAGACTTAATCCGATTACAATAGAATTAATATCACCAGATCTATTTGAAGATAAATTTTCTACGGTAAACTATTCGATTAACAGTGATCACAACCAAGAAGGTAATGATATTGAAGTGACGGAAAAACAGGAACTTAAACTTATGCCAAAAGAGGGCTTGTCAAATGATTATTACTGGGTTGAACCTAATGGTAGTCAAATGCTTATGAATACAGACCCTGTTTGGACAACGGAGTTGGTAAGTGATAAAAATGGCACTTGGCAGCTGGTGATTTTGGACGGTGTTTGTTCTAGTATGCCTGCTCCAGTACAAGTTAATGTTTCTACGGTTTTAGCCACTGGAAGTGATTTGCCTGTTGAGTTAGTTAGTTTTACAGCAAAAACTACTTCGAATACAGTAGAATTAAATTGGACTACAGCAAGTGAATTAAATAATGACTACTTCGAAGTTCAGAGCTCTACAGGTGGTCGCCAGTGGAAAACGCTAGGAAAAAAGAAAGGTCAAGGGAACTCATTAGTAACAAATAGTTATTTATTCATAGACGAAGCACCTAGTCTAAATATGGCTTCTTTTTACCGATTACTTCAATATGATCTTGATGGATTATACAGTATTATTTCCCCAATTCAGGTATTTGTCAATAATATTAATGCTTCTGTGAAGGTATATCCAAACCCTGTTAGAGATCAAGTGAATATTATTTCATCAGGTGCAATATATAGTATCCAGATTTGTGATCAGTTAGGTAGAAAACAAATTGAAAGCTTTGGGGTAGGAGAAAATTCAATGACTCTAAACCTAAGTGAATTAAAGAAAGGGATTTATTTTCTTTATGTAAAACATGGTAATGGTGACTTTATCCAAAGAAAGTTAATCAAGAATTAAAATACACATTTAAAAAGAAGCCAGTTATAAGTGGTATATATTTAAGAATTGTATAAAAAAAAGAGAAGATCATAGGTAAAACTTGATCTTCTCTTTTGTATTCTATGCTATATAAAGCACTTTACTATCATTTACGAATAAACGAATCTAATAATTAACCCTTTAATTCTTAAAAGATACATGCCATGCGGTAGAGTTGAAGGAATTGGAAGTGTAATCTTAGAAGTATTGGTTATACTTGAATGATAAAGCAACTTACCTTGGGTATTATATATAGCTATCGGAAGTTGTTTTTCTGATGAGGTAATATTGTGCTCAATATAGAGTACATTACCATTGGTTGGATTAGGGTACGCGTTCAAATGAATAGTATGGTCCTCATCAATACTTAGAAGGTCACTGTGTTGTAAATCCACAATGATATTTTCACTTAAATCACCAAAAGCAGAATCACTTTGGTACATTTGCCATTGAAAATTAGCCTCTCCTTCTTTTATTCCTTCTGAAACTTCTAAGTCGAACTCAAAGCTTTGAACTTGATTGGGAGCAACAACTTCTCCTACTTTAAGATATACCTTATTCTCTGTCCAGAAATGATCTCCAACATTGCCAAGGTGTACTTCTCCAGAGGTCCAAGTAGTAGTTCCAGTATTTTTCATCTTGACTTGTATAGCATTACTTTTCCCAATTTGAATTGTCGAATTTACATCTTGGCTAATAAATTCAGCTTGATAATAAGGAGAAGCAAATGAAATGGGTATATTTTCGGAAAGTGCAACTTTACCTTCTAACATATCTTGCGAAGCTCCTGCTAACCTTAGATACCAATCATTCTCACAAGGATAACCATCCATATCGAGAGTAACTATACGATCTTTTGCTTCAACAGGAAGGTCCTCACGATTGGTCACCATTTTAAACATTGCAGTACCTTCATCTACCTCATCAAACATCGCAACATATAAAAATCTACTACCAGAGTTTAAAGCATTATATACTTGTTTCCAATAAAATTGACCGCCATTTCTAGGAATTTGATTCAGTTCACCCTGCTTTATATTTAGCCAAGAGAATCCTGGCCACACTACAGGCATATAGTCTATTTCTGCTTTGTTACATTCAGTTAGATCTGGCTGAATATACTCTGTATTCCATTTGTCTATACTTGCGTCATTATTATAACGTCCAACTGACCAAGGAGAAATCATATCTAACTGTCTATAAATATCTGCCCATCCTTCTTCTTGAGCTGAAGAACGGGATAAGTTTCTCCAACCATCTGGAACACCACCTAGTATATAGGCCTGATATTTTGGATCTGCATCTTTATGGAAGTAATCAATGATTTTCTGGAAGGTTTCTACTTTTAAGCCTCTATCTTTAAAACCAATACCCCAAATACCGATGACGGGTTTTCCTTCTTGTCGTACATACGATTCCTGTTCTAAAATTTCGTGTTGGTCCACAATATATTCCCAATCGGCAATCAGCTTGTCAAATAATTGACCGTCATCTGCCGTTCCTGAAATATCGTACATTACAGCGAAATGCCTCTGATGTGTCTTAGAAGCCTCTTTTACATTTTCTAAAATATCATTCCTTACTTTAAACATTTTGGGATCTGACAATGGATTGAGAAAACGTTGAAGGTAAACACCATAAATATCGTATGTTTTCATCCACTCAAAATGTTTCATGGTAGTACTCAAATCATGTGATGAAAATAAAGTAGCACTTTCTCCATTTTTCATGGTCATGTCTACTTCATAAGTATCTGTGTACTCTGACATGTCTGGATAGTAATCAAAACCTAGATGATCGGCAGAGCTCAGTTCATTTGAAGTAAACCAATGCTTCCACTTATTGAACCCAGAGTTATCTTCTTTAGCCAAAAACCAACCTTGATAACCCATCATCATTTTATAGGTCAGTTGATTTTCATCTATCGTATTTTCACCAACCGAAAGTCTCATTTTTGGTGTTAAAACATCATTCCAATTCGATGTTTTATTCGTTAACTTCCATTGGAAATCATATTCACCACTTTTAGTTGGAGTAGTTATTTCTAAAGTAAAGGTATACCCCTGCAATGGTTCAACGTCTTCTTCTAATTGGATGGAAGTAAGGTTTGTCCAATAGGTATTAGTCATGTTTTTCAGCTGAATTTCATTACCTTTCTTCCAAGTCTGCCCTGTATTATTTTGGAAAGAGATATGAACGTTTAATGTAGTATCTAATGATAGTGTATGCGGTACAGATTGTGAAATAAAAGTAGCCGAATTAGAAGATAGTATTTCTTTATTTTTGATAATATTCGCTCTAGAAGAACCTGTATTTTCTAACCATTCGACAAGATATCCTTGTAACCTGTCCACTTGTGATTTATACGAAAAACGATTAGGGTTAGTACCCAACAAGTTTTTCATTTCTAATGGGTCATCATTTAGATTGTATAAAGCATTAAGTTCAGGCTTGTTTGCTGCATATGAAGTGATCAATTTCCAACCGTCGTCGGTAATTACCATATAATTTGGTTGTGTATCACCATGGTAATCCCATTCTGTTACAGCATATGTTCTTTTTTCTTTTTCCTCGATGACATCCTTAAGAGATGCACCATCTCTAAGTTCATCATCCACTTCTAAGTAATCCATGATCGTTGGATAGAGATCAATTAAAGAAACAGGGCTATCAATTTTTGTAGGTTTTATCTTATTTGGATACCAAATAATTAGTGGAATATGAGCAGACTCTTCATAAAACACATTTTTCTCCCTCATACCATGGCTTCCCAACATCTCCCCATGATCACTAGTGAAAATAATTAATGTGTTTTCATCCATACCATATTCTTCTAAGTCTTTTAGGATTTCATTAATGAAATAATCCACTTCTGTAATCAGACCAAAGTAGTTCGACATCATATATTTAACCATTTCTGGATCGGAATACTCAGGCATATTCAATCTCTTATTTGATTTGATATATGGAGAGTTTTCCATGTTGTCGTTGATACTTTCCGATATAGGCATGTCTTCAAGAGGGTACATTTGGTACCAAGGATCAGTTGGTAACATCGGAGCATGTGGAAAGAAATAAGAAATGGTAATATTAAAAGGTTTCTCTTGTTTTGATGCTCTAGCCAATGCCTCTTTAACTTTCTGAGTTTGGTGATAAGTTAAACTCATTTCTTGAGGTAGATTTAGCTTACCATGTTCATCCGGTTGAGTTTTAGGCATCGGATTTCCATTTAAATCAGGTCTCAGGTAATCTTCACCTTTTTTATATCTTGAATCAATTGGGTCAGGGGTATAGAAGTTTTTAAAGAAACTACTCATCAAATCATCTTCGTTGATTTTTATTCCATGATCATTGGCATATTGCTTAAGTAAATCATTGTACTCCTTTTTATCTTGAAGAGTATAAACATTTTGAGTGTTGGTGGAATATTTAAATTCTGAATATCCTTCTGATAAGTGAATTGGAGAGTGATACTTACCAATATATTCTCCATAATAACCATTATCAATAAGTACTTGATCGAAAGAAGGTAAATCACAATAGTTCCCCTCATTAGGGTTACTATATGCATCATCATTTCTTCTTACACCGTTATTCTCTACGGTTTGACCAGTAAGAATTACCGTTCTAGCGGGTCCGCATACAGAACATGGTGTGTAGGCATTTGTAAAATATGCACCTTCATCCGCAAGTTTATCGAGAGTTGGTGTTTTTAAGAAATCAAATTTCCCGGCTTTACCTAATGCATCGAATCGTTGTTGATCTGTCATGATAAAGAGTAGGTTTGGTTTCTCTTTATCTTCTTGTGCGAATAGAGACAGCGATATAAAAAAACAACAGAATGCTAAAGTGACTGTTTGATAGTAAATTTTCTTCATTTCAAATTTTAATTATGTATGGTATAATTTCAATTTAGAATCAAGAGAATAATGGGGTATTAAAATTCTATTAATAGAAGATATTATGATATAGAATAGAAAGTAAGCAGAACAACAATGGAATTTATTTATGCCTTTTTCTGATTAAAAAGAGGCCTTTTTGTGTTATTAATGGTCCATTAATCGGGTGTTAGAAATCAATTAACCTAATTTCTGATATTTGATTAGTACATATTTTAGATATGTGTAAACTGACTTTTATTTTAAGAAAAGACGAGCAGCATTTTTTAGTATGAAATTTACGAATTTACTTATCTTCCTTTTTACAGGTACATTTTTCAGTTGTGTTGTTCAGCCACAACAACAAGCTAAGAAAACAGCTAAGCGACCTAATATCTTATTTATTATGTCTGACGATCATGCTTACCAAGCGATCAGTGCATATGATAAGACCTTAACTTCTACTCCGAACATTGATAGAATTGCCGATGAAGGAATGAAGTTTAATAATGCTTGTGTCACGAATTCTATTTGTTCACCATCTAGGGCAGTGATTTTAACAGGTAAACATTCACATATTAATGGTAAAACAGATAATCATTTTCCATTCAATAAAGATAATGTCACTTTTCCTCAGATCTTTCAAGAGGCAGGATATCAAACAGCAATGTTTGGTAAGCTACACTTTGGAAACAATCCAAAAGGATTCGATCAGTTTAAAATCTTAATAGGACAGGGACATTATTATAATCCTACTTTTATTACCAAAGAAGAAGGTAAGAAAGATTACAAAGGTTATGTGACAGATATTGTAACGGACATGACTTTAGACTGGTTAGATAAAGAAAGAGATAAAGAAAAACCATTTATGTTGATGTATTTGCATAAAGCACCTCATAGAGAGTGGTTGCCAGATGAAAAACATTACAAAGAATTTACTAAAAAGACTTTCAAAGAACCAGAAACTTTATTTGATGACTATGCAGGTAGAGCTACTGCTGCCCACACTGCAGAAATGAATATTCTTAAGCACATGAATTGGGCAGGTGATTCTAAATTATATCCTGCAACGATGGAAGCTTTAGGTATAAAAGAGGGTTCACATTGGGATTACGAAGCTTTTAATAAAGAAAGAGACAGAATGACCAATGAGCAAAGAGAAGCATGGGATAAAGTTTATAAACCAGTAAATGAAGATTTTGCCCAAAAATTTGCATCAATGAATGAAAAAGAATTGATGAAATGGAGATACCAAAGGTATATGCAAGATTATCTAGGGACAATTGCTTCAGTAGATGACAACGTAGGTAGAGTATTAGATTACCTTGATGAAAATAAATTAGCAGATAATACGCTAGTGGTTTATACTTCTGATCAAGGTTTCTATTTGGGAGAACATGGTTGGTTCGATAAAAGATTTGCCTATAATGAATCTTTTAAAACTCCATTATTAATCCGTTGGCCAAATAAAATTAAGGCAGGAATGACCAATGAAGAGATGGTACAGAACCTGGACTTTGCTCAAACTTTCTTAGCGGCTGCAGGTATAGAAGCACCATCAGATATGCAAGGAGAAAGCTTAATGCCTCTATTAACTGGAAATGATGCGGAGTGGGATAGAGAAGCAGTGTATTACCATTATTATGAATATCCATCTATTCATATGGTAAAACGTCATTATGCTATCATCACAAAAGAATACAAACTTATTCATTATTACTATGATGTAGATGAGTGGGAATTATTCGATAGAAAAAAGGATCCACATGAGATGAAAAATGTTTACAATGATCCAGAATACAAAGAGGTGGTAGCTAAAATGAAAAAAGATCTTGCTGATCTAAGAGTAAAATATAAAGACAATTCAGAGATAGATCAAAGATTATTGAAGATGTATCTTGAATCAAAATATGCGAATAACGGATAATTTCAAATTATCATTGTGTGTGAGGGTGGAACGTGTGTTCTACTCTCTCTTTTCTAACCAGTTTAAAATTTATTCGGATGTAAGTCCGTAAAATAAAGACTTTGATAAATTCTGTTTATCAACTGAAGAGGAAGGATGCTCATTTTTAAGAATGCATTCTCTTCTTTAAATAATCTGAAGGAAACAAATTTCTTCATAGAGTACTATTTCATAGACACTTACTTTTTGTGATTTAGTAATGACAATTTAATAAGGACGACTGAAAAAGCATCAATAAATATAAGTTGATGCTTTTTTGTTTTAAAATAGACCAGAATTGATGAAAAATTTCCAACTATGTCTTTTACTATTATTGTGTGCTAATTATAGTTATTCGCAAAAGGATAAACTTTTTTTACCCTCTGGTTTATCTGATATTGAACGGGTAAGAAAAGAAGTAAGGATAACTAAAACATCGTCAGAAAATATCGAGAAACGTAGAGCTACTTTATATAGATGGGAATGGAAATATTTTAAACTATTTTACATAAAAATAGGGAATTACAGGACAGGTCTTAATAGTCAAAAATCAACTTTATTACATATACCACAAAGGAAACATAGAAGTGGTAAATTTAGATGATGGATCAGTAAAATGGAGATTACTACTTGGAGGAACCATGTTGGAAGTTGTTCCAGTAATATATGGGAGTAATGCATTTATACAATGCAAAAATGGCTACTTGTAATGTATAGAATAACCGCTAGGAATGGACTTTTCTTATTGAAACTAAAGATCTCATATAACAATATCTACTTGATAGATAGAAACAAAAATGCCGTCTTAAACTGTATATTAAGACGGCATTTTTATTAATTTTTGACTATCCGTATCGAAGCCTTTTTACCGTCTCCGTAAATAGTAAGAAAGTATACACCTTTAGGTTGATCAACTTCAATATCAAGAATTTGTTGGTGATTGTATTCATTTGAAAATACTAATCTACCGTTAACATTGCGTAGTTCTATTCTAGCTTGATTGAATTGTTTACCCAAATCAACTTTAAAATTTTGTGCGATAGGATTCGGGAAAACTTTCACCTGAACACCCAATTGATTATCAATAATGCCAACCGTGGTCATATTAATACAATCAGAAATTACTGTACAACCTTCTTCAGTTAACATTACAGCATAATTTCCTTTTTCTGTAACCACAAAAGATTGATCAGTTTCCCCTTCAATAATACTGTAGTCATTATCACAATCTACCCAAACATAAGTGGCATTAGGGTTGTTGGCTGTAAGAACGTTGCCATTTACGGATACTTTTCTCACAGCAACAGTATTTGTTATTGTAAGATTCAATTGAACTACAGAATCACATCCGTGTATGTTCTGAAGTGTAAATGTTGGTTCATTTGTACTTTCATAATAGGTGTTTCCATCTATCCAAGTAAATCCTTCACAAGAATTTTGCTCATCTATAGTCACTAAAACATCATCGTTAAGTTTCTTTAAACGACTATTTAGTTGTGCTTCATATAATGATGAGGGAATAAGTTGGGCCTCGTTATTGGTTCCTTCAATGTACCCTTCAGGATTTGAAAAAGGTCCAAGGTTGTCAACGATACCTTTACATCCAATGGCAAAATTTTGTCCTGTTGGTGGTTTCTGAATTACAATTTGTCCATCATCTGCACCTTCTCTTGTAACATCACAATTCCATGCTACAGAATTTGCTGATGACCATCCATGACCTGTACCCCAATTTCCTCTATTAAAAAGACCGAGTACTCGACCAGGATTTTCACCATAATCTCTAAAATTATCAAATAACATACCTGTAGTCCATCTCCTATGCCCTTCAGAGGCTGTAAGAGGATCTATAGAAGTACAATTATAAAATACAATTCCAGCTACAGAACTCGTACCATTCGATACAAAATTATGGCGACCTTTCCTTGCTATACAATTTGTGAATAATACATTCTGAGTAGCGGTATTTGTACAATAATTATACTTATAACCACCGCTAGATGGACCAATAGGATCATTTGCTTCACAATCTGAAATGGTTAGGTTTCTTGATGAATATATATCAACACCAGCATAATAAAAGTGTATGAACTCACAATTTTTAATCCATGAATCCTGCAATTGTGTACACTTAACTGCCGAACTAGCATGGTCTTTATCATCTGGGTCTGAAGTGTCGTATTCAATATCAATACGCAAATCTTCTAGTCCAGCATTTTCTATAAATCCAGTATTGTCATGCACATAAATATAGGATTGTGATAAGCTACGAACTAGATCATTAAAAACAGGACTGTTGGTATATATTGTATTACAATTTATAGCTGTAATAGTTGTGTGATAAATAATTGGTTGTTCATCTACAACCCAAGGGGCATCTCCAGCAGTCCCGCCGTAGTCAACACTTTCTATCCATTCTGCAGTACAAGGATGGTAAATAATAATTTCATCACCTATCTTATATTTACTTGCATCTTCTACCTGAAAGTGCTTTTGCCCAACTTTTACTGTATCATCTACTATATTTGATCTTGTATTGGCAATTTCCGTACTGAAAACAGTGTTTTGACCACCTCCAATGTGGATTACAGGTCTGCCAGAGGGATCGTTTCCAACACCATATAGAATTGTATTTTCTGTAACGTCCTCTTTATCGCCAGAGCCTCTTAATATCACTCCAGAATATTTTAACCTGATAATACCATGGACATCATATTGACCTGGATTGAGTAATACTGCCCCTCTAATTCCATTTTCGTCAGCTTCTATTTGTCCAACTTGATCGATCGCTGCCTGAATATGGGCTGTATTATCACCATCAATAGGATCAATGGTTAGTTTTACAGGGACATCAGGAATTTCTTCATTACCACTTTTATATCCTGCACTTGAAAAATCTGGAAGTTTAATACCAGATGTAGGATCAACGAAGTAGGTCAAATTTCCATCATCATCGATATTAACTAGATCAGATTGCCATGTATCTTGACTAAAAACAGAGGTTGGTTTTGTAATTATAAAAAATAATACAAATATAATTTCCTTATTTAACTTCATGATTAAAAAATATTATGTCATCAGGAAATAGGGTTTGTTGATGAGCTTGGTTAGTAATAAAATAAAAAAGAATTCACCACTGTAAGATATTGATTAAATACCTTGCAGTGGTGATGTAGAATTAGATTATTTTTCCATTTTTCGAGTAGGAATTTCCTTTCTTAAGTTTGAAGGATTGTCTAACATTTTTCTTCCTTCTTTAACTAACCATAAATAGTGGTCAGTAGGTAACCCCTCATTGTCTACCATTTGTAATCCCACTGGAATGTCATTGGTGATTTTGAAGAAACAAGTAGCTTCATCAATTTCATCAAACATGCCGATATATACCATCTTTGCACCAGCTTTTGCAGCACCATGCATTTGCTCCCAGAAGAATTCTCCTTTCAGTCTTGGAATCTGATTTAATTTAGAATCTCTGTGCATATTGTACCAACTGAAACCAGGGAATAGTACAGGCATAAAATCAAGCTTTTCTTCCTTACACCATACAATATCGTCTTCAATGATAGGGTAGAAGTCAGGGTATTTTCCTTCTTTGATTCTACCTGTGTACCAAGGTAAAACAATATCACTTCTTCGTACCAAATCATGGAATAGAGGATCATTTGTGGCATCAAAGACACCATCTCTCCAACGCGTAGGAACGCCCAATAGAATAGAGCAACCACCATAATCAGGATCATTTTGAAGAAAATCGATGATCTTCTCACAGTGCTCTAGGTAATATTTTCTTGTCTTTTTCTTGGGGTCGAAACCGACACCCCATATCGCTACTAATGGCTTGCCGTTCGTCGATAAATAGACATCTTTATATTTAGTAGTTAGCTTGATTTTATCCACTAACTCTTTCCAGTCTTTAATAAAATCTTCAACACCTTTATCACCTTTCATACCAGACAAGTCATACATAATGGCCACACCTCTGTTGTGCTTTTTCGCAGCCTCAAGGCTATTAACCAATACCTTATTTAAGTTTGGATTGATCAATGGAGAAGCAGCTGAAGTTACAAAACGCTGTACAAAGGCAGCATCAATATTATACTCTTTCATCCAACGGAAATGAATATCCTGTGTCACTGGATTTACAGAAGAGAATAACTGTGCCGTTGAACCGTCCTTGTGTTTAAAAGGAGTATCATATTTTGCAGATTCAGGGAATTCACTTAAGTCAGGCCATGCATCTACTCGAATATTGTCAACTGATAAAGGCTGCTTTTTAATAAAGTTCTTTTGGTAGTGTTTCCAATGTAAACCAGAACCGTCTTTTGGTGCATTAAACCAACCTTGGTACCCAGTATAAACCTTCATATCTGCAGTAGAGAACTTGAATGTTTTACTGTGTTTGGTGTTCATTTTTACATTCTTCTTGACATAAACAGCTGCCCTCTTCACTTCTTTCTCTAACCCTTCTTTGGTGTTTGCCAATTTAAGTTCTCTGATTATCGCTTTATCATTCGAATTAATGTTAACTCTTATATCATGTCCATTACAATTTTTCTCGAAACGAGCATCAGCAATTTCAAAATAAGCTTTCTTCCATTTTCCAGAATCCTTTAATTTAAAAGCATGTGCTGTTTTCCAAGCACCAGGCGTTGTTTTTGGATTTTTCTTGAAATTTTTGTCTTTACTATCATAGAAAATTGCAGCATTACCTGTTCCCTTGTCAAGGTATTCTAGGTAACCAAAAATCTTAGGACTTTCTGAAACAATTTCTTTAGATAGAATATCAAAGTAAAGCATTTTGACATTATTGTTCGCTTTAGACTTGATATCCCAAGCTTCCACTCCATCAATAGTCACCGTTTCATTTAACGTTTCTGTACCACCTTTAATGGCAACTATACCTACAAAAGTTGGCTTTTTCTCTAAACGAGAAGCAATTACAATAGAATTTGTTACTGCATCACCTTGGTTTAAAGCCGCTTTACTTTTGGCAAATTTCAGTTTACTGATAATAGGATTTTCACCCGTATTGAAATTGATTCTTAAATCATGTCCATTACAGTTTTTTTGGAAACGAGCATCAGATATGGTGAAGTATGATTTCTTCCACTTGCCTGAATTTGTCAGTTTAAATGAATGTGCTTTTTTCCAAGCACCAGGTTTTGCTTTTGGATTTTTCTGAAAGCTTTCGTCTTTACTATCATAGAAAACGGTCACATTACCATTGCCTTTGTCTAGGTATTCGATGTAACCAAAAATCTGATCGTTTGAATTGATGTACTCTTTCGACTTCACATCGAAATAGATCATCTTAACATCTTCATTCTTCACAGCTTGAACTTCCCAAGCAGTTCTGCCATCCAAGTCAATAGGTTTATTGGCAGTCTCACTGTTTGCTTTAATAGCCACAAGACTATTAAATGATGGGCTTTTACCTAAAGAAGCTGAGATAGTATTACTTGCAATTGTTTCAGCACTCGTCTCTTTTTCTTTATTTAAATCTTCTTTACTTTTAGCAAATTTCAGTTTGCTGATAATAGGATTTTCACCTGTATTGAAATTGATTCTTAAATCATGTCCATTACAGTTTTTTTGGAAACGGGCATCAGCGATTTCGAAATAAGCTTTCTTCCACTTTCCAGAATTTGTCAGTTTAAAAGCATGCGCTTTTTTCCAAGCACCAGGTTTTGCTTTTGGATTTTTCTGAAAACTTTCGTCTTTACTATCATAGAAAATGGTTACACTACCATTGCCCTTGTCTAGGTATTCGATATAACCAAAAATCTGATCGTCTGAATTGATGTATTCTTTCGACTTCACATCGAAATAGATCATCTTAACACCTTCATTTTTCACTGCTTGAACTTCCCAGGAAGCCTTTCCGTCCAATTCAATAGGTTTATTGGCAGTTTCACTGTTTGCTTTAATAGCTACAAGACTATTAAATGATGGGCTTTTACCTAAAGAAGCAGAGATAGAGTTACTTGCACCAGCGCCAGCACCTGTCTCATTTTCTTTATTAAGTTCTTCTTTACTTTTAGCAAATTTCAGTTTTTTGACGATAGCTTGTTCACCGGTATTGAAATTGATTCTAATATCATGTCCATTACAATTCTTCTGGAAACGGGCATCATCGATTTCGAAATAGGCTTTCTTCCATTTTCCGGAATTTGTCAGTTTACATGCATGTGCTTTTTTCCAAGAGCCTGGTTTTGCTTTAGGGTTTACTTGTACACCTACATCTTTACTATCATAGGTGATGATAATATTACCGTTACCTTTATCAAGGTATTCTAAATAAGCATAAAGTTTGTCACTCTCGGCAATAAATTCTTTAGCATTCACATCAAAATAAATCATCTTGACATTTTTATTGCCTTTTGATTTTACCTCCCAAGCATCGATACCATCAATGTTGATCGGTTGAGTAGCTGTTTCTCCATTTCCTCTTACTGCGATTACTTTATTAAATGTTGGGTTGCTTCCCAAAGTAGCGGAAATAGATTTAATCACCTTTGGAGCAGAATTAGGATCGCGAGAAATTTTTAATGACCTAACATAAACTTCTTCATCTGAACCTATAAGGATTACAATATCATGATTGTCACATTTCTTATTGAAACGGGCATCGTTAATAGTAAAGGTTGTGGTGATCCATTTATTATTTTTTTGGAAGTTGAACTGTTTTCCTAATTTCCAAGCACCTTTCGCTTGGTTGTTTACTTTGACCTTTTGGTCATAGCTATCATATTTAAATTGAACAAACCCGGGTCCTTTAGAAAGATACTCTAAAGTAATAGTTAGTGTCTGTCCTTTTAAATTGAATTGCTTCTCATTGACATCAAAATATAAATGAGCTAAAGATTTATTTTCTTCCTTGTTAATCTTCCATGCACCTTTGCCTTTTATGGAAGCAACCTCATGAGGTCCTTTTACAGGTTGAAGACTTTTATTGTCTAAATTATTGTGTAATGTAGCTTCAATGACCAAATTACTTCCTTGAGAGTAGCCTTCTATAGGATAGCAGATAATGAATACTACAAAAACACTTAGTAAGTAGTTTTTTAATTCCTGAAAAAATAAATTCATTTCATATAATAATTAGAGTGATGTATTAGGATTCTTTCTAAAATTATATCTTCAGTCTAAAGAAGTCTTAACAGTTGATTAATATGGCACATAATATGATTATTAATCAATAAAGTCACAGTAATATTTGATAAGACTACAATAATCAGTCATTTTTAGTAAGAGTTGATGTTAAGGCAGTGTTATTTTTTAGCCTCAATTATAGTATTAAGAATGTATTAATTTGTGACTATGATTCAATTAACAAGTAAAACTATCTTCGAACTATTCAATCTGGTCTAACTGAGATTTTTTGAAATTATGAAATGATAATTATTTAATGACAATCTATTTAGTATGAAACGAATAATTACAACTATACTGTTTTTACTTTCTATCTATTCTCTAACTTATGCTCAAACAGAGACACACATTGTCGAAGGCGTAGTGTTAGAAGAAGCTTCAGATATTCCTTTACCCGGTGTAAATGTTCTTGTGAAAGGAACTGCCAAAGGTGCTGTGACAAACTTAGAAGGTAAATTTAGTTTAGAAGCAGGTATTGATGATATTCTTGTATTCTCATTTATAGGTTTAGAACCTAAAGAGATAAAAGTAGGGTATCAAACATCATTACAGGTATCTCTAAAAGAAGATACGAAACAATTAAAGGAAGTTGTTGTAACGGCTCTTGGTATTGATAGAGATAAGGAGAGTTTAAGTTATGCAACACAACAAGTTGAAACAGAAGAATTACTTCAAGGAAAGCAATCAGACTTCATTACCAATTTATCAGGTAAAGTTGCTGGTGTGCAGATTACAGCTTCAGATTCTCCAACAGGATCGAGTAGAGTGGTAATTAGAGGTGTATCTTCTTTAGCTAAAGACAATCAACCGTTATATGTAATTGATGGTGTTCCTATCGAAAGTGGCTCTGGTGATTCTGGTGTTACTGTCGGAGGTGGCAATAACATTGATTACGGAGGAGGAGCAAGTTTTGTGAATCCAGAAGATATTGCAGATATACAAGTGCTAAAAGGAGCGAATGCTGCTGCCCTGTACGGCTCTAGAGCTACCAATGGTGTGATTATGATTACTACTAAGAAAAGTAATAAGAAAAATAAAGGTTGGGGAGTATCTTATGGGTTGAATTATCAGGTAAGAGAAGTTTCTCAGTACCCAGATTACCAAAATGTCTATGGTGCTGGTAATGCATTCCGATTGGGAGCTAATGAGCAATATATTGATCCAGTGACAGGTTTACCTTTGCTAAATCAATACAATAGAAGCTGGGGTTCGCCAATGTTAGGTCAAGAAGTGATCGGTTATAATGGTCAGCCAACAACTTATGATGTTAACCCGAACAATGTTAAAGATTTCTTCCAAAGAGGAAGTACTATGACTAACTCGTTTTCAATTCAGAAAAGTGGTAACAATGGTTCAGTATATATATCATATACTCGTCTTAATGCTGACGATATTGTTGATACTCAGAATGAACAAGTTAGAAATACATTCAATGTAAGAGCGACAACTAAAGTAACTGACTTTCTTGATGTCGATACAAAAATGACTTATGTAGGGGAGAACACTGATAATAGAATGCATAAAAATGGTAGTGTTCATAACCCATATTATATTTTCACTTTCATGCATAGAAATGCAAACCTAGAAGACTTAAAACCTTGGAAAGATGAAAATGGTAATGAATTTGGACAAAGAAATACATTTTCAAACCCTTACTGGGCGATCTATGAAAACTCTAACAATGACAAATTGAGTAGAATTTTACCTACAATTACACTAAATGCAAAGATTGCCAATGGCCTATCTTTTAAAACTAGAGTAGGAGGTGATTTACAATTTAGAAGTGGTGAGGTATTCAATAATAAGGGTTCTGTGAATGACCCAGATGGTTTCTTTAGTACGTTTAATAGAGATATTGCCGTTTGGAACTACGAAGCATTCTTAAACTACAGTAAGCGTGTTAGAAAATTTGATATCCTTGTCAATGTAGGTGTAAGTAGATTCGACCGAAGAATGAATTATACTAGAACAGATTTTAATTCATTAGTTGCTGCTGATTTTGGTAGTAGTGCGAATGCGGCTACTTACCCTGAGGTTTTCCAGACAGAAGAAAAGAAACGTATTAATTCAGTGTTTGCTACAACTTCAATAGGGTATAATGATTTTATCTATTTTGATTTAACAGCCCGTAATGATTGGAGTTCTACTTTACCTGAATCTAACAATTCGTACTTCTATCCAAGTGTAGGTACTTCATTCATCTTCACAAATGCATTAAATATGTCGAGTGATGTATTATCATTTGGTAAATTAAGAGGTTCAATCGCACAAGTAGGTAATGATACAGATTTTAACCAAATCAATAATACTTACAGTTATGGTGGTAATTATAACGGTTATGCATGGGTATCTAATCAAACCGTTATGCGAAATACAGATTTAAAGCCTGAAAGTACAACTTCTTGGGAATTGGGTACTGAATTGAAGTTTTTTGGTGGCAGAATCTCATTAGATGCAACATATTATGATAATGTTACTTCCAACCAAATTATTAGAATCAATATGCCAAAAGGTTCTGGTTATGATTATAAAATGATTAATGCCGGAGAAGTACAAAATACAGGTGTAGAATTGGTTTTAGGCACTAAAATAATAGACAAAAAAGCGTTCAACTGGGATATTAATATTAACTGGTCGAAGAATACATCAATGGTTAATTCTTTATATAAAGACGAAAAAACAGGTGTTGATATCACTCAGATCAGATATAGAGGATTAAGAGATATTTCAGTAAATGCAGAAGTGGGTCAACCATTTGGTGTTATCAGAGGATCAACATGGTTAACAGATGATGAAGGACGTAAATTGGTATCTGCAGAGGGTGTGCCTATCCAAAATCAAGAGCAGGTTTTAGGTAATGCACAACCGGATTGGTTAGGTGCTGTGACTAATACTTTCAAGTATAAGAACCTAGACTTTAGTTTCTTGATTGACGCAAAAATTGGAGGTCAAATATTCAGTGAAACGTATTCAAGAGCTGAAACTTGGGGTAATACAAAGTCTTCATTAGGAGGTAGAGATGAATATTGGTTTAGTAATACCATCTTAGGAGAAAACAACCAAGAAAGAGCAGGTATCGGTGAAGATGGAAGAGTGTATGGCGACTATGATAGAGACAAGGGAATTATGCTAGACGCTTGGATTGCTGAAAGAAACCCAGAAACTGGAGAATGGAAAGCGGTGAAGAAAAATGATGCTTATATCAGTCCTCAAACATTCTGGCAATTAGGTACTTCAAATGCGAGTGAATATAATATTTATGATGCTTCATATGTAAAATTAAGAGAAGTTTCTATTGGTTATAATATACCTCAGAAATTATTGAGAAAGTTTAAAATCAAGAGAATGCGTATTGCTGCAGTAGGTAGAAACTTATGGATTATTTATCAAAATACTCCAAAAGGTATCGATCCTGAAGCTGCTTCTTATTCTGGTAATGGTCAAGGTATTGAGGTGGGATCTTTACCTCCAACAAGTACACTTGGTATTGATTTTAGAATTAACTTTTAATCAGAGCAAACAATGAAGAAAATTATATATAACATATCTGTATTTATCTTATTGATTTTTTCAAATTCATGTACCAACCAATTTGAAGAGATTAATTCTAACAGACATGAATATCAGGAAATTGAGCCGGAAATAATTTTTCCAGGTGTAATAAAGAGGAGCCTTGATTATATCAAAGGAGATATGGCGAATCAGATGTATGTTCAGTATTCTCACCAGCAATCGGTGGGTGGTGGTACATTTGCCTCATACTTCTTCTCTCATCCAACAATTACCAACTGGTGGAAATACAATTATGTAGACATTTTACAAAATGTTGATGATGTGATTCTCCAATTCGAAGGCAATGAAGCTTATACGAATAGAGTAGGTATGTTTAAAATTTGGAAAGCATATGTCATGTCAGTTGTCGTAGGTACTTGGGGACCTGTTCCTTACAAGGAAAGTTTAACAGGTGCGTTATCTATTGGTTACGATAGTGAGGAAGAGATTATTATTGATCTTCTTACTCAGCTGAATGAAGTTTATGAAGTGCTAGACCCTACGTTAGATACAATGAATGAACCTGTATTTAACGGAGACGTTGCAAAATGGAAGAAGTTTGCGAATACATTGATCCTAAAACTAGCGATTAGGTATCAAACGACTTCATCAGAATGTAGAGAGTTTGGTAAACTATCACTAGAAAGAGAAGAAGACTTCATCAGTAGTGAAGAAGAAGCAGTAACGGCTTCTTGGGGTACAGCAGAAGAAAACTGGAGCTGGTTCTACAAAAGGTATGTCTTTGTAAGAAATATTGTAAGCTTTAAAGTAGGACACTATTTTCTTACGTTCATGAAAGATCTAAAAGATCCTAGAGTTTCAAAATATGCTCAGAAGCCAGAACTAGATTATTATGTATTAGATACTTTATCGAGAGCTGATGGTTCGAGAGTAGCAGTACAATATGTCGCTCCTTATTTAGGAGCACCAAAAACACTTCAGTTTCATGATAATTGGTTAATGGATGATCAAGACAATCCTTACTCTGGTTTAGGTCGTGAAAGTTTCTCTAATGTTGGAGAAGAATATTTACAGCCTGATTTAGAAGTGACATTCATTGGATATGCTGAAACATGTTTTATCAGAGCAGAAGCAGGTTTATTGAATTGGGGAGGAGGAAAAACACCTCAGGCACTCTATGAAGAAGGTATCATTGCTTCATTTGCTAAAAAAGAAATGTCTGATCAAGTTGATGAGTATTTATCTAATGATGGTGTACGTTGGGGATCATCTTCAGAAGGAGTAAGAGACTTTAGAGGTATTGTATCTTCTAAAATTAGTAGAGGGCCAATTCAACAAGTGATTACACAAAGATGGATTGATGGATATTTCCAACCATTCGATGGATGGTGTCTAATTAGAAGAACGGATTATTTTGATATTCCTCCACACTTTAATGCTTTAGATAGAGGTGGATTAGGAACAAATGTACCGGAAAGAATGGTTTATCCTTCTTCAGAAATGAGTTTAAATGGAGTAGGTTACCAAGAAGGAGTGAGCTTACTAGGTGGTGTAGATTATTTAGATGTTCCTTTAAGTTTCTCAAAAAGAAGAGAATGGAAAGATTGGGGGGCAATGCAACCTGATTTGAACAATGACCTGTTGAGACACTGGTACGGTAGCACTATTGAAGAATTAGATGCTCAAGGAGTAGAATATACTATTGTTGAAGAACTTTAATAAGATAAGAAATGAAAAAAATGTATAGCATTCTTGTTCTTGCTTTAGGTCTATTTGCCTGCCAACAAGAAGAAGAAATCACATCTGAGGATCACTTAATAAATTATGATATTGAGGAAGTTCCTGTTACTGAAGATTACACTGTAGGGGCGTTATATGTAGTAAATAACTGGAACCCTAACATTGAAGAAGTACCCCTAGCAGGACAGTATGTTAATGCTGATGAGGAAGCCATGAGACAGCACATTTTATGGGCCGACTCTGGAGGTGTAGACTATTTCCTTTTGAGATATTCATACCCTACAGTTAATGTAGATAACCAAATCATAGATGCATTCTTACGTCAAAACTCTGACAGTTTATTAAACTTTGCACTGCGTTACAATCCAGTACAAATGAATTTGACGAAGGAAAATACGTTAGAACAACAAGGGAAGAAAGAAGCTTTTATCCAATCATTTAAGGATATGATTCCTTATTTCGATCAACCAAATTATCAGAAAATAGATGATAAATATGTAGTGAATATGATCGCTGCAAACAGATTCTATTGCGATAGCATTGAGCTTGTTTATGAGGAATTAAGAGCAGAAATGAGTGCTTTAGGTTACGATTTATATATCACTGGTGAGCAAACAGGTTGGACACCTCCTGCAAGATTTGAACACTACTATTTTAATGCATTAGATGCCGTAGCATTTACGAATATGTTTAATAATGCATGGTATGATAGACATGTTTTCTTACCTCAGTCACTAGATCAACATTGGCAATACAGCAAAGATTATTATATGACAAAAGGTAATATTGAAATGGTACCTACGGTGGCTCCTTCTATTGACCCAACGATCAATAATCCTAATGCGACCACATTTACCATAGATAGGGACTCAGATTTCTTCTGGTCACTATTAAATGTAGCAAAGAAAAATGTGGGCCCATCTAGAACCATCATAGTTAACTCTTTTAATGATTGGAACTTTAATACCCAATTAGAACCTGCAGATAGCTATGGAAGTACATCTCTTCAATTATTAAAACAACAGACAAAAAGATAAATGAAAAAGAAACTATTAGGTGTGTTACTTATTGGTGCTTTAGGTTGCCAAAAGTTAACAGAAGAAACTAAAGACAAAAACATATCCGCTGCAATGGATTATGTGGACCCATTTATTGGAACTGGCTTTCATGGACATACTTTCCCAGGTGCAACAACACCCAATGGTATGGTACAATTAAGTCCTGATACTAGATTCGAAGGATGGGATGCTTGTGGAGGTTATTATTATGAAGACTCTTCTATCGTTGGTTTTTCACATACTCACTTATCAGGTACTGGTATCGGAGATATGGGAGACGTATTGATGATGCCTTTTACGGGAAAAGCAAAATTATCTCAAGGGCTTCCTGAAGCTCCAGATTCTGGATATCGATCACGTTTTTCTCATGAACAAGAAAGTGCATCACCAGGGTATTACAATGTCAAATTACAAGATTATGATATCGATGTAGAGTTAACGGCATCACCAAGAGTAGGTTTTCATCAGTATACTTTCCCAGAGGCTGAAGAAGCAGGTGTTATTGTAGACCTTTCTCCAACCATCCATATGCACAGAAGCCCTAAACATGAGATTAGAGTTATCAGTGATACGGAAATTGCAGGTATGAAATACACAAAAGGTTGGGCGAATGAGCATTATATCTATTTCTATGCAAAGTTTGACAAACCTTTTAAAGCTTCGGTTTTCGGTAACGACAAGCTTATTGAAGGAAATGTATATGAAGGGAAAAATGCGAAAGCATTATTAAGTTTCAGTACAGACAAGGGGGAAAAGGTAAAAGTGAAGGTAGGTATCAGTAATGTTGATATTGAAGGTGCTAAAAATAACCTTTTCTCAGGTATTGAAGATTGGGATTTTTATGCTCAGAAAGAAAAAGCTGAAGCTTTATGGTCGGATAAGTTATCAACAATAGACATTAAAGGTAAGAGTGAAGAACAAAAGGAAATTTTCTATACATCACTATACCACTCTTTTATTTCTCCTATGAACTATTCTGATGCAGATCATAGATATAGAACTATTGATGGGAAAATAAAAAGAGATGATAATTACGATTCATATACAGTATTCTCGTTATGGGACACTTACAGAACATTACACCCATTAATGACAATTATTGAGCCTTCTCAGAATGAAAAGTATATCCAAACATTATTACGTAAGTATGATGAAGGTGGTATCTTACCAAAATGGGAGTTAGCGGGTAACTACACAGGAACAATGACAGGTTATCATGCAGTACCCGTAATTGTTGATGCATACAGAAAAGGAGATCGTAATTTTGATATCAATAAAGCTTACAAAGCGATGTTGGAAACAAGTACGTTCTCAAGAGACTTAAAATTTGTGGCTCATACTGAATCAGTTAGAGAGAAGCTAATGCCTAATGCTAAATTATACAACGATTCTTTAGGGTATATCCCAGCAGATCTTGAAAATGAATCAGTGTCAAAAGCATTAGAGTATGCATATAATGATTATTGTATCGCACTACTTGCAAAAGAACTAGGAGATGAGAAAGTATACAAGGAGTATCTTGAAAGATCTAAGAGATACAAACAATACTACGATTCTGAAGAAGGTTTCATGAGAGGAAAGCTAAGTACTGGTGGATGGAGAGAACCATTTAACCCAAGATTTAGTAGACACCGTAAGGATGACTATACCGAAGGTAATGCTTACCAATGGAGTTGGTATGTACCACATGATATCGATGGGTTAGCAAATCTTATTGGTAGTAAAGAATTGATGGAGGAAAAATTAGACACATTGTTTATGACAAGTTCTAATTTAGTAGGTGAAGATGTAAGTAATGATATCTCGGGTATGATTGGACAATATGCTCATGGTAACGAACCTAGTCATCATATTGCGTATATGTATAATTATGTTGGTGCTGAACACAAAACTCAGTACATGGCAGACTACTTATTACAAAACCACTATTCTGCAACTCCTGAAGGAATTATAGGTAATGAAGATTGTGGTCAGATGTCTGCTTGGTTTATTATGAGTAGTATGGGATTCTACCCAATGAGCCCTGGTGAGACAACATATACTGTAGGTCGACCATTGTTCGATGAAGTTGAAGTAAAATTAGAAAATGGTAACACTTTTGAAATTGTAGCTCATAATAATAGCTATAGTAACAAGTATATTGACAAAGTACTTTTAGACGGTGTTCAATTGAATGAGCCATTTATTGATCATAAAGATATTTTAAGCGGTAAGAAATTAGAATTCTTTATGACAAGTGAACCGAATGTAAATGCTTTTAAAGAGAATTTGAACCTTTCTAAAAAATAATAAATTTCTGATGTCGCAAAACCTATAAAAAGTAGTCATAATAATGGTAGGTTTTGCGGCATTATTTACATATAAACACAGCACATAGAGTTATTAGAATTATAAAAATTCCGTTCTAAATTGATTAGTGTAAGCACAAAATCTTATAAAAAGGTTTCATATTTACCAAATATGAACACACATTTACCTTTATTGTTATCATATTAGGTAATAATTTTGTGTAAGATGTTTGATTTTAGTAAGTTAAAATAATCAAAAACACAGAATAGATTGCTTTACTGTTACTTTGATAAATGATTTTTTGTACTCTCTTTTATTTGAAGATTGTATATATTTTTGAGCTAGACATCGATTAATAAACCTTCGCTTTATACTTTTTGCCAGTGATGAAGTACTTTTTAATAACTACAATTTCAATATTACTTGTTACTTTTAATTTATTTGCACAATACAAAGGTGGGATAAAATTTAAAAGTCATGATCATGACTTGGAAAGTCGTACATCGTTAATTCTTCTTGAAGGAGCAAAAGTTAATGCTGAAGAAAGAATGGTGTTAACTACTGATATTCTGTTTAATAAAACAAGAAAACATTATTTTGGCTATATCTTGAGAATGATAGATAGTAGCCATAGAAATATTGATATAGTTTATAACTATAATAATCCTGATAACTATAACTTTAGTTTAATATATGATCATGATATTACTCCCATTCAATTTAACTTTGAAGACCAAGAAAGTGCTTTAAATGAATGGACTACATTGGTTTTGGAGGTAGACATTACTAACAATCAATTAACCTTATCAATCGGTGATCAGAGTAAGACTTTGACCTTACCTGAAATACAAAAATTTACAAACTTAAAATATTACTTTGGGGCAAATAATAACCCATATTTTAAGGTACATGATGTAGCACCCGTTACATTGAGAAACATCGAAATTCAACTGGATGACTTACAATTACAGTGGCCGTTAAATGAAAAAGCAGGGACTGTAGTAAATTGTAATCAAGGAGAAGCGTATAATGGGATTGTCAACAATGGTATTTGGTTACATGAGGTACAATCAAAATGGGAGAAAATAGGATCAAGAAGAATTGATGGGTCTTTATTTTACTTTGATGAAGAGAATTCAGATTACTATTTTATGAATAACGATACACTCTACAGAAAGGGTATGTATCAAGAAAAGGCAGAATATATTTTAACGGGGAACTATCCATTTTTTAACGATCCTAACATAAGAGTAGTCGAAAGCCAAAAAGATGAAGTAATTCTTTATAATCTTTTTAAAGATGAATTTTTCAAATTCAATCTTAAGAGTAAACAATTGGTTAAGGCTAATATTCATTTTCCACATAAAAAGAGTACCATCCAGCATATGAGTTGGGTGAATAAAAAGAATTCAGAATTATATATATTCGGAGGTTATGGGAACTATGAATATTCTGGAATACTTTCTAAAGTGGACTTAAATGAGTCTTCTTATAAAGAGATAAATTTTAAAGGAGATATCATCTCACCTAGATATTTTTCTGGTATTGGTCAAGCCACTTCAGGGCACCAATATATTTTTGGTGGTTATGGTAGTATTTCAGGAAAGCAAATTGCTCATCCACAAAACAATTATGATCTTTTCGATTTCGATGAAAACACTAGAACCACAAAAAAGATTGCGACTTGGGAAACAACAGATGAATCGTATATAGTTTCAAGAAATATTATTGTTGATACGCTTAAGCATCAATTTTTAGCACTGACTTACGATAATCATGTGCATAAAAATATTTTAAAGTTAAAACTCTTTGATATTGAATCTTTGAGTGTAAAAACAATTGCGAATACAATTCCATTCGAATTCAATGATACTCAAACAACGGTTCAATTAAAATATGACAAGGAGTACCAAAGACTTTATGCTATTATTCTAAACCGTAAAGGAAAGAAAACAGAGCTTAATTTATTTGCTTTAGATGTTACAGGAAACACGTATTCAAACATTATTGAGAAAGAGGTTGTAACAGCAGAAAATGATCAAATAGATTGGATATATTACTTAATAGGAGCTTTTGTACTAGTGATTTCGTTTATTCTAATTAAGCTTTTCGTTAGTAGAAATACAAAAACAAATGAAGTTCCTGTTCAAGACAAACCACAAGAAGTTAAGAAACCAGAAGAAAAAGTAATTCAAGAAAGTATTCCAGCAGTTACTGAAGAATTAGAAGAAGTTGAGGCAGAAGACTTTATGGAGGATAATAAGATGACATCTGTAATAAACTTCTTTGGTGGTTTCCGAATTATAGATCAGAACGGTAAAGATATTTCAAATAAGTTTACACCATTAATAAAGCAAATTTTCTTATTGATAAGTTTGTCACAATTCCATAATGGAAGGGGAGTAACTGTCGAACAAATGACGGATGTATTCTGGAATGACATGCCTTTGAAAAAAGCAAGAAATAATAGAAGTGTAAATATTGCTAAGTTAAAACAGTTATTTAAACTGATTGGTAATATCAAGTTGGTAAAAACTGGAGATTTCTGGAACTTAGAATTTGACCAAACTGTAACGTTTCCACTCTTTGAACTAAAGGTATTGTTGGAAAAAGATCAATCGATTGAAAACCTTAAAGAAATAACAAAAATCCTTAAAAATGGTAAGTTACTTTACGGAACAGACTATTCATGGATTGAAGAGATGATGGCCCAAATAACTAATGGGATCATTGAAAAATTATATAACTATTTAACAAGTGAGACGTTATCATTAACGGTAAAAGATAAGCTAAAAATTAGTGACTTAATCTTGAAGTATGATGCATTAAATGAAGAAGCAATTCATATTAAATGTCAGATATATACCTCTCAAGGTATGCATAGTATGGCAAAAGATACATTCGAAAAGTTTGAACAAGAATATTCTCTTTTATACAATGAGAAGTTTGATTTAGACTACAATGAATTTCTTAAATCTGACCTTACTTCAAATCAGATATAACATATAAATTAATGAAATAGTAGATCATTAAATGTTGATTTATTTGAAGAGGAGCATCTTCTATAAGTTAGCAGAAGTGGGAGCTTAAGAAGCCCACTTCTGCTGTTCTTACAGCACAGTAATCTTCATTTTTGGAACATACTCTTTCATTAGAAATAGCTAAAACTCACCATTCCAAATTCTACTAATTCAAGAAAAAATAAATAACTAAAATTCAGATACTGCTTCTTTTTAAATAGGTAGAATAACTGGATGAGTAGTTGGGAAAGGCTTTAAATACCCTTAACTGAATTGCTATACTGTTATCATTGAGTTCTATTATTTTCATATAGCTTTATATCTCTTGTAATCTTACAGTGTGAGATCTAATTAGGAAACTATACGAGTAAGAAGAACCAGTAAAAGATGTTACAGAAACACATATAGATACCAACCTAAACTAAGAAAGTACTTTAAGGTCTTATGTTTAGAATATGACCTTGTAAAGGTCTAACATATAGAAGAGCAATGCATCATATTAGATCCTTGAAACAACTGAAAATCAGATCTCTTTTAAGATTCTAACGGATGATAATAATAGATTAAGAAACCATTAATTATGGAGTCGAAGTAATTCTGACTCTATTAGTATAAACAACACAAAAAAACATGAAATTATCAAATAATAGGAAATAGATTAAAGTCAAATAATTGATTAATAATATTCATTTAAATTAATGATAATCAACCACATACACACTAATTAATACTTAATTAATTCACCATTAGAATACTGTTATCGATATCTACGTACTTCATGATATCAATTTTGAATTCTTACTTATTGATTAAGTTGAAATGAAAAAACATCTATTCTCTAGCGGTTGATCTAGTATCAACAGATTATTATTAATACTCTAATTTTTTACTTGTAGAGTATTTATTACAAAATGAAATGATTACATAACTTTACTTTATTAGTAAACAACAATGAACAAAAAAATACAACTCTTTTATTTCTTCATACTTTTTGCTCATCTCACCTTTGCTAAAGACATTTATGTTTCTGCAGGGGGAGATAATGGTAATGATGGAACTTCGCTAGAAAATGCAGTCGCAGATTTAAATGCCGCATTTTTATTAACATCTCATGATGATGTAATTATCGTTGATGGTACTGCTGGTGTTATTTATCATCCAAGTGCTTTTGGGGTCTCTAAGAGATTAAACATCAAAGGGCAAAACAATGCTATTATTGATGCAAAATTAGCAGACGGTACTATTAACAATAAGATCTTTAATTATACCCATACAGGTGATGGTACTTACTTAACAGTGGAGAACATCACATTCAAAAATGGTAACGGATATTTTGGTACTGGTTATCAACAAGGTGGTGGATTCTTGGTAAAAACTACAGGTATCTTAACTTTTAAAGATTGTGTATTTGAAGGACATACATCTACAAAACATGGTGGTGTATTTTCAATTCAACAAGGTACTGTTGTTTTTGAGTCTTGTGTATTTAATAACAATACTTTAGCAAGCTCTAATGGTGGTGTTATTTATGCAGAATCAGATCTACCTGTTGATATTACTTTATCTGAATGCTTATTTACAAATAATGTTGTAGGAAATCATGGTGGAGTATTTAATCTACTTTTTAAAGACCATGCTACAGACACTAATGCAAAAAGCTTTAAAGTAATTAATAGTACTTTTTATAATAACTCTTGTACAAAGTCTGGAGGTGTATTAAACGATATTAGTACAGGTGCAGCAACCATCGAGCTTGAGAATATAACAATTTCTGATAATAAAACAGATGGAAATTCTGGGAACTCAGGTGGATTAATGTTGAATAGTACAACATCAACATACCTTATAGAGAACAGTATTATTTATGGTAACAAGTCATTTGCTAATGGAGAAGTAATCTCTGATTTATCAATGAACGATGCTGCTAAAATCACTATTAAGTCTTCTATATTTGGAGCTATCATTAAAAATGATTTGGCCATTATCGAGGATACTGACAATGTGAATACTTCAATAGATGATTCATCTATTTATGGTACAGTAGAATCGGCTACAAATGATAATATTCCTGTTCTTACTTTAACATATGATGCTGTAAATGGTGTATTTACTTTTGCTGATGATGCATTACCTGTAGACTTTGCAGATGCAACGTTATTATCTGGAAGTGATGAACACTCATTGTTAGAGGATCAATTAGGCAAAGTCAGAAAAGTTGAAAATAATAAAATTGATGCGGGTGCCTATCAGTTAGATGGTTCTATTACTGTAGATGAAGTGTTAACGGATAATACTCCACCAACAGATCCAAGTAATATTGCTTTCTCAACAGTTACAGAAACTAGTTTTGATGTTTCTTGGACGGCAGCTACAGATGCGGTATTGTTCGGTCATTATGAAGTGCAATTGAACGATGAAACACCAATCTCAACAACAGAGTTATCGACATCTTTCAGTGACCTAACATTGAGTACTGAATATACTGTAAAGGTAACTGCTGTGGACTTTAATGGTAATAAATCAAATGTAGTTGAAGCAAAACAAACAACTGCAGGAATGATTACTCCTGTTATTCCAACAGACCTTGCAGTAGCAAATGTTACTTCTGTTTCTGCAGTAGTTTCATGGCAATCTACAGAGCCTTCAGGATTAACTTATGTAGTTATCGAAGGTACTAACGAATACGAAACTTCTGAACTTACTTATACATTAGAAGGTCTAATACCTGCTACTGAATACTCAATTACAGTAAAGTCAAAAAATGAAAATGATGAGATCTCAGAAGCAAGTACTACGTTAACGTTTACAACATCATCGTATGTTCCAAAAACGATTTATGTAAAAGCAGGAGATGATGCAGGCAATGATGGTCTTTCACCAGAGGCGCCAGTAGCTACTATAATAAGTGCTTACAATAAAGCTGAAGATGGGGATGTAATTGAAGTTGATGGTACAATCGTTTATGATACATCAATCGGAATTAAAAAGAACATTACTATTAGAGGCGTTAATAACGCAACTTTAGATGCTCAAGATGCATTGAAGTTCTTCAACTTCGATAAATCGGAAGAGGATAGTTATTTAAATTTGGAAAACATTACTTTCAAAGGTAGTAACGGTAAATACAATGGTGGTAATGCTCAAGTGGGTGGTGCTATGTTGTTAAACTCACCAGGTAAAGTAAAGATTTCTGGATGTACTTTTGAAGGAAATACAACTTCATTAAATGGCGGTGTAATTGCTTTCCAAAATGGTGAACTTGATATCATCAAATCAGTATTCAAAAACAATACTATTTCTTCTGCAGAAGGATCAACTGCAAGTGGTAGTGTGCTTCATGTTTCTTCAACAGCAAAATCAGTAAAATTAAATATCGACCAAAGTGTATTTAGAGAAAATACTTCTTTAAAGCATGGTGGTGTGATCAATGTTGAAACGAATGCAAGTGGTAACAGATTTGATATCTCTATTCAGAACTCAACAATATACGGTAACCAAACGGCTACTGCAGGCGGTGTTATTTTCTTAGGAAATACAGGTGTAGGTACATTAGATCTTACAAACGTGACCATAACGAATAATAGCACTCTAGCTAACGGAGGAAACTGTGGTGGTATCCGCTCAATTAATGAGGATGCAGTAGTAACAATCAATAACTCTATTATTTATGGTAACTGGTCTAACTTTGGTCAGAGTACACAAGTAATGTCAGATGTTTCTACAAACGATTATACAAACTTCACAGTCAATCACAGTATCATTGGAGCATTGGTATCTTCGAACACACTTAGTGGTGTGGAATATGTAAACGGAACAGTAAGCGGATCAACTGCAAGTGATGTTCCTGAGTTAACATTAGAGGCAATCAATGATGACAATGTTGTTGCTTTTGCAAGTGATGCAATTGCTGCAAACTTTGGTTCTGCATCTTACTTATCAGCTGCTCCAGCAAATGGTACTTTCTTAGTAGATCAGTTAGATAATGTAAGAAAAGTAAAAGAAGGTAAAATCGATGTTGGTGCTTACCAAGTAGATGCAAAAGTAAATGTTGAGGATGCATTAAATGATAATGTAGTTCCTTCAGATGTCACGAATATTGTATTCAGCGAAGTTGAATATAGTTCATTTGTAGTAACATGGGATGCATCAACAGATAACACAGATGTTGATTATTACAAAGTTCAGTTAGGTGAAGAAGATCAGATCTCAGTATTTGGTTTAACATATAAGTTCGAAGAATTAGAAGCGGAAACTGCCTATGAGGTGAAAGTAATTGCAGTTGATATCGCTGGAAATATGTCAAATGTAGTGAGTAATACAACGACTACAGCAGAAGCTCCAGTTTCTTTCCCTACTCCAGTTCTTCCAACAAATGTAATGGTATCAGACATTTCTCAAACGGAGGCAACAGTGACTTGGGATGACCCTGCAGTTGAAGGTTTATCATTTGAAGTAAAAGTTGGTGATGACATATTTGAGACTACAGAGCTTACATACACTCTGGAAGGTCTTACTGCCAATACGGATTATGAAGTGTCTGTTCTTTCTAAAAACGAAAATGATGAGAAATCATCTGAAACAGAACTTGTATCATTTAAAACATTAGAGGAGGTAGCTCAAGAAGAAAAAACACTTTATGTAAGTACTAGTGGTGATGATGGACAAGATGGTCTTTCATTAGAAACAGCATTAGCAACTTTAAATAAAGCAGTTGAACTATCAAATCCTAAGGATAAAATTATCATTGACGGTACAGTGAGTCAAACGCAAGTAGCTGCAATCGTTCATGAATTAGAAATTGTTGGTCAAAACAATGCAACAATTGATGCAGGTAATACGACAAAGATCTTAACGTATTCAGATGTTACTGAAGGAACTTCATTAGTAATAGAAAATGTTCGTTTCATCAATGCAAATGGTGATAATAATGGTGTAGCTGAAGTAGGTGGTGCCATTCAGATGAGTAGTGTGGGTGAATTGAAATTGGTGAATTGCTCATTTGAAAATAACACATCAGCAAAACCAGCCGGAACGCTTATTATCCAAAATGGTGTGGTAAATATTTACGGAACATCATTTATAAATAACAAAGCGGATTTACAAGAGAACTCTGAGGGTGAACTTGTTGGTTCAAATGCAGGAGCAATTTTGGTTAATTCAGGTGCAAATGAAGTTTTCTTAAATGTTTATGAATCGTACTTCAAAGGGAATAGTTCTACAAACCATGGTGGTGCTATTACTATGGAAGGAACAGCAAATAATAACAATGTTTATATAAAGAACTCAACAATATCAGAAAACTCAACAGTTAACGCTGGTGGTGCGATATTTATTGGTAATAATGTTCCAGGATCTCTAGTTTTAGAAAATGTTACATTGACAAAAAATGAAACAACAAATAATTCTGGTAACGGCGCTGGTATTAGAGTAGTAAGTGGAGTGGTTACACTTCAGATCAATAACTCAATCTTAGCTCACAATTTGAGTAGTGTTGGAAAAGCAGAAGAAATCTATTCAGATATATCTTTGAAGCCTAATCCAAATATAAGTGTAAACTCATCAATTATTTCATCTGTTCTTGAAGGTGATGCTTATGGTACGTTTACTGCTGATGACAATGTATTATTTGGTAAACTATCAGGTTCTACACTTACAGACGAACCAACATTGGTTATTAATGATATTAACGATGATGGTGTTGTCACATTTGCTGCGGATGCATTACCTGTAGGTTTTGCTAAGAGTGATTTGGCTACAAAAGCAGATGATCATAATCTTTTAGTGGATCAATTAGGTTTCGTAAGAGCAGTAAAAAATGGTCGTATCGACTGTGGTGCTTATCAGTTAGATGGTAAATATGATTTAGCTACTGTATTAAATGACAGTGAGGCTCCTTCAGCAGTTGCTAATCTTTCGATCTCAGAAAGTAATGTAACATCTTTAACGGCTTCATGGGAAGCAGCAACGGATAACCTTGATATTGCATTCTATGAATTGATGTTGAATGATGGCACACCAACATTTGCAGATGGTTCATCTACTTCATATACTTTTGAAGATCTGACTGCAGAAACAGGTTATACAGTGAAAGTGATTGCTCATGATTATGCGGGTAATACATCTTCTGCAGAAGAAGTTTCTGGAGAAACAGAGGAAGTACCTGATGATTTACCAATACCGGTTGTTCCTACGAATGTAGTAGTAAGTACTATCACACAAAATTCAGCAGTAGTTACTTGGGATGATCCAGCTGTCGAAGGTTTATCTTTCAGAGTTTTGATTGGAGATGATACATATGATGCTGACAATAATTCAGTGACAATCGATGGCTTATCACCAAATACAGAATATACACTTACTGTGGTTTCTTTAAATGCTGCCAACGAACTTTCAGAAAGCAGTGATGAAGTGATGTTCACAACATTAGAAGAGCAAACAGGAGAGGAAGGCGATCAAAAAGATATCTATGTAAGTAGTACTGGTAATAATGATAACGATGGTTTAACATTAGAAAATGCTGTAGCCGATTTAGTAACTGCCTATAATTTAGCTGTTGATGGAGACAGAATTATTATTGATGGTACGGTGAATCATAATTCTTATTTTGCTTTCGTAAAACGATTGGAAGTTATTGGTCAGAATAATGCGACGCTAGATGCTTCTAACTCAACGAAGTTCTTTGGTTATACAGATAAAAATGATGGTGCTTCTCTTAAGTTAGAAAACATCACATTTGTGAATGGTAACAGTATGATACCTGGAGACGGTGGTGCTGTTGGTCAATTAGGTGGTGCAATTTTAATCAATTCTTCTGGAGAGGTTGAAATTAATAATTGTACATTCAGTAATAATACAACAACCAAAGGTGGTGGTGCATTAGCAATTCAATCAGGTACTGTTAATATTATAGGATCTACTTTCGTAGGTAATGAAACGGTAGTTGATGGAGATTTCTCACCTAATGGTGGTGCAATCCTAATTAATTCAGGAGCTGGTGATTGTAATGTGAATATCTATCAGACTTTGATTAAAGACAATGTATCTGTTAGCCATGGTGGAGGTATCATTATTGAAGGTGTTACTAATAATAATAAGGTATTTATTCAGAACTCTACCCTTTACAACAATGTTACGACAAATGCAGGTGGTGCAATTTTCATTGCTGGTAAAGATGTAGGTAAGTTGACTGTAGAAAACAGTACTCTGACTAAAAACTATACATTAAATAATACAGGTAATGCCGCGGGTATTAGAAGTGTTAACCTGGAGTATGAGGTATTAGTGAACAACTCAATTATTTATAACAATATGAGTTTCTACAATTCTGGAAATGAGTTGATGTCAGATATTTCATTTAAAGTTGGAGTAGTTGCTGAAATAAATTCTTCAATTTTAGGTTCAGTTGTAGAGTCTAACAACAATGCAATGTTTACTGGTGACGGTAGAACGCAGTATGGTACTATTGTAGGATCAACTTTATCAAATGTTCCATCATTAACGTTATATGATATTGATGATAGAGGTGTAGTTGGTTTTGATGAAGACGCTTTGCCTGTAGGTTTTGCAAAAGTAGAATTCTACACAAAAGATGAAAATAGTCAGTATATGGCCGATCAATTAGACAACCTTCGTTTAAGTCAAGAAGGAAGAATTGATTGTGGAGCTTATCAATTAGATGGATCAATCAATGTAAGTGATTTAGAAAATGATTCACAAGCTCCTACTGATCCTGCTAACGTTACTGTAACTTCAGTATCTACAAAATCAATTACACTTGAGTGGGACATTTCTACAGATGATGTTGCTGTGTCACACTACCTTGTAAGTATTAATGACGAAGAGCCTATTAGTGTATTAGAAAATGAGTATACATTTACAGGACTTTCAGAATTGACTACATATACAATGACAGTTCAAGCAGTAGATTATGTAGATAACAAGTCAGAAGTGATCACTATCACACAACAAACTGATGGTTTAAAAGAGCCACTTTTACCTACTGACATTGAAGTAACTGAAATTACAGCTTCAACGGCAAAAGTAAGTTGGACTGTAGCAGATACTAAAGGACTAACTTTTGTAGTTAGCTTACAAGGTGAATGGTTCGAGACAGAAGAATCATCAATAGAATTAACAGGCCTAGATAACGATAGAGAATATAGTGTAACTGTATTTTCTAGAAATGAAGATGGAGAAACATCTGAAGAATCAGAAGCTGTATTCTTCACTACGTTAGCTGAAAATGTAATTTCTTCATTAGATCCAAGCCAGATTCAATTCAATGCTTTCCCTAACCCATCAACAGATCTTATGACGGTGAAGGTAGGGTTATCTAACTACAATGTTGAGGTGTATGACTTATCAGGTAGAAAAGTTTATACAATTGATAATGTAGATCAAGAATGTACACTACAATTAAAAACTGGTGTATATGTATTAAGAATTCTGTCTAAAGAATATACTTTGACAAAAAGAGTTGTCTTTAACTAAATAAAATAATGCTCACTTTTTGGGGCTATCCCTAAGAAGTGAGCACTACTATATATTTCTTCAAAATTCAGAACTAACGTCAACCACATAAATGAAGCTCATGAAATCTGTATTATTGATTATCCAGTTATTGCTAGTTACTTTCAATGTTTTTGCAGAAGGTAATAAAAAAGTTTTCGCATTTAATAATATCCTATTTGTCAATACTCCTGATAAGGGCGTTTTACCAAGGTTAAATGCAAAAAATTATTTATATGATAAGAATAGAAATTGGATGGACAACGATCAATTGTTCTATCCTGTTGTTGCAGATTTGGCAACACAAATGTCATTAAATGATGCTGTTGATTTTGAAATGCAAAGTGCTATGGCAATGGGCATAGATGGCTTTTCATTTATTTATACAACTACAAAAGAGAAAAGACTATATAACCGCTTTGATCAAATTATTGAAGCATATTTCAATGTAGCAAAGGAAAAAAATTATCCTTTCTATTTTAATCTGTGTATAAAGTTCGAACCTAATATACCTATTGACGAAGCCATTGCTGACGCTTCCAATATTCTAAAGAAATATTCTAACGTAAAATTTGCGAATTCTAAACATTGGCATGTTGAAGATGGGAAGAAGATGATAGTTCTTACAAAAGTAAAGAGCTTGATCACAAAGGAAGAGAAGAAACAGCTAATTAATGTTGCAGATAAGGACCTTGATATGAGTATCTTATTTGATAGAATTGATCAAATCAGTGCAGTAACTCAAGGAGATTATAACTTTATCTATACTAGTATTTGGCCAGGAAGAAAAGAAGAAATCTTACAAGCAAGTAATAAGTTCTATTCAGCTAGAATGGAGGCATTTTACATGAGAAATGATAAACTTGTGAAGCAATACAGTAATAGATTAAAATCAGTGAATGCTCCTTTTGTTCATACCATTTTCCATGATCATGTTTCTAGTTATTATGTAGATCGAGCAACTAAAAAGAGGATACCTAGATCTTTTGCAGAGAAAAAGCAAATGGGTCCAGACGAATTTTACAGAGAGCATGATGACTTGGGTTTAACAAAAGGAATAAGATTAGGATTTGAACAAGCCAAAAAATATAATTCCTCTCTTGTATTTTTAAACTCATGGAATATGTTTATTGAAGGATCGCAATTTAGACAAGATTTTAATCATGGTTTTGGTCTAAGTCCGATGACTAATACTTTAATTAAACTTTGGAAAAATGAAGAAATAGATCCTGTTATTTTTGTAGCCTTTAAGAATAGGATGACAGAAGATAAGTCTTTATTAGAATATAAAGTAAGACTTAAAGTGGGTAGTCCTCAATATTCTAAGGATTCTATTGAGATTGTAACCTATTCTAATGTACCTGCAAAACTAGTCATTAACGGTACACCTGTTAGAGATCTTGTAGAAGGTTTGAATGTGAAAACTATTCCATGGCAAGAAGGAAATATTGATGTTTCTTTAAAGAAGGGTTCGAAAGAAATAGCTTCTTTCAACTCATTAAGAGAGGTGAGAAGCTTAAAAGTAAGAAATCAATCATCCACTATTTATTTATCTAGTGAGGATAATAATTACCTAGAAGGGATTATTGATATTTTAGCTGTACAAGAAGTGAATTATTTCGATAAGAGATTCTTACTGGAACAGAAAAAGAAAGAAATGTGGATCTTATTGGAGAAAGAGAGAATGAGAAATCATATCACGAATATCACTCTAAATGAAACAAATGGAGCAAGGTTTGATCAAATAAAAAAGAAAGAAAATATTGAATATGAAAAAGAAGTGAAGAAACTATTATCTGAATTTCACTTCGAAGTTTGGCAAGATCTAAAAGCAGAAAAATTACTAGAAATAGATGCTACACTTAGTAAGTTCAATATATTTGACTTGAATAACTCTTACAATATACTTGACTTTAAATAGGAGAAATTAAAATAAGGCTTAGGATAAACACCTAAGCCTTATTTTATTTAAACCAAAACAAAAAATAGCCACTTCAACATCTTATTTAAGAGTTCATCATTCACAAAAACTACTGCAATATTATTTCAGTTACAACTGGAGTTGCAGCACCCAATTCTAAACTTCTCTGACTTGGCAAAGCATTACCAATAGCAATACGATAGCTTCCCTTATACCATTCTTGCTTTCCATCATTATTATATAGAAGAAAATCATCAGAGTGAAGGTCGAACTGTATACTTTTAATTTCACCGCTTGGTATATGTTTTTTAGTAAAAGCCTTTAAAATATATTTTGGAGTTTGGGGTGTAACTTTAGGAGGAATCAGATAGACTTGAATTACGTCTTCAGCATCTAATTCACCTGTGTTTTTTATATCAATAGAAAGGCGTAGTGTTTCTCCTCTTTTCAACTTCTTTGTTGATTGTGTGATACGCTGGTATTGAAAAGAAGTATAGCTTAACCCAAACCCAAAAGGATATTGAGGTTCATGTTCCATAAACTTGTATGTTCTACCTTCCATACTGTAGTCATCAAAAGCGGGCAACTGATCAATATTTTTCGGGAATGTAATCGGCAAATGACCTGAAGGAACGACATCTCCAAATAGAATATCAGCGACTGCATTTCCTCCTTGTTCACCAGGATACCAGATTTGTAAGATTGCATCGCAATGCTCTTCAACATTTTCTAGAGTAACAGGACTGCCGCTGGCAACAATCAATACAATAGGGCCTTTACTGTGCTTTTTTAGTTCAGAGATATATTGTACTTGATTTTTGGGTAGAGATAATGAAACTCTATCGCCTGTGTTCTGAGACGCGATAGCATCGACTTCCTCGCCTTCCATATCTGCAGAAGTCCCTACTACACAAATTGTAACATCAGATTCTCCTGCAACAAATGGAGCCCAATTTTTTGAATTAATATTGTCATGAAAGGGCAGAACACCACTTCTATAGTTAAGAGAAGTTCCTAAAGGTAGTGCATTGGCTATTCCTTCTAATATTGTCACCATATTCGGACTAATACCATAATAACTTCCCATCAGCATATCCGAAGAATTAGCAAATGGGCCTGTAACATATGGGGTTTGCAAGTCTTTAGATAAAGGCAAGATGTGGTCTTTATTTTTTAGAAGAACAATGGAGCTTTCCGCAACTTTCTTTGAAAGTTGAACATGTGTTTCTGAGTGAATAGTTGAAGGACTAATATTCCAATAAGGATTCAGTGCTTGACCGTCAAAAAGACCAAGTCTAAATCTGGTTTTGAAAAGTTGAGTCACTCTTTGGTGTAATAATTCTTCAGTGATGTATCCTTCTTCTAATGCCTTTTCTAGGTAATGATAATTTGTACCACAATTTAAATTAGTTCCAGCAAGTAATGCGGCAGCTGCACCTTCTTCGTATGTTTCTTTATAATGTATCCTTTGAGAGATGTTATACAAAGCTCCACAATCAGAAGTGATGTAGCCATCAAAATTCCATTGTTTTTTTAGAATATCATCCAGAAGATAGATACTTGCGGTAGCTGGAACTCCATTGACAGCATTGTATGCTCCCATTACCCCTTCGACTTTTCCTTCAATAACTAATTGTTTAAATGCAGGTAGATAAGTTTCATTTAAATCTTTCGGTGATGGAGTAACATCAAATGTATGTCGTAATGCTTCAGGCCCTGAATGAACAGCAAAATGTTTGGCACATGCTGCTGTCTTTAAATAGGTGGGATGATTTCCCTGTAAACCTTGGACAAATGCTACCCCCATTTCGCTAGTGAGTAAAGGGTCCTCTCCAAAAGTTTCTTGTCCTCGTCCCCATCGGGGGTCTCTAAAAATATTGACATTAGGAGACCAGAAGGTAATGCCCGCATATTTCCCTTGATTGCCCTTTTGTTGTGCGACCATATACTTAGCGATAGCTTCATCTGATATAGCTTCCGCTACTTTTCTTGCAAGTGTAGTATCAAAAGTAGCTGCGAGAGCAATATTTTGAGGGAAAATTGTGGCTTTGCCGTTTCTCGCTACACCATGTAAGGCTTCATTCCACCAATTATATGCAGGAACTTGGAGTCGAGAAATTGCCGGAGCATCATTCATCATCTGCTCGATTTTTTCTTTATTACTCATTTGCGATACTAAGATATCGACTCTTTCCTCTAAGGGAAGATTAGTATTATAAAAAGAAAAATCAACAGATTTATTTTGACCAAAGAGCGAGAAAACTTGGAAAAAAATAAAGACAAGTAGTAAATGTTTCATTAGTTCAATTCATATTCAATGACATAATTTTTTGAAATTAATATGCTCATAGATAGGATTGAGGGTACATTTTGTGATTGTCTATTTAATATCTAGTTCAATTCAATAAAAATGAAGGAGTTGATGGGTAAAGTATTAGAAGAGTTTATGCTAAATGATAGCAATGCGTGAGTTTATCAAAGCAGGTAATTAAGAACAGCCTGCCAATCTTTAAATTGTTCGCTTCCAAAATGTATCAATTCACCTTCAAACTGATCAGCACCATTGGCATGAGGGCGGTCATCAATTAAATAATCTCCTTTGTTAAGGTGCTTGTTATGACTCAGAATTAACCTTTTCTTGAAATCATCTCCAAAGTGCTTTTCTATCCATAATCGTTTTTCTTTCCATGCATTGGGATTTGACCAAGGGGCAGTAGATAGAAAGTAAACATTGTAATGTGAGGCTAGCTTTCTAATACTAGTAAGGGCATTTTCGATAGGAGACATTTCCAAAAAGAAGCCCTCTTTTGTTTTATTTTCTGAGGGTTGGTAATCCACAGTTACACCGTCTAAATCGATATATAGAATTTTTTTATTATCCATGTGATTGGGTTTATGTTTTATCTTTCACTATAAAAATAATAGAGAAGAACGTATTGTAGATATGTTTTATAAAAAAGCTCTTCCAAAATATGGAAGAGCTTAAAAAGGGATATCAATATTAACGGTAGTTTCTTGGATCAGCTACACTAGGACAAGAGACATGGTTTCGTTTCTTGTATTTATCCTCCCATTTTTTCTTTTTATCCCAAGATGGGTAAATAACAATCGAATACTCATTCGTGCCCATTGTATTTTGAGTAAGATTGGAAATGGTATAATCATAAGAATAACCGAACTCAAAATTATTGAAACGTACAGAGGTACCGATAATAATAGCATCTCTATTTGATTCTTGTTGTGAATCGATAAATGTTCTATAGCCCAAAGAGCCACCAATGGTAATTTGGTTGTTTTTATACAACATCGTTTTAGAGGCATTTACAGTAAAATCACTTTGATAGATTCCTGCTTGGACCCTCAAAATAAAACTACCACCTACACTAACATCATTGCTGCTTAACTCTTTTAAGATTCCACCATGAACCGTATATCTAACATCTGGCGGTAAAAGAACATTATTGATATCATCGACTTCTTCTCCTGTTTGGAAAAGGTGATGGGCAGCCACTCCAAACCATGTTTCTTTATTGGTCACTAATAAGCCAAACCCTAATTCAGGAAACCAATCTGAAAGCCCGTTGAGATTCTGAGTAGGTGTTCCATCATTGATATCATCAATATTTTTGTATTGTGAACGGATCGCTTTATTAATAATACCAAGCTGTAAGGCCGGTTGTAAATACCAGGTTTTAGATAAGTTACCATGGTACATACGTTTTGGCTTATTCAACGGTATAACATAACCGATCACTCCAGATAAGTTGATGGTATTTAATCCATTGTGTCCTGCAATATCATTGGAAGCGAGAAAACCTACATTCAATTTTTGTAAGGTATTCATTTCAAAGCTTGCATATTGCGTTTGGTATCCACCATCAAGGTTACTCCATTGGTCTCTAACTCCCATTTTCCCTACAAAGGGACTTCCCGTCATACCTACCGTAGCTGGGTTGGTATACAAATTAGAGGTATTGTATTGAGAAAAAAGAGGAGACTGAGCATGGGATGTCTGATAAACAAACATCCCCATAAACATTAAATATATAAATAACTTTTTCATGTTAATCTGCTAGGTAAAGTTGAATGACTTCTTGTTCTTGTTTGACGCCACCCTCAAAACATCCAGTGTAATTGATAATTACTTGATAGATATCAGATGGAGCAGGTTTTCCAGAGAATTTACCATCCCAAGCATCTTCTGGATTGGTTGTGTAGAATACTTCATTACCCCAACGAGAATAAATTCTCATCTCGAAACTATCTACATATTTATATTCTAATTTGAACAAGTCGTTTTCTCCAGGGGTAGAGTGAGGGGTGAAGACAATAGTTTTGCCTTTATCAGACTCCAACATATCAATTTCAGGCCCACAGCAGTTAGTGACATCTATTTGTAATACATACTCACAACCTGCTTCTGTCACTGCTACAACCTCATAAGTACCTAGCTCATAAGCTTCATAAGTCGGTCCTGTTGAAACACTAGAACCTTCCCAGAAATAATACTTAAACCCTTCGGTTACTTGAATGGTAGCGGACTCATCATCATCACAAATAGTTGGGTAATTAGTTGCTTCTAAAGTAAGGTCATCCACACCGTTAAGTGTGATTGACTTTTCAATAGAACAACCTAATTCATTACTTACATATAAAGTATAAGTCCCAGTGATATTTGTAGAAAGGATATTGGATTGTGAAACCACTGTACCAAGTTCATTTTCCCAACGGTAGGTTTTGTAGCCAGGGTCAACAGCAATTTCAGTATCATCTCCATTTGCACAGATTAATGCTGTCTCTGGAAGTTCAATAACCACTTCTTGAACATTGACATAAATACTGGCTTCACTTTGACACCCATTCTTGTCAGTCGCTACAATAGAATACCATTGACTAACCGTAGCTTCTGGTTGAATTAACGCAGTTGTTTCTCCGGTACTCCATTCAACATCCACGGTTCTATCAGACTGATAGAATAACTCAAAGGTTTCTCCTTTACAGACTTGAAGAGTATCCTCATTGTCATTAATACTTAACTCAGGGAAATCATTCAATACTACTTGAACTTCTTGTTGGTATGTACAATTCGTCTCTTTCGTTGTATCTGTTAGAATAATCTGATAACGTCCACTTCGATCTATTTGATAACTTTGGATATTCGTTGCAATAAGTTCGTCTTCTAAGAACCACTCTGAACGTATGCCCACTAAACTTCTGTCCTCAATACTTAAAATAGTACTTTTGGCACAGATTGGACCATCGTAACCTCCAATACTAAATGTAGGTAATGCATTTAAGATGGCAGTAGCAGTATCTGACGCCACAAGACAGCCAGATTTAGTATCGATAACATGAACAAAATAATCTCCTGTTTCACTTACAGGGAATGTAATACCGTTAAATAATACATCATCGGGTTGATAGATATTATACCATTGGTATTCGTATCTATTTTGCTCGTCTACAATATTAATAGAAGCGCGAAGAAGTGCATCTTCTGCATCCTGACAAGTCTCGATATCATTAACGGTAACCGTTGGTTTCTCATTTAACCAAATGTTGATGATCTGTTCAGAAGCACATTGTGTTGGCTTCGTAATATTGGTCATCGTCACTCTATATGCTCCACTTTCAAAGACTGTTACTTCATATTGATCTACAACCCATTCGATATTGTCTTTGTACCAAATTACTTGTACAGAATCTGAAGGTGTTTTATCGAGGTAAAGCCTAACTGTTTCATCACAAGTTGGTGCATCGTAGCCTAAAATTTTGAATGTAGGCGTATGGTCTACTTGAACTCTGGCGGTATCCAAATTACTACAACCTGAATTTTCATTAAAGGCTTCTACAGCATATACACCCGCTCTTTCAGCATAGTATATTCCATCAGTACTTAATACTGTTGATGGATCATCAATATTGTACCATCTATATTGCACTCCAGGTTCATGTTCAGGATCCTCTGCGATAAGTTCAGCAGGAAGATCTACAGAACAAACAGTGGTATCTTTTAGGTTCAATTGTGGAACAGGATATGCCTCAACGTTGATCATCTCTGTTCTAGAACATAAAAGAGGATTATTTAAGTCTGTGACTGTGGCGTAATAAACGCCAGCTTGGTTAACAACAATGGATAAACCATTAGGATCTCCAATAAACGAATCACCAGACCATTCTACTTTTAGTCCACTAATGTTGGTGTTATCGACCATTAGAGTATCCATAGAATTACAAAGTGGGCCATCGTATCCAATAATTGAAAATTCAGGAGTTGGATATACCGTCACTCTAGCTGTATCTAAAACAACACAACCAGATCTTGTATCGGTAATTTCAGCAACATAACGACCATTTTTTTCAATCAGTAAAGTACCATCAGTACCAATAATTGTAGAAGGATCTGAAATAGACCACCATCTGTAAGTAGCCCAATCGTAATGACTAAGATCCTGAGCGATCAGATATACCGGCTCTCCATCATCACAAAGTTCTTTATCTTCTACATTGGCTACAAGTTCTTTTACAATGTAGAATTCTGTATTCCCCGATAATGTACACCCTTTATCATCTACAACTGTTAGGTCCCAACTTTGAAGACCAACAGACATTCCAACAGTTGGAAGACATTCTGAAGTGACTTGTTCACCTGTATTTCTATTGGTCCACTGATAACTGAAATCTGATTTATTCGGTAATTCAATATCAAATTCAGGACAGATGACATTACTATCATCAGTATCACAGAAGACACCATCTTGTGGTAAATGAAGTTGGTATTTGTTGACTTTTAGAGTATCTGTAAAAGTACACCCAGTGTTTTCATCAATGGCCACTAAAACATAATCACCTGCTTCATCTGCAGTGACACAAAGTTCATTGTCTTCAGTAAGGCGGTTTCCATCTTTAGTCCAATAAACAGTAGCCCCAATAATTGGATCCACACACACTTGCTCCGACCCTGAAATACAAATATTCAATGAATCAGGGAGGGCATCTTCAGGAATTGGTGTGCCTGTAACAATCACAAATTGAGTGTTTTGATCCTGACAATTGTTCTCGTTAGTGACTGTAAGTGTAACATTTTGAGAATAAGTAATCTCTGTAGTGACAGCAGCTGAAGTAAATATCTGACCGTCTTCAAATTCCCATAGATAAGAAATGACATTTTCAGAGGTAGAAGTTAGTGTAGTTTCTTCTCCGCCACATATCTGATCAGGGACATTAAAAGATGCTGTTGGGATCGCATAAATTTCTACTTCTTTACTTATTGTTCTTGAACAACCTATTACCGGATCTGTAGCTGTAAGTCTAACTGTAAATGGTCCGGTTGTACTGTAGAATTTTACTGGAGGTGTATATCCATTGTATGTTTCTCCATCTCCAAAATCCCAATAGTATGTATAACTACTATTTGAAGTATTGGTAACTTGTAATCCTTCTGTAATACAAATGGCATCTACCATTTCAAAATCTACTTCAGGAGAAGTTTTAATGTCTACATTTTGTGTATAGCTATCAGAATGACAACCGTTATTAATAGACATGGTGATGGTATAATTGCCTGCCTCTTCATATACATACTGTAAAGCGATACTATCTTCTATAATAGTACCATCTCCCATATCCCAAACGATCTTATTCTGTCCTAATAGTTGATTACTTGTGATGTTAACAGCAGTGCCTTCGCAACCACTTTGAGGGGTAACATTAAATAATGCATGAAGTTCTTTTGGCTTCACCACAACGTTTTTACTCATTACAGTTGATCCACAATCACTAAAGGCCGTTAATGAAATAGTTCTAGTGATAAATTCTGAAGATTCATTGGTGTAGGCATGCTCTATTAGCCCTTTTTCTGTGGTAGTGAAAATAGGGGTTCCATCACCAAAGTTCCATTCATATTTAGTAGCAATACCTTGAGTGAAGTTGTACATTTCTGCTACCTCATCAGCACAAATTGTATCCTTCGAGACGATAAAATCAACGATAGGTAAAGCTTTCACCTTAATAGAATCCGTAAACACTGAAGTACCGCAAATATTATTGACTGTCAGTGTTACATAATAAGTCGTATCGTTCAGACCTTCATTGATGTAGGTAATAGGTGAAGGATGCTCATCGGATGAGATAATACCATTCCCAAAATCCCAACGGTAGTTCATGGCATATCCTTCAGATTGATTATCAAATACTACATTCAATGGAGTACATCCACTAGGATCATAAGTCATAGTGAATAAAGCAGCAGGAGATTCTACTATTTGGATCGTTTTCGTGATGGATGTTTCACACCCCTTATCCGTAATAGCATACAACGTTACATCAATAGTCTCTGTAACAGAGGTAAACGTATGGTAACCATCTTTTTCAGTAGATCCGCTGCCATCTCCAAAATCCCAACGGTAAGAAACTGTATGTCCTGGAACATCAGACGTATTATTGATAAAGACTGCTTCCGTATTGACACAATAGGCCGCGTCAGTAGCCAAAGTGAAATCAGGTGTAGCCAATGGAGTTACTCTTACCCACACTTGGTCTATTGTTGTACAACCTGTAGTAGGGTTCTTTGACGTAAAAGTTATTTCATAATTTCCAATGCCAACACTTTCAGGGTCAAAAATGATATTCTCATCATCAACGATTCCTTGTCCACTCCATTCTTCTTCATTACTATCAATATAGATTGCTGATGTTTTTGCTCTAAGATCAAAGGCAGGGTCGTTGAGGCAGACTTCAATATTGTTACCTGCATCAATCACAGGCATCTCATGTACAGTAATTACTTTTTTGTCTTCTACTCTACAACTACCGCTTCCTACGGTATAAACTACAGTGAATTCACCTGAAGTTTCAGGTTTAAAAGTACCATCAGCTTCTATGGTAGCACCTGCAGTTTCTACACTCCATACACCTCCAGAAGGAGCAGCACCTTGCATTACTAGGGTTTCATCACCGATACACATTTCTTGCTCAAGACCTGCAGTTACATCTTCTGGATTGTTGATATTGACTTGAATCGAAGTTTTACTTTCACAACCTGTATCACTAATAAAAGTATAAGTTAATTCAATAATACCCACTGCACCGCCATTCTCAAGAACAGCTTTAGAAGGGTTGAAAATATTTCCCGAAACTCCTTTTCCTGACCATTGGCCAAGTCCATCTGATGATGTAAATGGACCATATTGATCTAGATTGATATCTGAATCTGTATTACAAAAGTTGGTAGGTACAGTAGATAGATCTAATTGAGGTAGTTCATCTACAAATACATCAATACTTGCTGTTTGTTCGCAAGAAGATATTGCCCCATTGTATTTGAATTGATATTTATAAGTAAGCGTATAGGTTGTATTTCCTTGAGAAGGGGTAAAGATACCTTCAGTGGTGATGTCTGTTCCAGACCATTCTTCTAATACAATATCTCCTTCACTAATATCATCAGGGTTTCTTGTAACGACCATGGTCTTTGATGAAAACTGACAAATGTTTCCAGGGTCTGTAATGACCAAAGTTGGTAAAGGCTGTACAGTAATTTCCACAACGTCTGTCTCTGCTTCACAGCTCACATTACCGTTGCCTGTAGATTGTTCTACTTTCGCATGATAATTTCCGGATGTTGTTACCACTAGTCTGTATTCGTTTTCACCTTGGATTTCTATACCATCTTTAAACCAAGTGTAGATAAAGCTTGGATCTTGTGGAAGAGAAAGTTCTGCAAAATCATTTTCACAGATAACAGGAGCACCATGGGTAATAGTTATAGCTACCGATGGAAGATCAATTTGTTTTACTTCTTTAGCTTCGGATCCTGTCTGACACCCATTTATTGAGGTAACCACGACCTTATATTGCCCAACTGTTTTTGCTGTATATGTTTTAGAAGTTGCCCCTGTGATATCTTGAAAATTCCCAGAGTTATCTTCCTTTTGCCATTGGTATGCTACAGTAATATCAGATTCTGCAGTAAGTAAAGCAGAGATCTCTTGCCCATCACAGAATGATAATTGATCTGCAGCAATTGTTGCCGTTGGGTAGTTGTGTTCCTTAATTACTATAGGATCAGTCATAATCGATGTACAACCATTTTTTGTTACGATTAAAGTATAACTTCCAGCAGTTGTTGCGATTAATACTTTATCATTCGCACCATTGATAATAACACCATCTTTATACCATTGGTAAGTATCCATGTCTGTTTCATTGGTATTGATTGAAACATTAATAGGTTCTCCCAAACAGTAATCGGTCGCATTTGTAGTTGAAATAGTAGCCACCGGAAGTTCTTTGATAATGATATCGACAGCATCAGAGGTCTCATTACAGCCTTCACCAATTGTGACATTTACTTTATAACTACCTGCTTTGCTTACATTGATTGTTTCTCCGTTACCAACAGGATCATCATTTTCGTTGACCCAAGTATAGGTTAAGTTATTGTCATAAGGAGTCACTTTTAGAACAACACTTTCACCATCACAGATCTCTTTATCTTCTACTTGTACATCATCGATCAAGACTACTGGTGCTTGCTCATCATATTGGGTGACAGTAATTTTAGTAGAAGCGATACAATCATTATTGGTTTTCACTTCTAACTGATATTCGCCAACGCTCGTCACCGTTATTGTTTCATCTGTACCTAATAAGGTTCCTTTTTCGTCGGTCCATAAATATTCGACATCAACTAGATCGCTAAGATTACTAATATTTGCTGTTAATTCAGTATTGATATCTTCATTTCCACACCAAACTACCTTATTTGAAAAATCTATAGAAACGATTGGTAATGGAGCAACAACTACTTCAACACGATCTGTATTTTGACAACCTGTATTCACATCGGTGACCGTTACTTCATATTCAAAAGTATCAGCCATAGTCGTTAATGTGGGTAATACCGTTGGATTGGCACTACTTATATCAGATAAGTTTGGAGCATTTTCCGTTAACGCTTTCCATGTGTAAGTGTAATTTGCAATTGCTGTAGATCCAATACTAATAGTACTTTCCTGACAAACAGTTTGATCATCACCAGCATCCGAAATAACTATAGGATGGTGTGAAATCGATAAAATATTAGAATAGACAATACATCCTTCAGTTGTCGTAAATCTAAGCTGATAATTGCCTATTTCTGTGCCGTTATAGTTAGCATTTGTTTCACCAGGTATGTCAACAAACTTCTTGCTGATATCATCTTCTTTTAGCCATTGGAAAGATCCAGATTCTCCTGATGTACTTGCAGTGAAATTGGTAGAAATCACGTCTCCAATACAAAAAACACTTTCGTCTGCTGAAATGATTACTGTTGGTTTTGGTAAGACTGTTAGGCTTACTTCGTCAGGTATAGAAGTACACCCTCCACCATCAATAGTAATGAGCTTATATACTCCAGCTTCAGTAGCTGTAATTTCATTACTACCTCTTGTGATTTCTACATTGTCCTTGTACCAAATGTAATCATCGGCAGTATTCTGAGAACTGATGATGACATTAATATCTTCATCATAGCAAAATTCACTTTTAGCTAATGGTGTAATGACCGCTTGAACATCTGAGGCTTGAATAATTTCAAAATAATCAGAAGTAGATGTACAACCTTTGTAGGAAACTTGAATGGTATATCGACCTGCCGTTGTAGCTGTATAGGTTGGATTTATCGCTCCAGTTATCTCCACATCATCTAATAACCATTGATAAGTCGTTCCTGATAAGGAGTGATCAGTATTCGCTTCTAAAAGTAAGTTGGCATCACCACAAATTTCTATCGGGGTTCCGGTTGTAATAATTTCAGCCACTGGGGTAGGGTGGACTACCACAGAGAAATTATGTTTTTCACCATCACAGTTGTTTGCTGAAGAAGTGACTTCTACAATCACTGTTTGATCTTGATTGGTGTTATTGATAATTAATTCTTGAAATAGGGCAGTACTATTACCATCATTCGCTATTATAGAACCATCGTATTGGGACATGGTAAAACTTGGACTTTGGTTCGTCACTTTCCATGAATAATAGATTGGAGCGTTGATGATATCAGAACTTACATCTACTGAAGCATTTTCACCTGAACAAAATTCGGGTAATTGATTATCAATAGTGAAGTCAACATGTGGTTGTACAGTAACGATAACTTCTTGTTCATCACCCAAACAGCCATTATATTCAGTATATATTCTATATTTCACTACCTGTGTTTGGTAGGTCTTATTCTCAATTTTTAATTTCCATAAGGTGGTAGATGAACCATCAGAAACCACTAAGTTTCCATTGTTTTCAATCACTTCCCAATAGAAAGTAGTGTTCGCTACATCACCAGTTAATGAAATACTTTCTTCAATATCAGAACACAATTCAATAGCATCAATTGGTGCTAATGTAGGAGTGGGGTTTACCTCAATTGTCACCTCTTTAGGTAGACCTTCACAACCATCTGATACGGGTGTAATATCATAAGTAACACTACCTATTACATAACTACTGTTGGTTAGCTTTTGTTGAATCGTATATAATCCATCTGTGACTGTGGCTTCTCCATCTGTAGCACCAGCAACATTAGTAATGTCTTTTACAATCCAACGATACGTAATGTTAGGTGAATTGATGGCTTCTAATGTTATTTCACTGTTGTCTTCAGAACAAATTTGTGGAGCTACGGCCTGAGCAGTAAAAGTGGGCAGAGGATTGACTGTCACTTTTCTTGTATCTGAATTGTTACAAGCATTAGCATCTGTTGCAGTTAGTGTTAATGTATATTCTCCGGTACCTGTCATTTGAGGATCGAAATAATAATCATTCCCATTCTGTACAATTCCGTCTCCACTCCAAACGCCATCTGATGGTGTAAACCCTGTTAGAAGTACTTTTTCATCTCCTTCACAAAGCGTAAGATCTTCTCCGGCGTCTACTTCTGGAGAAGCGTAGACTATAATATCCACCGGTGGATCTGTTGGGCAACCATCCGTTAAGGAAACCCCAATATTGTAAGTTACTTTTTGGTCTGTTTTCGATGTATTAATTAAAACATGTTTGATAGCATTAACGGTACTGTTTGTAGTACTATTGATATTGCCATTTTCATAACCAATGACATTAGAATTATCATTAACGGTCCATGTATAGTTGATTACTCTTGTCGGATCATTTTTCCAATTATTATTGTCTTGACGGTTGTTTGGGTCGTCATCATTGATATCGTATTGAAAGATCGTTTCCAATACAATGTTAGTTTCTTCATTGGAACAGAAGGCCGTTTTTAAGTTGGTAGCATCAACATGCGGAATAGGCAATACCGTTAAGTCTGCAGATACCGCCAATTGACTTACCTCTCCATTTTCGGTATAATCTACGACTACAGAATAAGTATACTCACCGGCATACGTTGGGTGTACTTCAATACTCGATGAATTCGTATTCGAAGGCAATCCTGCGGTAGCACTAGGCGAAGCGGTCCATGTGTAGGTGACATCAGTAACGTCAGGGTTACCAGAGAAATCTACTGTAGTGAGGGTTGAGGTTCCATCAAGACAGAAATTTCCGTCTGATACAGTAATAGTAATCACCTCTAGTTCTGCTTGATAAGTATGTACCACTTGCCCCACAGTTTCACTATACGCCACACATTTATAAAATCCTGCATGGGATTCATCACAGTTGAGGATCTCTAATGTTGTACTGTTCGCATTAGCTGATGTAGTTACTTTTGACCAACTATTACCTCCTTTGGGTTTATAGTACCATTGGTATTCGATGTCATTATTAATGATTGAGCCTTCTGCCTTTGCAGTAAATTGTGCACTCTCTCCGTAGCCTACTTTCTGTTTTTTAGGGTCTTTTGTGATGTATAAATCATGAAATTCGGAGAAAAAACCATCTCTTGCACCATTATAATCTCTATCGTAAGCATCATCAGTAGCTATATTTTCATGGCTACTTGCCATACCTGCAGTGTAAATAGCATCTTTTGAGTTTAATGCGATGCAGAGACCTTCATCGGTAGCTGTATGTCCGAAGTATGTGGCCCAATTTACTGATCCATTGGAGTTGAATTTTGTTACATATACATCTTTTTCACCACCAAATTTATCTTGATAAATCACATTTGATGATGAAGAAATCAAGTTGTCACTTTCTGTAATTCCGGTAATGAAAATATTACCTTTTGAATCTATAGTAAGTCCTTGAACCGTCTCTACTTTTGATCCTCCATAATTATCAACTAGTGTTTTATTTTCATTTCCAGAAAACTGATCAATCTTAACAATAGAGATACTCTTTTTAGTTTGCCCTGCTACATAAAGTTGGTTACTGTTATACTCAATCTGGATAGGTTCGTCTTTAAAACTTGTAGAAAAATTACGGGCCCATTCAAAGGTATTGTTGTTATTTACTTTAGCTACAAATCCATCACTACTCAATGTTATCTGCCCAGAAGAAGAAGGGAATTTAGTGTCATCATATAAATATCCTGTGATATATACGTTGGTATTATCCGTAGTCATATTGGATAAGAACTGTACATCACCTTCGATGGTTTGTTCCTTAATAAGTTGGCCATTGAAGTCAAAGGATGTGACAAATGCATTATTTGTGCTCCCTCCGAAATAATGCCCCATCACAAATATTTGCGTATTCGTAATGCTAATATCAATACCATTACTTGTGGTGGCGGTGCCAAAGGTTTTTTCCCAAATGAGTGCCCCTTCGGAAGAAAACTTAGCCAAAAATGCTTGATCTGACTTTGTACCCACGATGTAGACATCATCGTTATGTAACGCGATAGCGTTACCTTCATCTGCATCTGCATTACCATAATAGGTACTCCAAAGGCGGGTTGTGCCTTTTTCATCCATTTTTACAAGGAATGCATCTGATAATCCGGTATTGGCCTCACCATTAATAGACTCTTGATGTGCACCACTACTAGCGATATTTGTATCACTAGAAGTTTTACCGATTAAATAAATTGAGCCATCTGATCCAATGGCAATGTCGCGAATTTCTTCGTCACCCACATACCCATAATATGATGCATTTTTCACATCTACTACCTTTCTCGGATCATTTTCAGTATGTCCGTCAGAAGGAAATTGGGCATGAACTGGGGCAAAGAAACTAAATACTATACTGCATAGTATTAAATAGTTACACTTGAAGTTCATTTGATACTTTCGTAAAGAATATTAACCTGCTTAAAAAGTTAGACAAGCTTGTTTGTTGTTAGGTAAAAATGCTTATCCGTGGTCTCAACAACGAAAATTATACCACAGAATAACATAATTTACATCCTCAAAAACTGCTTTTATTAATCCATTGATAGTCAATAGCTACTCCCTAACAATTAAGAAGTGAATAAATGTAAATATATATTTGTATTGCAAATTTATAGTTTCTTAGAAATGAGAGATTGATCATTTCTTTTGTAGTAGAGCTTTATCAGCTTACTTATCATTTTTATGGTCTTCATTATAAGCGGAATGTTGATAACAGATTTTTGTAAATATCACACAAAGTAACAATGTATCATTTTAAGGATTAAACATGTGGATATAATAATTATTAAGTAACCAAGTGGATAGACGTTACTTCGTTTCATCACAATTGTTTTTTGTATTTCTATTTGAATAATAACTGATATAGCACTTCAAAAGGGAGAATAATTTTTTTTTCGTCATCGGATAGGGGTAAATCATTCTGTTGGTGTCATCAACATGTAAACAAAATAAAAAGCTCTCAAAACAATTACTCAAATGATGAAAAAAACTATTTGTTCTATGCTATGCTTACTATTAGCAACAACTGTCTTTTCGCAAGAACTCACTCAAGTCATAAGAGGTCAGATTGTCGACGCTACCTCTAAAGCTCCTCTGCCTTTTGCTACTATAATTGTTACTTCTTTGGAAGCACCTTTAGGTATTGTGGCAGATGATCAAGGTAACTTCAGATTGGAAGGTGTTCCGGTAGGTCGACAGAATGTAAAAGTAACGTTGATGGGGTATGAGCCTGTAATGGTGAATAATTTGATGCTGAATTCTGCTAAGGAATTAGTCCTTACGATTCCGTTAAAAGAGAGTATCACTCAGATGGAAGAAGTGGTGATTCGGGCTTCAGAAGGCAATGGTAAAACTTTAAATGAAATGGTCAGTGTAAGTGGTCAATCTTTTACAGTAGAACAAACAGAAAGACTAGCTGTTTTTGATGATCCCGCTAGGGTAGTGGCCTCTTTTGCCGGTGTAACTACTGGAAATCTAGACGATAATGGAGTGGTTATTAGAGGAAATGCTCCTAAAGGTGTTTTATGGAGATTAGAAGGAGTAGAAATTCCTAATCCTAACCATTTTGGAGGCCTTGGTTCTTTTGGAGGGGGTGCTATTTCTGCCTTAAGTGGATTAATGCTAGGGGATTCTGATTTCTTAACCGGAGCCTTCCCTGCCGAATATGGGAATGCGATGTCTGGTGTTTTCGATATGCAATTCCGAAACGGAAATAATGAAACAGCCGAACATGCCGTTCAGTTGGGAACATTAGGTTTGGATATATCTTCTGAAGGTCCATTTTCGAAAAATAGTAATGCGTCATATCTCTTCAATTATAGATATTCTACCTTAGCACTAATAAAGCCTATCTTACCCGAAGATAATGGTATCCCAACTTATCAAGACCTTAGTTTTAAAATTAATGTTCCAACCCAAAAAGCGGGTGTATTTTCTATTTGGGGTTTAGGTTTAATAGATGGTATTGATTCTAGGGCGAATACCGATACTACAGAATGGATTTCTGAATATGACAGTTACTCAGACTTAGGTACATTTAGAACCGGAATTCTAGGTGTAACTCATAATTATTCATTTAGCAATAAAACCTTCTTAAAAACATCTATTGTAGCATCACAAGAGTACAAGAGGTACGAAGAAGAGCGTTATGATTTCCAGTTAGACGCTTTTCCAACGGCTGACTTAAGTATTAAAAATAATAAATGGACAGCCTCAACGGTATTACAACATAAATTTAATGCCTCTCACTTTAACCGAACGGGAGTAATTGTAAATCAATTGCATTACAATTCTAGTTTAGCATTCTCTCCAGAATTTAAAGATCCGCTGTATACTTACTTAGATGAAGAAAGTACGATTAATACCTATCAGTTTTTTACACAGTCTCAATTTGATTTATCTTCTCGTTTAAAATTAAATGTAGGTATCCATAGCCAATATGTAAACTTCAACGATGAGTTAACGTTTGAGCCTAGGGCAAGTTTATCTTATCAACTTTCTCCAAACAGGTCTATTGGATTTGCATATGGTAAACATTCTAAACTAGAACCATTGCCATTGTATTTTAGTGAAATTGAAGAAAATGGAGTAGTTACTCAACCCAATACCTCTTTGCCGCTATCTAAATCACATCATTATGTTTTTTCATATGATTGGAATATTAATGAAAAAATTAGTCTAAGCATTGAACCCTACTACCAACGTCTTTATGATATTCCAGTGATTCCTGATAGTTCTTACTCGGCAATCAATATTGATGCTCAATGGTTATATGAAGATAAATTGGAAGGAACAGGAACAGGTGAAAACATGGGAGTAGATATAACTTTATCAAGAAGTTTAGACCAAGGATTTTACTATATGTTTACCGGTTCTGTTTTTGATTCGAAATATAAAGGAGGTGATGGAATTGAGCGTAATACAAGATACAATAGAGGTTTTGTAGTGAATGCGATCTATGGTAAAGAATGGGTAGTAGGAAAATCAAAAAACAAAGTATTGGGACTTAGTGGCCGATTGAATTTTCTTGGAGGAAAATATACCACACCTTTAGATACTGAAGAGAGTATGGATAATAAAGAGGTCATTTATGATGAATCTAAAATTTATACAGTGAAACAAGATCCATCTTACCGTTTAGACATTTCATTTTATTGGAAAATTAATAAAAGAAGACATACGGGAACATGGAAATTGCAACTACTAAATGCCCTCGGTAGTAAGGATGATTATGGCTATTTGTACAATTATCAAACTCAAAGATTGGAGAAAGATGATGCACAAATTATCATACCGTCATTAGCTTACAAGATTGAGTTTTAAATAAATATCCCCTCTCGTATTTTAATAGATTACCTACTAAAATAACGAGAGGGGATATTTTATTATAATCGTTATACTATGGTCTTACTTGAAGAGCTTTCATAGAAACATTATCAATATAGAAATTTACGTTCCCAGAGCTAGATACATCACTAGCAAACTGAATTACTAATTTTGAAGTGCTATTACTAGGACCAAATGGTTTCTTAAGAGTAATCGTAGTCCATTCGCCTCTTGGTAAAGCGTTGTAATCTACCTTATAGGCTAAAGTGGCATCTCCAACTAATTTGATTTCAAGATTTTCATCAGCTGGGGAGGTGATCGTACCATCTACAACAAAGATATCTACTGTTACTTCGTAAACCCCTTCAGGAACAGATAATTCATGCCCTTCATTTACTGAAGTTTCCACTTTTTTATCTTTACTGATGTCAGCTAAATCATAATCAGCGAAGAACTTCATACTATATTCTCCGTCTGATGCTTTTTCATCTGTACGTTGGAAATAGAAATAACGACTATCTTTTGGAGCACCATCATGAGATGAAATCCAACCTTTTGCATTACCACCAGTATCTTTCCCTTTGTATTCTTCAAAGCTTTTAAAAGTCTCATTGATGATTTGAGCACTATTATTTACTGGAACTACTGTCTTATCAAAACTATTTAGAGGAACCTCAGCTCTCGACATAATTTTTGTTCCATTATAACTCAATTGTAATTGATCTGAGTTATAGACATTATCGTTTAATGTAACGATCACTTCTTTTTTATTATCAGGATTTAAAGCGACTGAAGTGATCGATAAACTTAAGGCTACCTCATTATAATCATTTCCTGAGATGGCAAAATCATTGATCGATTCTGAAGGGATGTCCTGTAAAACTTCATTACTAAAGAAAGAAATTGTATTGCTGATTTCATCTGATGTTGTCACATCACCCAATACTTCGGTATCACCATCTTGTATTAAAGCTACATTAATATTTAATGGAATCACTTTCGTTGAAGTTTGTTCTTCTTTATTGATGGTTCTTGAAACAGTAAAACTACCAATCTGAACTCCTGAAACTAATGTATTATAAGTGTTCGTTTCAGTTTGTTCTGTACCTGTTTCACCTGCTTTTGCTCCGCTAACAAAGTTCCAAGCTCTTGTAAGTTCTACAGCGTCATTAGTTAAATCTTCGAAGACTAATTCATCATCCAAAGCAATATCAATTGTAGGCCAAGTAGTGTTGTCCTCATTCGGCATATCATCTTCATCGATATGCAAAATTTCGACTCCTCTATGGTATACCTTAAAGGTTGCTTTTAATTCTGGAGGTACGATAGTAATATAAAAAGGAAGCGATACTTTCGATTTACTTGCTACCACCTCAAGTGATCGTTCTACTTCAACGCTACCACCTGCACTATTACTAAACTCATTGAAAACAAGTTCGACAGAGATGGCATTCTCAGGATCAAGATTACTGTTCCCTTCATTGTCATAACCGTTTACTGTGGCATTAGTAGGGAATGTCCAAGTTCTTGTATCTGTACGGCCTTTAGTAGTGTTATCCTTATAGGTTAATTCACTACCCATTTCGATATTAAATGTTGGCCATGCTTCCTTATTTTCCATATCTGTTACGACTTTCTGCTCTCCATTTTCAAGGTAAACCATTGAGTCTGCATAGATATAAGCTAAAACTTCCCCTTCCATTTCAATAGAAATTTCAGGCTCAATCACACCATAAACATCCACATAAAAAGTAGTATCGATCACCCACATTCCTTCTTCATCCATAAATGAAGTAAGTGTATCGGCATATTCCTGACTACCATTGTAACCAATATATTGAACAGGATGATAAAATTTATTATGCAATCTAACGCCCTGTAAACCTTCTTCCATAAACAACACATTGATGTTGTACGCATCAGACGAAAGTCCCATATCAGGAATGATAAAATTGGTGAGGTCATCACCTTTTACAAAGTCACCTTCGATATAATAGTTTCCACTATCAAGTACCCATTCATGTGAATAAACACCTTGCGATAAGTCCATAAAAGAAAGCGATTGTCCAACCTCTCTCGCAAGGTTAACATGTGCCCAACCTCCTGCTTCTGTATACCAAGAAACATCTGAAAAGGCAGGGATTTCTTCTTCGTTGTCTTTGTTACAACCTAAGGCCAACAAAGCAAGAATACTGATATATATATAATTTAATTTTCTCATTGTAATTATTGACCTAGGTTAGGGTTTGAAATAATTTCTTCAAGAGGAAGTGGATAATAATCATGTACCTCTGGAATGTAATTGTTGGCAGCATCTACACAATCAATCAAGTCAATACTAGTACCTTTCGGGTCTGAACCTTCGAATAATTCCGACTTATTACGGTTCACTTTATTACCTGTTGCTGGATCAATAAACTGGAACCTAGCACCATAGAAAACCTGCTCCGAAGCTCTTTTAAATGCCTCACTAATTTTCCCCCATCTTCTAAGATCTATCCAACGAATTGAATGTCCTTCAACCGAAAGTTCAAGAGGCTTTTCTGTGAACATTAAATGATCCATTAATTGATCAACTGAATACACTAATTCATCGTAAGTTCTATCAGCATACTCTCCCTGAACAGAAGAACCTAGGAGTACTAAACCCCATTTTGCTCTTACATCATTGATATACTTCAATGCTGATGTCACATCCCCTTTTTGGAGGTAACATTCAGCGATATTTAAGTATACTTCTGATAACCTATGGATAGTGATATTTTTACCCGAATACCAAGAACCTTTTGGAAGGTTATTTTCAGTTGTTACAATATCATGATTTGTATACTTCTTGAAATATGCAAACTCATACTTACCAAATGGCACAACTGCTGGAGTGATACCAGAACGATAGTAAGTGGTATATAAGTCGTTGACCAATGCCACACTTGCCGAAGATCGAAGAGAAATAGTTCTCAGTGTTTCAATTTCTTCTTTTGAATCTAAATCAATAATCGTTACTGTATTTCTACTATCAAGAGGATCAATATTCTCTGTTTTATATTTATAAGCTAACCAAGCGGTAGGAGTCATCACTCTCTGACCACCCATAGTACCCGGAGCAGAATATCTAGCCATACGGTTACTTGGCGATTGCTCATCAAAACGATCCAATTCAGGTCTTAAGTTATCGTCATAGATAATTTCAAAGATAGCTTCATTGTTAAACTCGCCAGCTCTAGTAAACATCAATTCAGGGTCGCCTACTAGTTGGAAGTTATAGTTGTTTACAATCTCTTGATAATACATCAAAGCTTTTTCATAATCTGGTTCAATACCATCTCCATCAACAGTGGCAGGGGCTTCTAAGAAATAGAAATTGGCAAGAAACATGGTAGCAATAGCCTTATTCATTCTACCTGCAGAAAGTTCATCTTGTGCATCAGAACCCCAAGTAGCAGGAAGGTTTTCATAGGCATATTCAAAATCCTCAAGGATAAATGCCCTTACTTCTTCTTTTGATGAAACAGGGATATTGAATTCCTCTAATTCCACAGGAACATTATCTCTGATAATCACTCTACCGTTATTAAAAGTTTGGTAGGCCCAGAAATGAAAGATACCTCTTAATAATCTAGCTTCTGCCATTTGTAGTATCCAGAATTCATTTTCTCTTTGGTCTCCCAATGGACCTTCTAAGCCTTCAATTAATTGATTGGCTCTAAAGATACCTATGTATAAAGCTTCCCATTTTTTGTTGATTTCCTTTTGGGAATTTGTGTATGTTTTAAAATACCAAGATTCTCCAGCACTACTTAAGGCAGGTCTACCACTTGAAACCGATGGATAACCTAAATCAGAACGCCAAGATTCTTCGAGGATATTTAGATTATAGTGATTTAAAAGGGCAGAGTAAGTAGCCGTTAATACTTTATCAGATTCTGATAAAGAAGTAAAGTAGTCTTTCTTTGGTTTGGCATTTGGATTATCTTCTGTCAAGAAATCATTACAGCCAATGCATGCAGCCATTAGAACTACATAACAACCGAATTTTACTATTTCTTTAATATTCAATTTCATCATTTTAATTGGTTTAGAAGTTCAACTTAAAACCTGTTAGGTACAATGCCGAGATTGGATAATTTCCTTTATCTAGGCCTCTTGAAGAAACTCCATTACCTGCAGCTTCAGGGTCATACCCCTCATATTTTGTAAAAGTGAGTGGGTTCTGTGCAGATACAAAAAATCTACAGTTGGTCATTCCTAAACGCTTAATAATATTGTTAGGTAGAGTATATCCGATTTGGATGTTTTTAAGTCTTATATAAGAACCATCCTCTAACCATAAATCAGTATATGCTCTGAAGTTATCATGTTCTTTTGTTGTGCCTCTCCAAGCTGGAATATCGGCAGTAGGATTTGCTCTATTCCATGTATTTACTTGATCTTTATGTCTACCTTCTGAGTAAGCCATTGCTTTAGATCCGTTCATTACTTCATGACCAATTGCTGCATACCAATGCATCATAAAATCAAATCCCTTCCATGAAATATTGAAGATAAGACCACTTTCCCAATCAGAGAATCCTGAGCCCATATACACTCTATCTTCGTCTGTGATATTACCGTCATTATTAGTATCCACATACACTAAGTCACCCATTCTCGCATCGGGTTTAATTTCTTGGTAAGCTCTTAATTGTTCTTCAGTCTGGATAACACCATCCGTTTGATATAAGAAGAATGCACCTGCTTCATAACCTTCTGCAAAAACAGTTACTTTAGAAGAAGCTCCAGCTCCAGAGATTAAACCAGGGTCGGTAGTGTATATAAAGTTATCTGCATTTAAACTGGTAATTTCATTTTCATTTTTAGTAAATGTACCTGTGATACTCCAGTTGAGCGATTTCTTTCTGCCTTTTACTGTAGCAGCTAATTCAAAACCTTTGTTGACCATATTACCGATATTCATGGTCAGTTTCGAATCAGGACCAGTCACACCAGAAGAAGGAGGTAACTGAACAGGGAATAACATATCTGATTTTTGTGTATGATACACATCCGAAGTAATCGTCAATCTATTATCAAAGAAACCTAGATCGATACCTACGTTATTTTGGATTGATGTTTCCCATTGAACATTTCCATTAGCATAATTTTGTTGAGCCGATCCATAGTATAAAGTAGGGAACCCTCCTGAACCAAATGGATAATCATACCCATTTTGAATTGTTGCCTGATCTGAGTACGGTAAAAAACTTTGTCCACCTACTTGACCATGAGAACCACGGATTTTTAGGTTGTTAGCCACATGTCTCATATTGTCCCAGAAACCTTCTTCAGATACATTCCATGCTGCAGAAGCAGAAGGGAAGAACTTCCATTTTTTATCAGAAGCAAACTTTGAGTTACCATTATAGTTGCCACTAAACGAGACCATATACTTACTTTTATAATCGTAAGTAATACGACCTAATGTACCAATGATATTGTATTTATAATTGTAGCCGTTTGTTGCTGATGCAGCCAAAACAGCACCATCTAATACACGGATCGAATTATCTACAACTCCATTTTTCTGAGCTGTAAAACTGTCTCGAGTATGAGTTTCAAAAGATGAACCCACTACACCAGTAATCTTGTGATTACCAAATTTCTTTAAGTAAGACAAACGAACATCAGCAGACATTGAAGTTCTTCTTGCTGATTCATTGATCACATATGAGTTAGCTGGATCAGATTGAAGAATACCGTCCTCATCATAGTTCTCGATAAAAGGCTTAAATTTATATCTGAACTCATTGACATTGCTTACTCCTAAGTTCGAATTTAATTTTAGTCCATCGATGATTTCATAAGCTGCACTAATATTACCTTGCATTCGATCTCTAAAAGCAACATCTTCCATTTTCATTGTTTCTAGTACACTATTGGTTGTAGAAGCATTACCCACATCAACAAATGCAGCATCACTGTTCGGGTCTAAAACAGGCTTATATGGAGCATACTTAATTGTTTGAGTCAGTAACCCTGAACTGGTTCTTTCAATTTTCTCAGATCCAATAGCTACAGACGAGTTGATATCCCACTTTCCTCTATCATATCTAACACCCGCTCTACCATTATATCTTGAGAAGCCAGAGTTGATCAACGGTCCTCTATCATCATAGAATCCACCTGTAAGGTTATATGTTAAACCTTTAGATCCACCATTTACACCAATATTGTAATTTTGAGTAGGTTGGTTATCTACAATAACTACATCAGAAAGGTTGGTGTTGTTTTGGAAGAATGCAGGGTTTCTTGGAATAGGTAAGTTCGTAGAGTTATCAAAATCATTAGATCCTCTATTTCTTTCTTTTACCATATCAAAATAGAGTTGCTCAGGCGTATTCATCAACTCAATACCCGATGTGATGTTTTTTACACCATAAGATGCATCTAATGATACATTCAACTTTCCGGCACTACCTTTCTTAGTTGTAATCAATATTACACCATTTGCACCCCTTGTACCATAGATAGCACAAGATGCAAGGTCTTTTAGGATATCCATCGACTCAATCTCTGAAGGTGCCAATCGAGGATTTTCATTTTGAGGAATTCCATCAACAACATATAAAGGTTCTGTTGCTCCAGCAACATCAGAGACAGTACTCACTCCTCTAATTTGTACAACGGCATCTGCACCTGGAGAACCCGAAGTAGTCACATTTACACCAGCAATTTGTCCTTGTAATGCTTGAGAAGCATCTCCTGAAACATAAGCTTCGAAAGCATCACTTTTCACATGAGCCACAGCTCCTGATACTTCTTTTTTCTTTTGTTCGCCATAACCGATTTTCACTACTTCATCAAGTACTTGAACATCTACTTCTAAAGAAACATTAATCTTGCTCTGGGTAGTCACTACAATCTCTTGTGGAACCATACCAATAAAACTGAATTCGACTGTTTCCCCTTCTTCTACAAGAAGAGAATAATCTCCATCAAAATTGGATACTGTTCCTTGTGTCGTTCCTTTAATACGAACGTTTACACCTGGTAATGGTAATTTGTCTTCTGCACTAGTAATCCTACCCGATATCTGTCTAGATTGAGCAATCGTATCTACATTTATAAATAGAAGAATACTCATTAGATAGAAAAGACGATAGTTTAGTTTTGGCAGGTTAAAAACTGTAAAAATTCTTTTCATTTGTTTCATCATTCATTTCACTAAGCCAATTAGCAATAGGAGTTTTTGTAAAAATGTGTGTGTGATAAACTCGGCCTGAAAAAATCACATTCTAAAGGTAGGTCGAGGCCCTATGCTTCACTGTGCCTAATGATTTATTCGATGTATCCTTGATTCCATAAAATGTAAAATTTACATATAAGGCAGATTTTCAGTGTTTTATTTTGTCTAATGTGTTCATTAATACTTATTTGGCCCTATAAATACCATTTGTATCTAGATGTCTAATAAGTGTACTTATGCATACATATATCAATATATACCTGAAAAAAAGGAGTGAATTTATTCTTTGCCTTACTACGATTTAATGAAAACAAGTTGAAAAAGGAGTAAAAAAATTATTCTAAAAAATTGAAAAATTGTATTGATAAAAAATTTAAACTACTGTTTTATTTATAACAAATGTAATACATACACCTAAAATAAAATATATACTACCTCAAAATTAAGAAAATAAAAGGACTCAATACTGCTTCATTCAATGAAGTCCTTTTGACATATATATTATTTTGATGGATGGAGATAGGAATTTAAATCTCCATCAGAAGAGTACCAATTGGTCAAAAAGCTATTCCATGCTATACAAAAGAAATCAAGAAAAAATGCATGAGGTTGATACCATTTAAAAGTAATTTTTAAGTGACTGTCACTTTTTTCAATCTGTATTTTAGAGCTAGAGTTCATAGGATAGTTTGTTTTAATTGCTAATTAAAGTTACAAAAAATTGTATTTTCTTTCTATTGAACCTTTTAAGTATGTATTCGATTTGAAATACAATACCTTTACTACATTAAAGAAACTATTGAAAATTAAATAATAACCTACTTAATGCAATCAAAAAACATTAGCGTACATGGCTCCAATATGCATGTACTTACGGCCAACGAAGAGAGTTCAAAATCACCCATTTTATTCCTTCATGGCAATCCATCCAATGCTTTTATCTGGAGAAATATTGCTCCAATAGTCGCTTCAACAGATCATCCTATTTATGTATCCGACTTAATTGGAATGGGTAAATCAGATAAACCGGCTATAGATTATACTTTCGCTGAACAGTATATGTATGTTGAAAAATTAATCGATACTTTAAATCTTAGAGATGTTATTCTTGTTCTTCATGATTGGGGATCGGGTCTTGGATTCCATTATTTTGCAATGCATGAAAGCAATGTAAAAGCCATTGCATTTATGGAAGGAATAATCCAAGATATTGGAACTTTCTTTGACTCAGCAACTATTGATTTCTTCCATCAATTAAGAGGAGAAAATGGTTGGAAAATGATTTGCGAAGACAATATCTTCTTACAAAATGTGTTGCCTACTTGGGTTTCCAGAGGATTGACTGAGGAAGAAGTGGAAGGATATACTTCACCCTTTAAAATTGTGGAAAGTAGAAAGCCTATATGGAAATGGGTATCACAAGTGCCTTTAAATGGTAAACCTGAACTAATGGCCTCAGTAGTGGAGAATTATAGGACTAAATTATCGAAATCGACCATTCCTAAATTATTCTGTTATGCAGAACCTGGGGCATTTATGCCTGAGCCGGTAAAGAATTGGATCATCGAAAATATTCCCAATCTAAAATCAGTAAATGTAGGAGATGGGATTCATTTTATACAAGAAGATCATCCTGAAGAAATAGGTAAAGCGATCAAAGAGTTTGTCATTACTTTATAAAAATACGAAAGTACCTCAATGAGACGATTCTCTTGAGGTACTTTGCTTATTAACGATTTACAAGTTAAATTCATCCACTTTTAAACAAACTATTACTTTAAAAACTAATAAATGGCATCAGGATTTTTCGCATTGCTAGATGATATTGCCGTCATCATGGATGATGTTGCAGTAACTACAAAAGTAGCTACACAGAAAGCTGGAGGGATTTTAGGAGACGACCTTGCCGTAACGGCAGAAAAAGCATCGGGTTTTAGAGCCTCAAGAGAAATTCCAGTATTATGGGCTATCTGTAAGGGCTCATTTATCAATAAATTGATTATTCTTCCATTGGCGTTTTTACTGAGTGCTTTTGTTCCATGGTCTATTGTACCCATTTTAGTAATAGGAGGTATCTATCTAGCTTTTGAAGGAGCAGAGAAAGTCTACCATTATCTATTTGATGGAGGGCATACGAAAACAGCTACAGCCAAAGCTGAAATGTCTGAAGAGGAACTCAAAATTGAAGAAAAGAAAAAGGTGAAATCTGCCATTGTTGTCGACTTTATCTTATCTGTTGAGATCGTCATCGTTGCATTAAGTTCTGTGGTTGAAGAAGAAATGACAGTACAAATATTATCAGTTTCATTAGCTGCTTTGATTGCAACAATAGGCGTATACGGATTGGTTGCTTTAATTGTAAGAATGGATGATTTGGGTTTAAAATTAGTAGAAGCCTCAAACGGTAAAGGAATATTAAAAAGCATCGGAATGTTACTAGTTAACGCATTACCATGGGTCATTAAGAGCTTGGCTTTTATTGGAACAGTGGCGATGTTATTAGTGGCAGGTGGAATTTTTGTTCATAATATACATCAAGTACATGACCTAGTACATAGTTTTCCTTCTGTACTTGGAGAGCTAGCAGTGGGAATTGTAGTGGGTGCGATCGCATTGTTGGTAGTGAAAGTTATTGAAAAGATGTTAGGGAAAAGTCATAGCTAGCACTTCAAAAGGAATAACGTATTGCATATTTTTAAAAGTCGATTCTAATATAACATCAAGGCCCACATTAAACTACCAACTTTAATGTGGGTTTTTTCTTTTTATGTTGTCAACCCTTTATCACTATTTGTCATTAAACCGCAACTATTCTAAATCATAAAACTTCATACTCTCCTTTAAATGAAAAAATTAATAATAACCATTTTTCTCTCTGCATTTTGTTATATCTCTCAAGCACAAACTGTATCAGTAGAACATTCAATTAACTCTATTCAAACAGGATTTCTAGGGGTTTGGTATAATAACGAAACACGATTATCCAATACCATAGCTTTACGTACTGAGGCTGGAATGAATGCAGGTTTCCAAACGGGATCTGAGTACCAGCAAGATGTCATATATATGTTACCTACTTTTAGTTTGTCTCCAAGATGGTATTATAACATAAAAAAAAGAGCCAAAAAACTGAAAAGAGTAGAGAATAACAGTGCTAGTTTTGTTGCTTTGGAAGGCAACTATTCTCCTGATTGGTTTGTTATTTCTAATGTACCTGGGCTACGAAACATTAGTGATGTTTCTATGTTTTTGTCTTGGGGTATTAGAAGAAATTTAGTCAAAGATTTTAATTACGAATTAGGTGGTGGTTTAGGGTATATTTATACCTTTTATGATTCTTCTATAAGTAATGCTAATCCTATCGATTTTGCGTTTAGAGTTCATCTCAGAATAGGTTATTCTTTCTAAGTAAGAGCCTCCTTAAAACTGTCAATTTAATCTCTATTTTAAATTGACAGTTTTTAATTATACATTAATGAAACAGTGAAACATAATCATTACAACATTGAAAGTCAATAAAGTTAATAACCTATAATATTTAAATCTTTTTAAGCAAGCACTAAGTATAACCCTTTGAGCTCGAAATTAAATGCTCAATTTTTTTAATACCTAATTACACCTGATGTAATTAATTTTTTATAAAGATATTACTATGAGAAAATTATTCCTTTTACCCATTTTATTCTTCATCTTTTCTTGTTCACAAGAGGAAGTTCAAATAGAAGGAGATTCACCAAGAGACATTATTGTATCCAACATTATTAGCTCTGAGATTTCATCATTCAGTGGACAAAGAATGACTGATCCAGGAGTAAATTATGAGAAAGATAATTATGAGTTAGTTGCTGTAGATTCAAAAGGAAACGAGTTCTTTTTAGATGGCATCAACCTAGATGATAATATTCTAATCCAAGGAATGATCGGAGAAGTAACTATCGATGTTAGACATTCTAAATTTGTTAAAGACGGAGAAGAATTTACAGGATATCACACTGCTTATACTTTAGGTGGTAAAAAAGTAATTCCTGCAGGCGAAACTTCAGCGGATATCACAATGTCTAACTTAAGCTGGGCATATGTTGAAGTATGGGGTAAAGTGGCTTACATTAAAGAGGTAGCTATCAAAACTGAGTTTGGTACATCCACTTTAAACAAAGTAGGTACTACAGACGAAGATACTTATTACTACTCATATGTATATATGGACGATGCTGACATCGATGTATCTATGAATGTAAGAGCTTTTGAAAACAATATTCCAATTGTATTTAATGCAAAATTAAATAATAAGTATTCTTTCGAGTTACAAGGTAACCCAACAGGAACAGATCTTAATTTATCTTCAAGCGTAGAGCAAGGTTTCGATAACGAAACAAATAATCAAGTGATTATCCCTATGAACCTTACTGTTAAGTATGCTGGAACTACAGCTCCTGCAGTAGACATGAAGAAATATAAGTACGACTGGTACTGGGATGGTACAGAGTTAACAAATGCACAAGTTGTTGTATTTGATAACGGTAATAACACCCTACAAGCACCAATCAACCCATCTTCTGATTTCTCTTTAAATGGTACTTTTGGAGCATCAGAAAATGGTGAAGGTCAATTCTACATGCCTTATGGTGCTAGATTAATCATGAACGAAAAGGCAAAGTCTTATACGGTAGAACTTGCTCCATTGAAAAAAGTTAAAATCTTTACAGATGAAAATACTTCTGTATTGATGGAAGGTGAAGGTAATATTCTTGAGTATACGACTACTGCTGCTGATATGGGTAAAGACCTTGAATTTAGAGTTAAGTTAGAAGGTGAAGAAGATGATATTATCTTAGGTGTTTCATCTGCTACGAACTATCTAGTACAAGGTGGCGAGAAGCTTCACGTCAATGAGGGTGAGCAGTTCACTATCAGACTTGAAAAAGGAAACTGGACTTATAAAATTGTAAAATAATTGATCGCTTTAATAAAGCGTTAACCATAAATCAAGGGCTCAATAATTACCTATTATTGAGCCTTTTTCTTTCACTTAAAAAAGTGACGTTTACTTATCATGTTACTTAATATTTGTTTGTTCTATATATTAATAAACTCACTAGAAACAATGTTACATTTGAATTGTGATTTTTGAGGATTTTTTACAAAATAGGTAAAACATTCTTCATTCTGCTGTCGTAATCTATGTCATTAAGTACTGTTTATGGTGACTTAATCGACAAACATATATAAAGGAATAAAAAGTAATGAAGTCTAACATTAAGTTGAGACCTATTCCATCTATCTTGGAATTTAATGCTACTCTAGAAAGTTTCACGATTGAAACTTACAAGCATTTTCTTTTTGAAAGATTAGTAAATGTATCCCTGATCGATATGGATACTGAACATCTTAAAATTGACCTGAAGTATAATACCATTAGGGTAAATGAGTTTATTAATGACAATAACAAACAACAAACATCATTACCTATATCATTTAAAATTAAAACGTTCAAAGACGATATCATATTCTATACTTTTTGGGTAAAGGATCGAGTGAGAAACGAGATAAATATTATAGCTTTCCCTGCTCATGATCATCAAGAGATGAAACTCTTTAAATTGTACTATGAGATGTATTCTATTTATGTATCACAAAAACAAAAATACAATACATTGAGTAGAAGAGAGAAAGAAATAGCTTCATATATAAGCCAAGGTTTATCCAATAAGGAAATTGCAGAATTATTATTTTTGAGTGCTCATACTATCAAAAATCACAAGAATAACATTATGCATAAACTTGAGGTTAATACTTCCTTTTCACTTTTGAAAACAGTTTATGCCTATGAATTTTTCACAAGAGAATTAGTGATGAACTGAGTTATTCTGCTCTTTCACATACATGTAGATAGCGAGTAAATTTTACCTTACCTATTTTATCAATAGTACATTTATCAATTGTTTTTAACCCTGCTTTCTGAATGAATTCATCAATGTTAGTGATGGATATGATAACTACTCTAGGTGCTTTTAATGCAGTGGCTTCTATGATATTAAATGCAATTTCGTCTGAAGATGCAGAATAAAGATTATAGGGAAGATCTATAATGGCGGCATCATATGTCTTGTCTAAATCTTTGATATCACAGTTGTATACATTTGTAGTGTACTGATAATGCTCAAGGTTTTTCTGGGTATGATTACTCGCTTTCCAATTGATATCACAACCTTCTATATTAAAACCTGAAAAACAGCCTTCCAACAAAACAGTGCCCACACCACAACAAGCATCGATAATTGCTTTTGATTTATCTCCCTTAGAAGCAATATTCACAAGTGCTTTAGCGGTATTAATACTTAGAGAATTACTAAACGAACAAGGTTTTTGATTGTGTTTCTGCCATTCAGCATCATCTCTGATTACAGTTCCAAAATACCAATAGTCTTCAAAGAAGCACAATCCATAAGTGACGGTGGGGTTGTAATAATCAGGTTCTCCTTCGATGCGGTATCCTATGTCTCTTAATTGTCCCAAACGTTCTTTATAACCTATGGTGTCACCTTCGAGCATAATATATTCTGCCTTGAAACCTTCCACCTTAATTTCCATCTTTTCAACCTTATCAATAAGATCTTGGTAGTTATTGGAAGAATATAAAATATCCATTCTTTTTTTAATAAATGGACTGCTAGACGGGACGATTTCGATATCTGAGAAATGCATTTTTCCTGCAACATCTTCATTAAAAAGTTGTCTCGATTCCAATTTACTTAACTCACTTTCATTAGAATTGAAATTGATAATATATAAATATTGCTGTTGCTGCATTTCCTTATCTGATCAAGTAAACAAGCTATAAATGAAAGCCTGTATTACCTTATTTTTATGATTATTTACTCAATGGTTTCGATGGACAGATAAGCGTGAAGCTATCTACCATAATACCGCGATGCAATAATACAATTAGATTTCTAAATTCTATCAACTGATAGAAAAGTATATTTCCTAACATTAATGAAAACAGTAAAACATGATTTCCTATTTCTATAAATAGGCGAAGAATTCAAGGTATTATCTTCTTCATTATTATTCACATATATTACTATCAATGAGCAAACTAAAAATTGTGGAAGGAAGTTAATATAAGGTAGATCTATTTTTTTAGTTAACCTTGTTGTTAGCACTTTTCATGGTATCGAGTATTCCAATTTTTAGTACTCATAAAAACATGAAAAGATTTTTTTAATCGGATACATTCATGAGGATCAGATTACTTTTATTACTATTCTTATTTAGCGGTTTTACCCTTTTTGCACAGCAATGTCCTAACCCTTATAAACAGTTTCAGAAAAATGAAAAAAAGCTGACTGTAGATTTTGGTTTGATTGCTGGAGTGTCACCGTATAGTATTAATTATTATGATCAATATGGCGATTTTGCCTATACTGGCTCAGATGTCACCTACAATATTGGAGCTATAGTGACAATCAACCGTTTGACCGTTACTTTTAGTAAGTCATTTGCTAAAAAAGAACATGATATCTCAGGTCGAGACATTATCATTAACGATTATATGTTGCTGACCTTAGGGTATGATTTTTTTATTGAAGATATCTACTTAAGTCCATATATGGGATATTCCTCTAAATGGGTTGCTGGGTCTCATATTGGTTATAAAAAAGGTAAGATGACGTATTTTGTAGATATCAATTCACAAATGAGTATTAACTTAGGAGTGAAAATGAAACTCTTCGGACAATAGAAAATGTTTTTTTACATCAATTGGGGAGAGGATATACAAGGAACTTATCTTTAATCGATGGAAGAAAAACCAAGGCTTGCAAGACTAACGGCTATTATCACACAATTACAATCAAAGAAGATTGTAACAGCCAATTATTTAGCAGAAAAACATGGTGTTAGTACCCGAACGATTTATAGAGATATAAGGACGTTGGAACAATCAGGTATTCCCATTATTACTGAAGAAGGTAAAGGATATTCTATTATGGAAGGCTATCATCTACCTCCAGTTTTATTCTCTGAAGAAGAAGCCAATGCATTGATTACTATCGAGCAATTAGTACTTAAAAATAAAGATGAATCATTGGTAAAGAATGTATCTAGTGCAATAGATAAGATTAAATCGATTCTCAAGTACTCTCAAAAGGGTAACGCCGACTTACTATCAGAAAGAGTATATTTTGGTGGCAATAACAAAGAGGAAAAAACGAGTGATAATTTAATGGAATTACAATCAGCAATTATCCATTTTCAATTGCTAGAGATTAGCTACCTTTCATCTCAAAATCAAGTAACTAAAAGAACGATTGAACCATTTGCAATATATAGTACTAACGGAAACTTCTTACTTGTAGCGTATTGTCGATTAAGAAATGATTTTCGGGTTTTCAGAATCGATTATATCCAATCAATAATTGCATTACAAGATAAATTTACTCCACATAATTTGACCATCAAAGAGTTTTTTGAACAGTATATTAAGGATAAAAATTAGAAATTTATCAAGTGCCTATTTAATTATAGACTTTCACTATATAATCCTACTCTCCGTCACTCCCAAGTAAAAAGTATACAATTATCCGAAATTTGAATACAATTGTTTTTGGTAGTGTGAATAAATTTGTGATATAAATAAAAGACAATCAAAGTTTTATAATATCATGAGTAGAGTAGCATTAATTACGGGAGCATCATCAGGTATGGGTAAATCGACCGCCAACATCTTGAAATCACAAGGGTATATTGTTTATGGTGCAGCCAGAAGATTGGATCAGATGAAAGATCTAGAAGATGCAGGAATGTCAATTATTTCTTTGGATTTAACCAATGATGCTTCTATTGTTGATTGTGTAAATGCAATCATCGAAAAAGAAGGTAGGATTGATATCTTGATCAATAATGCAGGCTATGGATCTTATGGTGCGGTAGAAGATGTACCCATTGAAGAAGCAAAAAGACAATTTGAAGTGAATATGTTTGGATTGGCTCGTATTACTCAACTGGTATTACCGCATATGAGAGAAAATCATCATGGAAGGATTGTAAATATATCTTCTATGGGAGGTAAAATATATACTCCACTTGGAGCATGGTATCATGCAACTAAACATGCGGTTGAAGGATGGAGCGATTGTTTACGATTGGAGGTAAAACCTTTTGGAATTGATGTAGTGGTAGTCGAACCAGGAGGAATCAAAACATCATGGGGTACAATTGCTGCAGATAACCTGAAAAAGACTTCAGGAAAAGGTGCTTATGCTCAATTTGCCAATAAAGTAGCAGATGGAATGAAAGAAACCTACACAAACGATAGTCTAACGCATGTAGATGTACTTGGTGGTGTTATCGCAAAAGCTGCGACGATTGAAAAACCAAAAACTAGATATGTAAAAGGATATATGGCTAAACCAGCTATTGCCATTAGAAAATGGTTTGGAGACAATATCTATGATAAAATGATAATGAGTCAGTTTAAATAAAATGATCTATGGATTTTATTACATATGCAAATAATTGGGCAAAAGCTGAAGTAACACAAGGGAAAGTCATGATTGGTATTGGCTTTCTCATTTTTGCCGCACTCGTGATGATCTTGAAAAGCGACAATCAATTGTTGAAAGGGAGTAGTATTCCACTGGGGTTATTGATCACCATTTTAATAGGTTATGGTGGGTATATTATTTATAGTAGGCCTGCTCATGTAGAGAAAAGTGTTCAATTGTATAATGAATCTAATCAAGAAGGTATTAAAGCAGAAATTACCAAACATACCAACGATAATAAAGCAGGGAAAACGCTAATAATATATGTGTATCCAGGATTGATGCTTCTATCTATTATTGGTTTAGTACTTAGTCAAACTCCTTACTACAAAGGTGTCGCTTTGGGTATTATTGTTTTATCGGTAGCCACTTATATCATGGATAGTGGTTTTGTGAAAAGATCAGATGATTTCTTAATTTTCTTGGAACAACTTTAATTATGTGAAGAGATGAAAGATATCCTAAAAATAAATTCAATACATGAGATCCATGAATTCTTAGGTTTCGAAAAGCCTAAACATCCCTTGGTTTCTGTACTTCGTTTGGGTGATAAACTTCAAAAATTAGAAGTAGATAACATCAAATACGCTATCGATCTCTTTCAGATTAGCTTAAAGGATAATTGTGTGTTTACTATTCAGAATTATGGACGAAACTCTTATGATTATCAGGAAGGAACGATGATCTTCACCGCTCCAAATCAAATTCTTGAATTCAAAAAAAATCAAAAGGTAAAGGAAGACAAAGGGTGGACGTTATGTTTTCATCCCGACCTCATAAGAAAATCGGAATTGGGAAAAAGAATAGAAGACTTCTCATTTTTCTCTTATGCTATTAATGAGGCACTTCACCTCTCTGATGACGAAAGAGAAACAGTCACAGATATTATTCATAAGATTGAAAATGAACTTAGAAATAATATTGATGCTCATAGTCAGACTTTAATTATCAGTAATATCGAACTTTTATTGAATTATTGTGTGAGATTTTATGATCGTCAGTTCTATACTCGATCGAATTTAAATCAGGATACTGTAGCAGATTTCCAAACTTTTTTAAAGCAATATTATAAAGATGAAAAACAGCTGGAATTAGGCATACCTTCTGTACAATATTGTGGAGAACAAATGAACTTATCACCAAAATACCTAAGTGATTTATTAAAAAAGGAGACCGGCCAAAGTACTCAAGATCATATTCATCATTTCATTATAGAAAAAGCAAAAAACAGGTTATTAAACTCTAAGAATAGTGCTTCTGAAATTGCCTATTCTTTAGGCTTTGAATACCCTCAATATTTCAGTAAGATCTTTAAAAAGAAGACGTCAATGAGCCCAAATGAATACCGTCAAATGGTCAATTAATTGAACTATTTTCTGCTTTTGTGATGTATAATTGCAACTAATTCAATTGTTTAGTGTCAAGAATAATAAACAAAAAGCACATGTTACGTTTATCTCTCTTCTTAATTGCACTTCAATGGAGTGTTCACAGCTCTGCTCAAAGTAATCTCCAAACCATAGATGGAGTAATAACAGAATTACTTACCCAAATATCTCTCAAAAAAGGAGATAAAATGGATACAGCCGCGGTAAGAAATTTATTTATACCCACAGCTCAGTTAACTATTTTGATGAATGAAACTGATTCTGCATATGCTGAAACGGTCACTTTAAATGATTTCCTAGAACTGATTACAGATCCTTATTACGAAGAAGGGTATTCTGAAAAAGAAATTCATCGGGTAATTGATCAATACAACGGCATGGCTCAGGTATTTCAGAGTTTTAAAGCTAAAGATTCTGAAGGAGAAAGTGGTAGGGGAATTACAAGCTATCAATTGGTACAAATGGAAAACCGATGGTGGATTGTAAATATTCTCTGGACCAACGAGGTAGAAGGAAAGCCATTGCCCCAAAAGTACCTCAAAGGAAAACAATAACTGGCTTTTCTTGTTACTTTTTGGAAAAAACACATTTATACGAATGATTGTCGAAGGGAAAAAGTTCTTAATGCGTTGCGATCCAGTTTTACAAAAGATCATACCAATAGTAAATGATCCAATAATTTGTACGACAAATAATGTATTTAATGATTTACTAAGTTGTGTCATCGAACAACAGATTCATTATAGAAGTACAAAAAAACAGTTCAAAAAGTTATTAGATAAAGCGGATTTACAAGAACTCACTCCTGAGAATTTTTCCATTTTTGAAGATCAGGCTTTGAAAGATGCCAAATTATCTGAGCGTAAATTTTCCACTATTGCTAACGTAATTGAGTTTTGGACTGAAAATAATATTCCTTGGCATCAGTGCTCTGATGAAGAAGTAGTACATGAACTTTCAAAAATTAAAGGAATAGGAAAATGGTCTATTGATATGATTTTATTGTATACACTCAATAGACCAAATATCTTTTCATTGGACGACTTTCATATCAAACAAATCATGACGTCCCTTTATCAATTGGATTCTAAATCTCGTTTGAAAGCACAAATGAAAACTATTATTGATCATTGGCATCCTCATCAGTCCACAGCCTTTTTATATCTCTTAGAATGGAAAAAAGCGAATAAAGAGTTATAGACTAATTGAAGTTCTAGATAAGGTATTTCCCACCAAGATTCCTGCTCCCATGGTTACGGCAACAATAAACATTTGTACAACACTCTGCTGTCCGGCGATAATTTCCCCTAATGAAAAGTAGGCTAACCCTCTGAAACCAATACTTCCACTAACAATAAGCATTAATGATGGGAGCAAAGGGATAGAATTTGGTTGCCTAGTTTTTCTACTCCAAATATTTGAGAGTACCACAGGTAAAACCGTACCTATAAAATTCCCAAAGTTTGTCCCTAGTAATATACTCCCTCCAACCATACCGAGAAGAGAACTCAAACAAATAAGGCAGACAGCCAATAAATGTTGTTTAGAAATCTGGAAAACGATACAAAGTGCCAAAAGAATAAATGGCAACATTGAGTAGAGGTAAACTATATCTATTGGAGTACTTTCGTTAGTAACAGGTAATTGGTGAACAGTAGAGATTAATAACACACCTAACCAAGTACCCACAAAAAGTTTGACAAGATAAAGGAGACCATTCATGATATTGGACCATCCAGAGAGGACATGATTATTAAAAACCTCAATTAAGCCAATACTTATACTAAAACCCGGAATCAAAATGATTAAAGCACTGACTGTTGAAGTAACAATATTAATTTCTTGCCAATATATTTTTGCAGTTGCGGTTAATACACCAATTATAAAAGATGTAATAATAGGGGACCATTTTGATGCCTTTTTTCCTCCATATTGACTAATGACAGGTTGTAAAACGAATACAACTAAACCAAGAACTGCAGATAATATCACATCAGCTAAACTACCAGAAAGCATTAACGCAAAACTTCCTCCAGCAACCGAAAAGCTCAAAGCTAAAGGGATGATTCCCCAAGGTGATACAGCTTCTTCTATCTTTAAAAGTTGATTTATTGCTACCGCTAACTCTACTTTTTGATCTATCACATCTTGTATTAAATGCTCTATTAATGATAAACGATGCATATTGAAGTCAGAAGGTTCCAAAAGGTCTAAATATAACAAAGGATGACTATGTTTATCGAGCTGAAAACTAAAGATAATTTCATTGGAAGTTACCTTTATTATACCTTGATAGCCTAAGCTATTCGTCAAGTTCGTTAAATAAGATTCTAATTGTATGGATGTAGACCCATACCGATGGGCTGCCTTTCCAACTTTACGAATAAAATCACAGACATAATTGAAGCGATCCTCATTCGGTGATATTAATTTGTCAGTATTTTCCATATTTCTTGGAATGTGAATAGTGTTGAGTCATAAATTATAGAAGAACTAGAGAGCAGAGTACTGCCCTCTAGAGATAGAATTGAGTGTATTAAAACCCGAACGTCACCCATTCGCTTCTAATATCTTCCAAATCATTTTCCGTTCCCTCAATAGGCCCTTTGTCACCTAAATACCAACGTATTCTCATTTCTGCTTTGGATAAATCGGCATTAATTTCTTGTAATGATCTTTCGCTTGGCCCTGCTTCTGCTAATTCTTCATCCACAAAAGCACAATGAACAGCATCCATTAATTTTGTTGCATCCTCTCGAGTCAAAGGCAAATCAAGATTTTTATAAGTTTCTCTTAAGATTCTTTGTCTTGTATATGTGTTATGTGCTGCACTATCTGGTGTTTCCGGATACGTATCTGGTGTTGGGTGTAGGTGTACTGCATGATTGGTAACAAAGAAAGGTTCACCTTTTTTTCTATCTGTAAAAATATAGGCTCCAGAATGTTTGTCGATTTCAAATACAGTGGCATTACCGTCTCTATCAACAATTGGAATATGGAAGTTTAAGAAGGTTTGTGTGACCCTACTTTCAAGAAGTACCTTTTTAGCCTCATCAACAGTCTTACAAGTACTGACTAATTGATGTAAAACTTGAGTATTTGTAATTCCTGCAATATTTCCTCCACTTGACGGGGAAGCTTCTAAACCTATTGTCTCTGGATCTCTTAACATGGTAACAAACAAACCATGTTCATTGATGGTATCCACATATGGAGTGAGTAATTCATTGGTTCCACTCATAATAGTTTTAGTACCATTTTCAGGTCTGAATTCAACAACAACCCAACGTTCTGCATGCCCCCAAGCACCTTCTGGAGCTGGTTTTCCAAATAAAGGACTCCATAATACAAGAGCACTCATATCATAGTTTCTAGAAACATAAGTGGCACCATTATCTGTTTTTTCTTTTGGCAATACAGCATTTGAACAAGTTTTTAATGATCCCATGTCAAAACCATCATAGTTTTCATCATACCAATCGAAAGCTAAACTTGTTCCATCATAATCGTTATTATCTTCAGGTAGACCGAATGCTTTAAAAACACCTTTTTGCATCTCAAACATTTCGGGGTAATGTTTTTGCATGTAACTTCGTCGAGCTTCACCATACATAGGGTCAAAGTATTTTTTTAGTGTTACACCAAATTGTTCTTTACCTATTTTCGCTAAATCGTAACCCATATCTTTCCAAGAACCTTCTACGATGATATGTGTAGGCTTGCAATATTCACCCGTATTATTAGGAAAATATTGTGTCATTTCTTGATTAGGGAATACTTGTTCGTTTTTAATAATACTCATTGTTCTATTTGTTTAAGTGATTTAAAAGGAATCAATTACCGATTGATTACCTTACAAAGGTCCTTCATTTGCCCACCAAACATTTAGAGAAAATCGTCAAGGTGTTATAGTTTATCGTCAATCACTGCATTGTTTTTAAATTGTTATTAGTGAGTTTGAATGGAAAATAGTTATTTAAATTTGGGGCCTTCAATTTAGAATAAAGGGAAATTTACTATTGATTACTTATGATATTTCATCATAAAGTTGATCATTTTTTGTTATTGAAACTTGAAAAATCACTATTTTTGATAATGGTATAATATTGATAATTAGATGTTTATAGTTTATTGATTAATTAACCCCCTCAATCTAGTTAAAGTGTAACCTATACAACTTTAAACATTTATCTATCTTTAGATAAGCAAAAGTTAATTTATTCATAAACTCGAATATTTTTTTATATATGAAAAAGTTAGTCCTATCAATTATAGTAGGCTTCTTTCTTTTTTCTTGTGCCCCTAAAACAAAAAAGGCCGTAGTAAAAGAAGGGACGTTGAAAAAGCCTAACATTATCTTTATCCTTGCCGATGATGCAGGATGGGGTGATTTTAGCTGCTATGGTCAAGAAAAATTTACTACTCCTAACATTGATGCTTTAGCAAGTTCTGGAATTAAATTTACAGATCATTATGCAGGTAGCAGTGTGTGTGCTCCTTCAAGGTCTGCATTACTAACTGGACAACATACAGGTCATACACCTATAAGAGGAAACAAAGAAGTAATGCCCGAAGGACAAATTCCAATTCCAGCAGATGTATACTCTTTACCTAAGATGTTAAAACAAGAAGGATATACTACCGGTATGTTTGGAAAATGGGGATTAGGTTATCCAGAATCTGAGGGAGCACCTAATGTTCAAGGTTTCGATGAGTTCTATGGTTACAATTGCCAAAGGTTAGCACATACTTATTATCCTTTATACTTAAGACATAATGGGGTAAAAGTTCCGTTACCTGAAAATGAAAAAGGTCAAAATACTTATACACATCATTTAATTCATCAAGAAGCAATGGCTTTCATCGAGGATAATAAAGATAATCCATTCTTCTTATATTTACCTTATACTATTCCACATGCTGAGATGACTGTGGAAGAGGATTCAATTTTCCAAAAATACAAAGAGATTTATCCACAAGGAAAGCCTTTCGTTCATAAGAAGAATCACGATCCAAGTTTGTCACATGAAGATAGGTTTTATGGAGGTGTTTATGCTGATCAAGCGTATCCTAGAGCAGCATTTGCTACAATGATGCATCACTTAGATAATTCTGTAGGAGATGTTATGAGCAAACTTAAGGAATTGGGGATTGATGAAAATACCATTGTTATTTTTAGCTCGGATAATGGCCCTCATAAAGAAGGGGGGGCAGACCCTTACTACTTTAATTCTTTTGGACCTTTTAAAGGAGTAAAAAGAGACTTATATGAAGGTGGCATCAGAGTACCTTACATTGTTTCATGGCCTGGTAAAATTAAACCTAATTCTACTTCGTCTCATCCTTCAGCATTCTGGGATTTATTACCTACTGTAGCAGATATTCTAGACATTGAAGTACCTAAATCTGTAGAAATTGATGGAATATCATTCTTACCTACTTTAGAAGGACAAAGTAAAAAACAGAAGAAACATGACTACTTGTATTGGGAATTTCATGAAGCAGGTGGCAGAAGAGCCGTTAGAATTGGTGATTGGAAAGCAGTACAATACCGTTTAAATAAGCCAAACAAATCTAAAATTGAGGTTTATAACTTAAAAGAGGATCCTAAAGAATCGAATAATCTAGCGGATCAAAAACCAGAGATTGTACAAAAAGCAAAAGAAATATTTGCTACTGCTCGTACTTCTTCTGCAGTATTTCCTTTTCAAGGTGAAAAACTCAAAGGGATTTAATAAACCTAATAACGGACAATGAAATATTTATTACTTGTTATTCCATTTATACTTTCGAGTGTAAATGGAATAGCGAAACAAGACCCGCAAAAACCAAATATTATCGTATTTTTTGTAGACGATATGGGTTGGAAAGATCTTGCCATTATGGGCTCAGATTATCATGAAACACCAAATATAGATGCATTAGCCAAAGAAGGAATGACATTCTATAATGCATATTCTGCAGGACCTAACTGTGCTCCATCTAGGGCATGTTTAATGTCTGGACAATACACACCAAGGCATGGGAAAATTGCAGTTTGGAACTCTAAGCGAGGTATTGAAGAGCAAATGCGTTTAGAGCCGGTACCCGATAAAGGTCTACCTTTAGATAACTACACCTTAGCAGAGGCATTAAGAGATGGAGGTTACGAAACAGGTCTTTTTGGGAAATGGCATATTGCAGGTACCCCAGCATTACAAGGTTTTGATGTTGATCATGAGACTGATGCCGGGGAAATAAAATTTAAACAAACAAATGATCCTAAAGATATCTTTAAATTGACTGAGGAGGCCTGTGATTTTATGGAAGAAAATAAGAAGAATCCATTTTTCTTATTCTTATCCCATCATACTGTTCATACAAAATGGGAAGCTCGTCAGGAAATGATTGATTACTTTGAAGAGAAACCAAAAGGAAAGATTCATAAAAGTGCCAAGTATGCTGCTATGGTAAAACATACCGATGATAGTATGGGAATGATTATGAAGAAACTAAAAGATCTGAAACTTGATAAAAATACAATTGTAATTTTCACATCAGACAATGGTGCTATTGGAAAAGTAAAACAAACACCACTTAGAGGATCTAAAGGCATGTTATACGAAGGAGGAATCAAAGTGCCATTTATTGTTTGGAATCCGACTAATATTAAAGCAGGTTCAAAATCCTACGAGAGAACAATCAATGTGGATCTTTATCCTACTTTCCTTGATTACGCGAATATTACTCCAAAGGAAGATAAAATACTTGATGGTGCCAGTCTAAAAGGATTGACTTTTGGTAAAACAAAAGAACTGCCTTCAAGATCTTTGTTCTATCATTATCCGAATTATTTAAATGGTTCGAAAGCTAGAGGAGCAAGAGATGAATATTTTAGAAATCGCCCTGTTACTGTAGTAATCAAGGACAACTGGAAATTACTGTTCTTCCATGAAGAATATGTATTGGATGGGGGTATAGCTAAAATTGATAAAAATAATATGGTGGAATTATACAATCTAAAAGATGATCCATCAGAGTCCAAAGATGTTGCTTTGGATAACAAAGAAATTAGAGATGCGTTGGTGAACGAACTTCAAGAATGGATGAAAGCAACAGATGCTAAATTGGCAATGAAGCCGACACCTGAAAATTATCGTCCTGTTTACAAGCGAAATAAATCACACTAATTTCTAGACAATTGAGAGACGACTGACAATAAAGGATTAATAAATTATGCGAATATTTTATTAATCCTTTTTTATGTGTGATACATTATAAAATACTATTCAAACAAACATAACTTTCTAATCATCTAATTATGAAAAAATTATTATTCTCAGTGTGTGTAATCATTACTGTCTCAGCTTTGGGCTATGTAGGAAATTTACGTTGGTTTCAATGTAAATATTGTGCAATAATAGTTCGTAAATCTTCTTATCCTGTTAGAACAGAATGTCCCAATAAAGAAGGCGAACGCCACTATTGGAAAAATCTAGGAGAGGTGGGAGAAATATATTATAAGTGTGATAGCTGTGGTACGGTTCTTCAGACTAAATCTAAACCATTATCCGGCATTTGTATTAAACAAAACGGCAATTACCATAAATGGAAGAGAGAGTATAGAGATTTCAACTAACGATTCCATATCATCTATAGATGAAAAAAGCATGTAGAAATTGTTATCTAATAATTACTACATGCTTTATTTTTTTATATAAAATATATACTCAATTGTTAAAATTAATCTTTAAAAACGCATCCTAAAAATTAATAGTACCTGATGATCAAGGCATTACAAATTAATGTTCAACTTATTGATAATCAGTAATATAGTAAAATGAAACAGAATTAAACCCCTATAAATAATGAAAATGCATGTTTCTAATCACTTGTTGAAAAGTTAATATTACACTATTAAATAACTTTTTAAGGATGATAATGAACAAGCAATTATTATTGGTTTTATATCTAGCTACCCTAAGTAGTTTGTTTGCACAAGATCCTATGTGGGAAAATCCAACTATATATCAGTTGAATAAATTACCAGGTAGAGCTACTTCTATTACTTATAATAGTATAGAAGAAGCAAAAGCTGCACAGGAAGTTAGTAATGAAATAACTCTGAATGGACAATGGAATTTTAAATATGAGGGTGACTACTCAAAAGTTCCTGCAACTATCAAAACGGAAGACGCAAGGAAATGGAAAAAAATTAAAGTACCAGCAAACTGGGAAATGGAAGGTTACGGAAGACCTATTTATACTAACACAAAATATCCTTGGGGTGAAGTAAATCCTCCATATATTCCTCATTCAGAACAAGAAGTAGGAATGTATTTTAAAGAGTTCTCACTTCCAAAAACATGGAATGGCGATGAAATTATTTTGTATTTCGGTGCTGTGACTTCTGCATTTGAAGTCTATGTCAACGAGCAATTTGTAGGATATAGTCAAGATGATAGATTACCTTCTGAATTTAATATTACTTCATTTTTAAAAAAGGGTAAGAATAATATCTCTATGAAAGTGTATCGCTATTCTGATGGTGCATACTTGGAAGATCAGGACCATTGGAGATTATCTGGTATTCATAGAGAAGTAAAACTAATTCAGGAAGCAAAGTATAGAATTAATGATTTCTTTATTAGAGGTGATCTTACAAATAACTATCAAGATGGTCATTTAAAAGTACACTTTGAGGTATCAAATAAGTTTGACAAAGAAAATTGGAAGAATTACAAAGTTGTTGCTTCATTATTTGATGGAGAAAACGAAATTTTCAAGGGTGATATTAAAGTAAGTGAGACATTAAAGAAAGGTCCACAAAGAGATCAACTGCCATTTGCTCAGATAGAAGGTAAACTAGAAAATATCAAGAAATGGTCTGCAGAAACACCTTACCTTTACAAGGTTGTGTTGGGTTTATACAACGCAAAAGGAGAGTTAGTAGAAGCAAGATCAGCAAATATTGGTTTTAGATCTGTTGAGAAAAACGATAAAGGTCAAATATTAGTCAGCGGTCAGCCTATTCTTATTTATGGGGTAAATCGTCACGATCACCATCATCTAAACGGAAAAGTAGTAAGTAGAGAAGATATGGAGCATGAAGTGAAACTGTTGAAGCAATTTAACTTTAACGCAGTAAGAACTTCTCACTACCCTAACGATCCAGTTTTCTACGATTTATGTGATGAATATGGTATATATGTAATGGATGAGGCAAATTTAGAAACTCATGGTATTACAGGAGCGATAAGTAATACGCCATATTGGTCTGGAGCTTACTTAGATAGAGTTGTAAGAATGGTCGAAAGAGATAAAAACCATCCTTCTATCATCTTTTGGTCTTTAGGTAATGAATCCGGAAGAGGAGCCAACCATGCCGCAATGGCAAGCTGGATCAAAGATTACGATAATAGTAGACTTATTCATTATGAAGGTGGTCAAGGCAACCAACATCATCCAGAATATTTATCAGTATTATCAAAAGAATGGAAAGAAAAGCTAGATGCTAACCGTTTATCGCCAAATGGTACAGATCCTTATTATTTAGATATGTTGGGTCGTTTCTATCCTAATTTAGAACATTTGGAAAACCTTGCCCATGAGGATCCTTCTGGAAGACCAATTATTCTTACAGAATATGCACATGCTATGGGAAATAGTGTAGGTAACTTCCATGAATATTGGGATCTAATGAGAAATGTAGACCGATTAGTTGGGGGTTACATTTGGGATTGGAGAGACCAAGGTTTGGTTAAAAAAGATAGTAAAGGAGTTGAATATTTTGCCTATGGTGGAGATTTCGGAGAAAAGATTCATACAAAAAACTTCTGTATCAATGGCGTAATTACTTCTGACGGGCAACCTAAGGCACCAATGTTTGAGATAAAGCATGCATTCCAACCCATTTCAATTTCTGTCAATAATTTGAAGAAAATGAAAGTAAAGGTGGAAAACAGACATTTCTTTATCGATACAAAAGATTATGCATTTACATATAAAGTAAAAGAAAATGGTGTAGTGATATTAGAAGAGCCGCTTCAAGTTAAAAATATAGCAGCAGGAGCATCAGCAATTGTAACTATTCCGACTCAAAATATCTCTTTCGAACCGTCAAAAGAATATTTTGTACAGGTAGAAGTAAAATTAACGAAAGATACGAAATATGCTCCCAAAGGGCATCTAGTCGCTGTTGATCAGTTTGTACTTCCAAACGGCAACTTATTCCTTGTGGATCATCAAAACACATCCAATACAATTGGTCCTTGGAAGACATTAGATAAGAAAGAATTTACTTACGGGGATTTCAAAATTGCTTTATCAAATGGTGAATTAAGCAAAGTGATTTTCAAAGGTAAAGAGGTAATTACTGGTGGTATCCACCCTAACTTTTGGAGACCAGCAACAGATAACGATATCCGTACGACTAAAACCTCAAAAAAATTAGGTTATTGGAAAAGGGCTACTTCAGATTCGGAGGTGAAAAATACACAGATTTCAGAATTAGCAGATAGAGTGGTGATAAAAGTAGAATACCAATTACCAGAAAATAAAGCATCATGGACTACAGCATATACGTTGTTGAAAAATGGTTTTATTGAAGTGGATTGTCACTTTCTTCCTTCTGTTGAATTACCAAATATGCCAAAAATAGGATTACAGCTTCAAGTAGCTAAAAATCTTGATAATATCACTTGGTATGGCAAAGGGCCTGAAGAAAATTATTCAGATAGAAACGTTGGAGCAATGGTCGGATTGTATCAGTTGCCTCTAGCTTCTTTCGAACAATCTTATGTTTTTCCACAGGCATATGCTAACCGTACTGAAGTGAGATATGTTTCATTAGAAGATAAAAAATCAAATGGGCTTAAATTTTCATCAAATACTCCTTTTGAATTTAGTGTTTATCCTTATTCAGATGAAATTATCGATCAAGCAAGACATACCAATGAATTAATTGAAAGTGAAACTCTTACTCTTAACATTGATTACAAACAAATGGGAGTGGGAGGTAATGATAGCTGGAGTACTATAGGAATGCCTTTGACAAAATATATGATTCCAGCAAAAGAATATCGTTTCTCATTCCAAATTCAACCAGAGAGCACAAAACCCTACCCAGGGGATATAATTAGTAAGAAGTTAAATAAATAATTATGAAATACTTAATCAATATTTTAATCACAACTTTGTTGTCCATCAACTTTGTTTCTGCACAAAGTGAATTGGTCAATGAAAGCTTCGACAAAACAGGTAAGTTACCTAAAGGTTGGAAAGAAGTATCTACGAAAGGGAATATTAAAGTTGATGGCGGCTTCTTGAAAATAGAAAGAAAGAAAAATAGTGAAGGGAAAATAAAAAGTCCTATAGCCGTTTACACTTTGCCTGTCAATGTATCAACCACTAAATCTGAAGTAGAATTTTCTTTCAAGGCATCCAAGGCTTTCTTTAATACACGCGTTGACTTTCAAACTGCCAATAACAAAAACTTTATCTCATTAAAGTTAGGGGCACAAGGAAAATATACTATTCTATATGCAACGAATAATGAAGGAAAAGAACCGAAATCGAATGCGTTTGAAGCCAATGAGAAGCTTCTAAAAGATAAAATCGTAAAAAATAAGATCTACACGGTAAAGCTTGAATTTACTAAGAAGAAGAAAGTAAATATCTATATAGATGGTGAATTAGCAGTAAAAAATGTAGCTCTACCTTCTAGTTTAACAGCACCACTATCAAAAGTAAAGTTCAAATTTTATGACGCTTATAAAGGAACGGGAATTTTTGCTATTGATGAATTTGTTGTTAGAGGTAATCAGGAGAGTTTATAGAAGTTTTTTTTAATTTCTATTCACATTAGTATATTGCTAATAACGGCAAAAACAAACTCAATTTTTTTATAGTATCTACCTAACTAAACTTCTTATTTAGTTAGGTAGATATAGATGAAATGAATATTATTAGATGAAGACATTATACTTACTATTTATAACTTACATTCTAACAATTCCATTACTATTTGGTCAGGATTGCGAAGTTATAGTTAGAGAAAACTTTGATAGTGAGGATGCTACTCTTCCTGAAACATGGGTTGAAAGTAATTCTTCTGGCAAAGTATATATAGATAAAGACGCTCTATTAATGGAATTTATTAAGGGCGATGAAGATAAAGCTACTGTTACACACAATTTGCCCGAATCACTATCTGGTGATTTTGAAGTGACCTTTGCCTTTGAGACAGGTAGAAACTATTACAAAAATGTAGTAGATTTTAAGACGGCTTCAGGCGAATATTGGTTATCACTCCTATTGGGAGGTAATGGCCAAAAAAATATCGTGCTGGCAGAAAGTAATAATGGAGCTAAACCTACTGATTACCCTGATGAAAATAAATTGTTAGAAGGGGAGATCCAGAAAAATAAGATCTACGAAGTAAAAGTGAGCTTCAAATCTGACAATACATTTTCAATTTTTATTGATGGTGTACTTGAAGCCGAATCAGTAGCATTACCAGCCGAACTAACAGAAGAGCTATCTATAGTTGAATTTACTTTCTCTGAAAGTTTTGATGACGATACTTTCAAAATAGAATACTTCAATGCTATAAAAGGAAGTACACAGAATACATTTGCACTTCAGAGCTTAAAAACAGATATAGAACAGTATATTTCGAACATCATTATTATCTCAGGATCTGAAATTATTTTTGATGAAGAAAATGAAGATCTTATTGATATTGCTTACCCTGAAGAGGAGGTAATTACTTTACAAAATGAACTAGCTAGTGCTGAAGTAGTACTCACTACATGTGTAACCCAGGATATCATTGATGCTGAAATTATTAGCTTACAATTAGCTTTTGATATCTTTAAAGCCAACCCTGCCGACTGTGGAGCAGACTTTACAGCGTTAGAAAAGAACATCGCAGATAGTAAAACTTTGTTAGCCAATGCTACCATTGGAGATAATATCGGAGAGTATCCAGAATATAATAAAGTGGAGTTGGAATCAGCGATTTTAGTTGGAGAATCTATTGTAGGCAACTGTATTACCCAAGATGAAGTAGAGGTAGCAAATGATGCACTTACTGCAGCAACAGATAACTTTAAGAATAATATTGTAAAAGATAATTCTTCGATAGATTGTGCTGAAATTATCAATCACAATTTCAACTTAAATGGAGATGTCTTGCCAAGTGGTTGGATAGAAGTAGGCGAAAATAACTTGGTAACTATCGTTGATAATCAGTTGACTTCTGAAATAACAACATCAGGAGAAGTGCCTACTGTTCAATATACAATGCCTAATCATGTGGGTAATAGTTTTGATATTGAATTTGTTGCGATGGCATCAAGAGATTGGTTTACTAACCGAATCGACTTCTTAACAAAGAATGGTAAATACTGGTTCTCGCTAAAGATTGGTGATGGAGGAACAAAGAACATTATTTATGGAATCAATAACGCTGGTGACAAACCGACTAGTTTTCCCAATTCAAATAAGCTAATTGATCAATTTGTAAAAAATACACCATATACAATCCATTTAAAGATTAATGAGTACAATACCTTAAGCATCTATATTAATGGAGAATTGAAGGCTTCAGATATCCAATTACCACAAGCATTAGTGGATCCAATTGCTACGATTCAATCTGCGATGACAGGCATCTATAGTAATAATGGATTTTATTATATGGATGATTTTAAGCTATTTAAAGGAGCAAGAGTCGACATGTTCTCTTTCAATAATAAGATTATCGAAATAGAAACGTACTTAAATGAAAAAGTAACTGTCGGAGATAATGGTGGTCAATACAAACAAGAAGATGTTGATTTGATGCATCAAAAAATTGAGGAGGCAAAGACAAAATCATCAGACTGTTCTTTAACGGCAGAAGATGTTTTGGCTTTAGAAGAGGAATTGCAAAATGACTTCGATAGTTTTAAAAAGTCTGTCATCTTAATTTATACAGATGTAAAACTTACTGTAAATACCAATACGGTTCTTACAAAAAAAGACCCTTTATGGTTAGGAGGAAATAGTATTTATAACGACGGCGGTCAAGGTCTATGGAATGTAGAAGAGAACCATGCTGAATATGATGTAATTGATAGATCAAACTTTACTGGGGCTAGTCTTTATCGTTTTCCAGGTGGATCTATGGCCAATCTTTACAGATGGAAAAAAGCCATTGGACCTGTAGACCAAAGAGGTTATAATATGGATTCTCACAAAGATGGTGCAGCACAGGTCAATACTTTTGGTCCTGATGAATTCGGTCAGCTATTAAATACCACTTTTATCAACCAAGGAATTGTTGTTGTTGCATTTCAATATGAAACACCTGAAGATGCAGGAGATTATGTGGAATACATGAATGCCAAAGTAGGTGATAACCCTAACGGTGGTAAAGATTGGGCTTTAGAAAGAGCAAAAAATGGTCGTTATGAACCCTACAATATCAAGTTATGGGAAATTGGTAATGAAATGTATGGCGATTGGGAACTTTCAGTATTTAATTACCCTGAAACAGGAGATGAAGTGAGAGGTGGAGATAGAATTGTGAAAGGTGATGCTCAATATTATGTTAGAGGAGGATCAAGAGCTTTTACTAATCAAACTGCCGTAACAGATGCTTCTTGGTTAAATTCAGATACAAAAACAACAGGCGAGGCTTCTCAAGTTTTATATGTAAAGTTTGCTCCTGTAGATTTATCAGCCACTTTTAGTCTAAGAATAAATAATCAATCTTGGACTAGAGTAGATAACCTTTATGGTTCGTTACCTACAGATAGACATTTTACTGTTGATGCCAAAACTGGTGCAATCACATTTGGAGATGGTAGAAGAGGAATGATTCCAGCCGAAGGAAGTAATGTTTATTTAGATTATACTTCTGGACCACATGCATCCTTCTCAGATTATTACGATGCAATGAAAGCGGTTGATCCATCTATTCAGGTCATCAGTTGTTTCGAAAAAGAAGATTTCTATAAATATATGGCCCAAGACAATAAGCCATATGATGGTGTTTCTTTCCATTTCTATCCTAACTTACAATTAGAAGAAGGAGATATTCCAGATGAAGACCATTACAAAAGAGGTGTATGGGAAGGCACTAGAGTAAAAAGACAGATTGCCAAACAGAAAGGTTGGGTAGAAAAATACGATAACCCATCGCTAGCAGGTAAAGATGTGAAAATTCATATGACAGAATTTGGTGGTAGAAAGGACCTTCTTGCCATACCATTTATAGCTACAATGTTCCATGATATTGCCAATTATCATAGTGGAAATTTAGGGACATCATTAATTCATTCTTATTTCAAGAATGATAACACACCAATGGTTGACCCTCGCTATGACTTTGTATCTGCAAAAGCAATTGCTTACCATATTTTTGGTCAACTACATCAAGATACTTTTGTATCTGTTGATTATGATGGGGATACCTATTCTTATGATGGCGGATTAGGAGGTGAAACGGAAGTGATACAAAAAACATTTGCTACAGCAACAGTGAACGATGCAGGCGATGTATTTACTTTAGTAGTACCCAACCTGACAGATACTGAAATCATCAAACTTACTGTGGATATCAAAGATTATCCATTTTCGAATGATGACGAGGTGATCTTAAAGAGATGGCATACAGTAGCTGAAGATGTATTTGCCAACAATTCAAACAGTGAAAATGATAATCTGCAATTGGTTTTGATAGATACTCTTGAGGCAAAGGCTCAGTTCACAACAGAAGTACCTGCATTTACAACCGCTGTTTACCAATGGTCTATCAAAGAAGGTATGGATATCACTAAAGTGAAGAGCGAATTAACAGAAGGGTTATTTGCAGAAGGTCATGGTTTTGCTTCTGATTCAGTAATGAAAGTAAATGGTTTTATCTACGATCAAGGATTTTCATTATTCAATGAATCAAGAGTTTTCTATCACTTAGATAGCAATTATTCTTCTTTCTCAGCAACCGTAGGTCTCGATGATGCATTCACAGAGGGATCAACAGAAATCAATATTTATGGTGATAATCAATTGCTTTATTCTCAAATATTCGGACCAAATACTCCTGAAGAAAAAATCAAGTTAGATGTAACGAATGTTGCACGACTAGAGTTTGAGACAGTGGCTCAAGAGGGCATCAATTGTTTTGCCATCTTTGGTGAAGCTAGAGTGGTCTTGGGTGATGGAAAATCTCCTGTGACAGATATTGACGATGATTTCCTTAAAGATGAATTAGATTGGATCATTCATCCTAACCCATTTGTTAGTGATGTTAATGTTACAATTTCGAAGAATGTAAGTGGTATTCTCAATCTGTATGATCTAACAGGTAGATTGGTTTACACTAAGCAAGTGAATGCTGAAAATGCATTACATCTAGACATGCATGCATTAAGATCTGGAATTTATGTATTGAGACTTGAAATGGACGATCAGAGTTTGGTTTCTAAGATTATCAAATATTAAACACAACTTCTTCTAAAGTATAGAGTTATGAAAAAAATAGTTTTATATATATTCTTCAGTTTAGTTGGGTTTATAGCGATAGCACAGAATCCAATTACAATTACATATGATTTTGATGATACATTTGAAGCTAAAATGGATATCAATGATAAAAATATTATTTATCCGCAGAGAGCTTTAATAGGAGGACCAAAGTTAGTCAATCAAGGATTAGAATCTGCCAATGGTAGTCAGGTAGCAGTAACACAGATTACAAATAATAATGCCACGAACTATCAGCAGACATTTTTCCGATTCGACTTGCATACTGTCCGAGGTGTAAAGTTTAAAATCAATAAAGTACGTATTGTACAAAAAAGTGATCATGCAGGTGATCCAGATCTTATCGATGAAGAAGGCAATGGAGATACCTACATGTTTAGAATAGGAACGCAACTTAATGGTGCTATTCCCAACAATAATGATAGAAATCAATCAACGATAAATACTTTATTTTCCGATGAGTTTGAAGAAACTGAATATACTCCAGGTGAAGGGTACAACTATGTTCAGAACGAAGACTATATCTCTGTTTTTGTTACCGGAAAAGGGGAGAACAATACCAATGATGTTTTCAATTGGTATGTAGATAAGGTGGTTATTGAAGGAGAGTATGTGAAAGGTTTAGATCTGCCTACATTTACTGTTGATTATGCGATGAATGACAAAGACATGTCTGCAGTATCGTCAAATCCTAATGTGTCTGGTACTGAGATCGCAAGACAACAAGGTGACTCACAATGGAAACAAACCAATACTTTTAGTGTTCGTCTTAAAACCACAGACAATAACCTAGGGTTTAGCTATTCAAACAGAGTAGGTTTATTTTATTCATTAACAACAGCTAGTGGGTATAAGACGTTGGTACATAACTACCAATATAAGATCGCAGGTTCTGGTCAGCATGGTAAATCAAGAGCACATCGTACTGCAGTTTATAGAGATAAAACGAGAGATGACGCAGGTGTAAAAGTAGCTGATAGTCATTTTGAGTTTAATAATATCGTATTAACTGGAGTAGATGTATATGGTGACAATGTTAAGGACATCGACTATGTTCCAGTCTTTTTCAAAGATGATTTAGTTTTTGAAGATTCTTATGCCTTTGTTCATGCCATAAACCGTACAGGTAAGACAGATAATGCCAACCAGAAAGAATACCTTACATTCGATCATATCACGATTCGAGGTACAGTCGTTCCAGAAAATGCCTATGCTCTTGTACAGGAACTACTTACTGGACAAGAATTGTATGTAAATGCTATTGTGGGTGAAGGAGATACGGAATATCAACAAGAAATTGTGGACCGTTATATTTTAGAGCTTCAATCTCATGTCGATTTCGCCTTTGATGAATCAAAATCGGTGGATGAATTGAATGACATGAAAACTTATATCGAGGTGATAAATGATCATTTTAGAAATAACACCAATAGTAGAAGTATTAATACTGCCCCAACTGTTATTGCTCGAACAGAAGAAGTAACTCAAGATGGAATCTTAACAATTACTCTTAATGGTGATGATGATGATGGAGATCTACTGACTTACGGTATTTCAACAGCTCCATCTAACGGTACCGTTGAAATCATTAATGATCAATTAGTGTATACTCCCACCAGAAATTTTTATGGTTCAGATGAATTAGAGTATATAGCAAGAGACGGTAGAGAGAACAGTACTCCTGCTAAAATAGCAATTACCGTAACAAGTAGTGGCAATCTAGCTCCAGATGCAGAAAGTGCTACTTATAAAGTAACTGAAGGTGATGAGCTTTCCATAACATTAAAAGGTTCTGATGGAGACGGAGATCCAATTACATTTATGTTGGAGTCGCAACCACAATATGGAACGCTATCAGGAACTGCCCCTGATCTGGTTTATACACACAATGAAGGATATTTAGGAGAGGATTCTTTTACTTTTAAAACAACAGATGGTATCGGATTTAGTGAGTTAGCAACAATCTCTATCACTGTACAAAAAAGAAATACTAAACCAGAGGTAGATGATATGGCCAAGTGGTTATACCAAGACGCAACGGTAAATATTACTCTAACAGGTACTGATTTTGATGGACAAGACTTGTCGTACTCAATTACGGATCAACCTAAACATGGAACAATATCAGGAACTGCGCCTAACATTGTTTATACTCCTGAAGCGGGTTACTTTGGAGAGGATACTTTGAAGTTTATTGTCAACGATGGTATCGACGATAGTGACGAAGCCACTGTAAGCATTTTAGTGGTACAAGTTGAAGGAGATAATTCAGCACCAATAGTTGAAAATATGTCGAAAGAGGTGTATGCCACTGAGACATTAGAGTTTACATTAACGGCTCAAGATGCTGAAAATGATTTATTAAGCTTTTACATTATCTCTAATGTTAGTGATGGAGAATTGTCTATTAATGACGGAGTGGTAACCTATATTCCAAGTGGAAATTATTTAGGCGAGGTATCCTTCCAGTATGTTGCTAATGATGGAGAATTAGATAGTAATATAGGGACTGTAACTATTAATGTAAAAGAGGATACACCTACCAATATTGAGAAAAACCTCAACACTAAATTAGAAGTAAAACTCACTTCATTAGGAATAAGGTTGTTCGATAAATCACAAGCTAGACAAGATTTAGATATTGTTATGTTGAATACTCAAGGACAGATTTTATTACAAGATAACATCACTTTATTGTCAAATTCGAGTCAATTTATTGATTATCGAAGTACCAAGGGTGTATTATATATCTTAAAAATTCAATCTAAAGATGGTGTATTGCTTCAAAAGCTCATCTTAAATTAAATAGAATAACTATGTAGTATTTTTAGAGGTACTGCATAGTTATTTTTTTCTCTGCTATGTATAAATAAAAAATAGATACTAAAACAAACTGTATTAAATATCATCTTTTCCTGATTATTTCTTTATTAAAATGAAAACAATTACTTTTTTATTCTTGAGTATTTGGATGCTACAGTATGCCCAAGCTCAAAATGATAATAAACCGTATCAATTGCTATCAAAAAAAATAATGATGGCAACATTTAATCCCTTTAATACATTAAGTGCGGAATTTGGTCATATGACCTTACTAAAATACGAGCACACTTTAGGCAAAGACGTAAGTACCGTGACTTCGTACTATAATACATCTATTCCAGAATCTACTTTAATGACAAATTTGTTAGAAGCTGAAGATGCTATGTATTTAGAAGTAATTACCGCCAAAAAAATGGGGATAGATGCTTTTAAAATTCAGTATAGTACGTTTGGTTCTCAAGAATACAAAAGAGACATTTTAACAGCACTTATTGCATTAATAAATACAACAGAAAAGAAAAACATAGATTTTAAATTTTGTCTTGAGTTTGTAATACCAAGAAATAAGCAAAACCAGAAATCGGAAGAAGAACTCATGAATTCTATCGCTAATGATTTGAATACGGTATATAGCAGGACCAAATTATCAGACAAATGGCTAAGGTCAAAAGCAGGAGAAATCATATTCTTTACGACTAACACTCAAAATATATCGACGTATTTAGAGGATAAAGTAGGGCAAAAATATAATAAACAAGATGTTCAAAATGTGGCAAGATGGTTCCAAGATTTACATACAAGATGTAATTTTGAAATAATGCCTGTGTATCATCTAATTTCATGGAAGCAGGACATCAATGAGGCTGTTGCTAAAAACTTTAAAGCCATTACCCATACGCTAAATTTTTGGTCCAATGAAAATAAGATCGATAAATTGAAAAGAATCTGTGCCGCAAATAATGTCAGTCTAATTCCTCATATCGCATTAGAAAATCTTACTTCAGAACTTAGAGATATAGATACAGGTAAAAGAGCTGTTATCAATAAGGATAGTAAGACATTAGCAACCACTTACTTATCTGGATCGAATACAAAAATGACCAATAGGTTTAGAAGAAACTTAGAGAAGTCTGTAGATACTGAGGTTTCTTTATTAAATATAGAATCTTGGAATCGGTACTTTTTTGCTTCTCACTTGGCTCCAGAAATACACCATGGATATGCTATGAAAGCAATTTTAGAGTATTATAAGAACAGGTGGAATGGCCTTCAAGATCCTGTAAAAGAAGAAATGGCTTATGTTGCATATAAGAATTTTTTCAATGATGAACTTGTAGCTGGTCAAAGTATTTCGATAAAATATCACAATAAGAAAGAGTATGAAAATTTCGATAATTACATTGAGGTAGTCACCTTATTAAAAGAACCAGCCGATGTATATATCAATAAAAAATATATCGGGCAAGCCACTTCAGGAATTCAAGAATTCTATGTTCCTAAAGTAAAAGGAAAAATACAGTTAGAAGTGAAAAGAGGGAAAAGTGAAGTGATAAATTATAGTACACCAAAGGCTATTACTGGTTTTATAAATAAATTTGATCCGATACTTTATATCAATTCAACTATCGATCAAAAATATTCTTCTTCGGTCAATGATATGTTCCTTGACTTAGAAATGAAAAAAATGCATGAAAGCTTTTTATTGAATACAAAAAGTCAGGAAATTTGGAGACTAGCTGCAAAGGAGAATTTTCTCTCTAATCGAAAGGCATTGTTAGAGTTTGGAGATAGACCTAAGGTCTATTTTAAGGCAAGAGATAAAAATATCAAACACTATCAATCCAAAGTAAAACCTTTACTTGATGATTTTCAGTTTGATGTTTGGTTAGAAATGGAGGAGGAGAAAACAAACAACAAAGGCATTGAAAAAGAGAATATTGCAGATACTATTTTAAAGGATTACAATATTTTGGAAGAGTCAACTACGTTATAAAACGAAATACCCCCTCACAAAAAACTAATCTTATGCTCGTCTTCACTATATTATATTGTTGATTGCATTATGAAATGTACATTACTTATTTTTTAATGAATATGAAGAATAACATCACAAGAAAAAGTCTATTTTGTCTTGTAGCCATATGTGTGATTACTAACTTTTTTGTCAACGCAAGCAACTCAAAAGTTAAATATGAGTTAGCTACTGTTCCTTTAAAACAAAACTGTTCTATTTTAGAAGAGTTTGATTTTAGCAATGTATCAACTCTTCCTATCTCATGGAAGGAAAAAAATACTAAAGGGGCAGTATATATAAAAAATAAAGCGTTGGTTATGGAACGAAAAAAGCAAAATGGTTCCATTCGAGCACCAAGATTAAGGCACCAAATTCCAACGAATATAGGTGAAGAGTTTCAGGTGATGTTTGATCTGTCTTCATCAAAAACTACAATTTCAAATCGTATAGATTTTCTTTCTGAAACGGGTGCTTTCCTATTGAGTTTAAAAGTCGGTGATAAAGGAAATATTTTATATGCTGTCAGTGAAAACGGCGATAAACCTAAAACATTTACTGATAGTCATCAACTCCTGTCAACTCCATTTTATAAGAATACGAACTACAATATCTTATTGACTTTTAAGGCGAGTAATCAATTGACTATTTCTGTTGACGGTCATGTAAGTGCAGAAAATATTCATTTGCCTTTCCCAAGTAAGCAACTAAGTGATGTGCAATTTGATTTTATCTCTGCGTATAAAGGAACTGCTTTATTTTATCTGCACCATTTTAGAGTGAATACAGGAAGTTTTCCGACCAATATTGGTCTATTACAGAACACTGTTAGTACTATTCACTCTTTCTTGCAAAATGAAGTGAACGTTGGTAAGGAAAACGGTAATTACCCTAAATCTGTATATAAAGAATTGGTAGGTGTACTGAATAAGGCAGAAGATCTATTAAAGAACTGTGCATCGACACCAGAGGATATAGAAAAATATCAAATAGTATTAGAAGAGCATTTTAATGCCTTTAAGTCGAGTAAAATATATCCTGTAACGAATATTTCTTTGACTATCGATACTAAGCAAGTTTTATCAAAAAAGAATCCTTTATGGTTTGGAGGAAATAATATCTATAGTGATGCAGGACAAGGCTTATGGGATGTAGAAAATAATGCCCCCGATCAAAAAGTATTAGAGAGAGCTAAATATACTGGAGCATCATTTTATAGATTTCCAGGTGGTACCATGGCCAATCTTTATAAGTGGAAGAGAGCTATTGGGCCATTAGAGCAGAGAAAATCAAACATGAATTCTCATGGAAAAGCGGGCCCTGAAAGCAATGAATTTGGTCCAGATGAATTTGGCAAGCTTTTACAAACTACTTTTATTGATAAAGGTATTATGGTAGTGGCCTTTCAATATGAAACACCGGAAGATGTAGCCGATTATGTTGAATATATGAATGCAAAGGTAGGCGAAAATCCTAATGGAGGGATTGATTGGGCTGCAGTACGAGCAAAAAATGGCAGTTACGAACCTTACAATATTAAATACTGGGAAATTGGTAATGAAGTGTTTGGTAATTGGGAGTTAAGCGTTTTTAATTACCCTGCAGATGGTGATGAAACTAGAGGTGGAGATAATATTATATATGGTGATGCTAAAAATTATGTCAATGGTGGAAGTAGAGCCTTTACAAATCAATTAGCATGTGCGGATACTTCATGGTTAGCCTCTGATTGTAAAACGACAGGGTTACCATCTCAAGAATTATATGTGAAATTTGCTCCAGTTAAACTCTCAGAACATTTTGGCTTAACGATCAATGGCAAAAAATGGAGAAGAGTAAAAGATTTCAATAAATCTTCATCTTCTGATAAGCATTATACAGTAGATGGTAAAACAGGTAAAATTTCTTTTGGAGATGGAGTGAAAGGGCAGATACCAGTATCCGGTTACAATGTCGTTTTAGATTATACATCAGGTGATCATCCAAGTTTCTCAGATTACTATAATGCCATCAAATCCGTTGATGAATCTATAACGGTAATCAGCTGTTATGAAAAAGAAAAGTTCTATAGATTAATGGCAGAGAAAAACCTTCCATTTGATGGTGTAGCATTCCATTTTTATCCCAATATGAGTGCTAAGAACCTTCCTGATAATGAATTATACAAAAGAAGTATTTGGGAAGGATTACACTTTAAATCCAAGGTAAACAAACATAGAAAATGGTTGAAAAAGTATCCGAATCAAGCACTGAAAGGGAAGAATATACAGCTCCACCTAACGGAATTTGGGGCAAGAAATAGTTTAGTGTCAGTTCCTCTTGTATCTTCGTTATGGTATAATGTTGTAAATGATCATCCCGATGTTTTAGGATCAGCTTTAGTACATTCTTACTTTAAAAAGGATAATACTCCTTTAGTAGATACTAGAAAAAGCTATACTAGTGCGAGGGCTCATGCATACCATATGTTTACAACGTTACATCAAGATACTTTTGTTAAGGTTGCTTATGAAGGGGAAACTTATGAATACAACAAGAAAACAATTAACAATACCTATTCTACAGCAACAATCAGTGATGATGGAAAGACAATAACAGTAGTAATACCGAATACTTCTGATAATAAAATACTCAATCTATCACTAAATATTGAAAACTATCCGTTTGTCTCATCTGATAATGTTAGATTAACAAAATGGGAAACAAAAGCAGATTCTTTTCTAGCAAAGAATTCAGATAGAACGCCTAATGAAGTAACAATAATCAAGTCTGAATTGACAGATGTTGCTGCTTCTATGGAGATAAAAGTACCTCCTTTTACAACAGTAGTTTATCAGTGGAGTAGCAAAAATCCACTGCATAATAGATAACAACATTCGATTCTTAACACCATAAATTCAAAAAATAGAGAAGGCTTTCCTATACTCATAGGAAAGCCTTCTCTATTTTATTTTATATCATCATAAAGTATGAGTCCCTATTATTAATTCTCTTCTACTAAGTCTTGTCACTAATTGTAATATACCAAGAGCACACCGTTATATGAATAATAAATATCTACTGTAATTACTTATTTATTGATTATTCTCTATCAGACAAGTTTAGGTGAAATCTCTCTAATTCAATTAACAGAAATAGGTTTGATAATGAAAAATTTTAGAATATATTTGGATATAGTAGTTAAGCTTAAGTAAAATTTATAAACAAAACATAAAATCTCAACTAACACATTATCAATTGTTTATGAATTTAACCACCCCTATTTGACGAAAAAGTAGGTTTTTTTTCGACTGAATTAACTGTTAATTCAACACTGAAATGAATTTTTTAGTAAAAACTAAGTTAAATTATGAACAATAGCTTTACCGTAAGTAAGGCAATTCTCTTTTTCTTCTTTTTGTGTTTTTTGACTTTTATTTCTTTTTCAAACAATGTAATAGCAAAAAATAATAAAGAACATTATAAAGAGTCTGACCTTAATGAAATTTTAGTTACAGGTATAGTGAAAGATGAAAATGGAATTACTCTACCTGGAGCATCCATTCTTGTAAAAGGGACTACAACAGGAACAATTACGGATATCGATGGAAATTATAAAATTAATGTAAAACCCAACGATACTTTAATCTTTTCATATATAGGCTATCAACCACAAGCTATTGAGGTAAATAGTCAGACCGTTATTAATGTATCTCTTGTACCTGATCAAGAAGTTTTGGATGAAGTAGTCGTTGTTGGGTATGGAGTTCAGAAAAAGAAGAGTGTTGTTGGAGCTATCGAACAAACTTCAGGTGAAGACTTATTAGAAGCTGGTGGTGGTACAGATTTCACTTCGACTTTAGAAGGACAGGTTGCAGGTATGACGGTACAACAATCTAGTGCTGCTCCTGGCGAGAACAATACTAGTATTTTCATTCGTGGTAAATCAAGCTGGACGGATAACTCTCCACTAGTATTAGTAGATGGTATTGAAAGAAACTTTAATGATATTGATCCCAATGAAATTGAGAGCTTCTCAGTTCTAAAAGATGCATCGGCAACGGCAGTTTTTGGTGTGAAAGGTGCCAACGGTGTTTTACTTATTACTACTAAACAAGGTAAAAGCGAAAAGACATCTATTAAAATAACAACAGAAGTAGGTTTTAAAGAACCAACAAATAATTACCAAAGACTAAGTGTTCCGGATTCTTATCGTTTGATGAATGAGGCCATGATGGCAGATGGTAATTGGGAGTCATTAATTCCTGAAAGCTTAATCAATCAGTGGGAAGATCCTAATAGAGACTTAGAAAAATACCCAGATGTGAATTGGTGGGATGAAGTAGTAGGTACTGGCATCCAATACAAAACTAATTTAAACTTATCGGGTGGTACAAAGAAAGTGAATTACTTTACTTCAATTGGTTATGTAAATGAAGAAGATATTTTAAAGTCTGCTCCCCAAGCAGGATATGATCCGTCATTTACCAACCAAAGGATCAACTTCAGATCGAATGTTAACTTTAAACTGACAAAAAATACTGAATTAAAAGTTGGTATCGCGGGTAATAATAAAGAATACAATTCTCCTAGAGCTGTTTCGGAAAGTAGTTGGCATAGAGAGCAGTTCTTCCAAGATATCTACAGAGCACCAAGTGACCTACATCCAGCACAATTTGATAATGGAAGCTATGGTTGGGTAGAAGGAAGTACTAACCCATTAATGCAATTGAACGGTTCAGGTAGTAAATCTACAAGAAGATCAGAACTATATACCAATGTACAGTTAAGACATAATTTTACTGGAGTATTAGAAGGATTCTCACTCCAAGGTAAGGTAGCTTTTGATACTTATAATCAATTCACAAGAAACATTACTTTTGAACCGGAGACGTATTCATACCAACAAGTTCCTGTCTATGATCCCGCAACAGGTGGAGAAATTTTGGTAGATTCTATTATGACCAACCATCCAAATTTTACTGAAAAACCAGCAATAAATAAAAAATGGAATCATAGCTATTATCGTAAGACAGTCTTTTATGAGTTTTCAGCAAGATATTCTAAAGATATAGGTAAGCATCATATCGGACTTCTAGGATTATTTTCAAGAAGAATTAATGAAGCACAAACAAGTTTTCCACAATACGAAGAAAACTGGGCAGGCCGTTTAACTTATGACTATAACACTAAGTACTTAGCTGAAATCAACTTAGGTGTGAATGGATCTGACAACTTCGCTCCAGGAAAACGTTATGGTATCTTTCCATCATTTGCTTTAGGTTGGGTATTATCGGAAGAATCTTTTGTTAGAGATAATGTACGCTGGTTGAATTTCTTTAAAGTAAGATATTCCTACGGTACTGTAGGTAGATCTCATATCAATGACAATACAAGATATTTATACTACGGTCAGTATTACACACAAGACAGTAAAGATTGGAGAATAGGTGAAAAACCATATAAACCAAGTACACACTATTTCGAAGGAAGGATTCCAAACGAAGATGCCACTTGGGAAAAGGCACTAAAACAAAACCTTGGCTTTGAAACGACTATTTTCGAAAATATTTCACTCAACCTTGATCTATATAATGAACACCGTTATGATATCTTAATGGAAAGAAGAAGTATTCCGACATTGAGCGGTTTCTCTCAAGATCCATACGCTAACATTGGTGAAGTGAAATCTAGAGGTTTTGAAATTTCTGGTTCTTATGTATTAAAACTGAATAAACGACTTAAGTTTACCTTCTCTCCAAACTACTCATTTAATGAAAGTAGAATTATTAATAGAGATGATCCTGTTAATCTACCAGATTATCTAAAAGAAGCGGGTAAACCTATTGGATCAACGAATGGATACCTAACAGACGGTCTATATCAAAGCTGGGATGATATCTATAATTCACCACAAACCAACTTTGGTAATGTTACTCCTGGAGATATTAAATACACTGACTTTAATAGTGATGGTCAGGTAGACGTATTAGACAATACTGTTATAAAAGGGTTGAATTTCCCAACAACGACATATGGTTTGAAACTTGGAATAAACTATGGCAACTTCAACATGTCAGCACTATTCTATGGAGTTCAAAACTCTTATGCTAACATTAACGGTGACTTGATGTGGGGTTTCACAAAAGGGTATAATAATGTAGATGAGACCCATAGAAATACTTGGTCGCCATCTAACCCAGATCCAAATGCAAACCCAAGGTTACATTTTGCTAACGAACCGCATAATAAAAATACAACTTCTTACACTTGGCAAAATACAAGTTATTTAAGGTTGAAGAACATACATATAGGCTACAATTTAAAGCCCAAGAATAAGAACTTGTTTAAGTCATTATACATCTATTTTTCGGGTAATAACCTATTTACTTTTACAGAATTTGACTCTAGGCTAGACCCTGCAAATTCAAACAAATCGTACCCATTAGTAAGGTTATATACAGTAGGTGCAAGATTAAACATCAGATAACTGACAAAGAGATGAAAAGAATTTTATATATCTTATTAATTGCTTTTACATTACCTGCTTGTGAAAGTTTTTTAGATCGTTCTCCCGACTTAGGATTAGTAGAAGAGGACATATATACAGACTATTTCACTTTTCGAGCATTCAACGATCGTTTGTATGGTCATATGGATGATCAGTTACATTGGGATAGAAGAGATGATTTAGGATCAGTGGCAGATGAAACTCAGAATAATTATGAGTATGGGTTCAGTACTGATATGAATAGCGGTGGTAACTACTCCACTTCGAGTAAAAGTAAGCTTTATGAATCAGGTTGGGAAGCAAAAACTGCTGATGGAAAACCAAAATGGGGAGCGGAGGCACCGCCAATTTGGAATGCGATCCAAGCAATCAGAGTAGCCAACTTAACTTTCAAAAATATAGAAATGTTAGAAGGAGCAACCGAAGAACAGGTGAATGAACTATTAGGTCAAGCTTATTTCTTTCGAGCATTTTATTATTTTCAGATCTTAATCAGATGGGGAGGACAGCCTAGAATGGACTTCTTGTTTGAAAGTGATGAAGACTACAAAGATTTAGAAAGAAGAGATTTTGTTACATCGGCTCAAGATTGTATCGAAGATCTAGATGCATCACTTCTATTATTACCCTCTACATGGCCAAGTGACCAACATGGTAGAGTAACAAAAGGATCTGCATTAGCATTAAAAGGGATGATCTTATTATATATGGGTAGTCCACTTATGCAAGAAGATGCTAACGGAGCTGCTGCATATAACAATGATTTATTATTAGAATCTCTTAAAGCTCAATCTGAACTGATACAACGTCAAGGTGAGTTTGGTGTTTCATTAGGTACTAATTACGCTGATATCTTTTTTAGATTTGGTAATCCAGGAAGTTCTGAAGTGTTATTGTGGAAAAACAGAGGAACAAGATCTAAAGGAGACCTAACTAACCATTTTATACCTAAAAGTTATGGTGGAGCAAATGCTACAACAGGGCCGACCCAAAATATGGTAGATATGTTTGAGATGGAAAGTGGTTTACCTATTACAGATCCTGCTTCCAACTATGACCCAACATCACCTTATGAAGGAAGAGATCCTAGATTCTACAATAACATCTTATATAATGGTGCAGAATGGGGTGTAAATGGACAACAACAGATCTACATTGAGACATTTACTGGAGGAAGAGAAGATAACCTACCTGATAACCAAGCTTCTCGTACGGGTTATTTTGTAAAGAAGTTCTGGCCGAAAGGTTCTAATCATTGGGAAAAAAGATGGAGTCAGCATTATATGCCATGGGTGTATATTCGACTAAGTCAAGTATATCTAGATTTTGCAGAAGCAGCCAATGAAGTATATGGTCCAACTGCAGTAGTTCCAGAAGCTGGTATTTCGGCTTTACAAGCTGTAAATATTATCAGGAATAGAGTAGGTATGCCTGATGTCAATTCAAAATACACAGGTGATAAAGCATTATTCAGAGATAGAATTAGAAACGAAAGAGCTGTAGAATTATGCTTTGAAGGACACCGTTGGTTTGACATTAGAAGGTGGAAAATTGCGGAAGAAAAATTGGCAACAATCAAAAGAGTAGTGATTAAAAAGTCATCAGATGGTAGCCTAGAATATTCTTATCCGGTCCTTAAAGGAGTACGTAATTTTAGACCAAGAAATTATTGGTATCCGATACCTATCGATGAAATCGCGAAGTACAATAATTACATTCAAAATACTGGGTGGTAATCTCTCTGTCTGACTAAAACTTTGAAATAATGTCAAAATTAAAATATATAATCTTCTTTTTAACTCTACTATTTTCTTGGGAGGAAGTCTTTTCCCAAGAGAAAGACCTCGGGTTTATTTTAGATAGTTTAGAGTTAAATTCAAAAGCTGATGTTTACCATGCTCCATTTTATGATATCGACAAAAAGGAGACAGTAAGTACTATTTCAACCATCACTGGAGATGAATTATCTAACTCCTCTTTTTTAAACTTAAGTGATGCTTTACAGGGTAAATTATCAGGATTACAATTGATGAGCACTACTGGTGAGCCTGGTACTAATGCTTCCTATTTATCTATCAGAGGAAAATCGAGTACTACAGATTATGCTCCACTAGTACTTGTAGATGGAATTGCTAGAGACTGGGTTGATCTAAATCCAGAAGAAATTGAATCGATTACTGTGTTAAAAGACATGACAGCGAAAGCGATCTATGGCCTTAATGCAGCAAATGGTGTCGTTCTAATCACTACAAAAAGAGGGATTAGTAATAAACTAAAAATCACCGTAGGTTATGAGCAAGGAATTAAGACGCCTACCACAAAACCTGAGTTTTTAGCTGCAGATGAATATGCCTCCCTATACAATACTGCAAGATCAAACGATGGTCTAGCCCCACATTATACTGATGATGAAATCAAGGCTTATAGAAATGGTACTGATCCCATTTTATACCCCAATAATGATTACTATGGATATGCCATGAAGAACGATGTTACCTACAGAAAGGGATATTTAAACTTTATTGGTGGATCTAAAAAATCAAATTATTTCGTACACCTTGGGTATGTAGGTCAAGATGGTTTAGAAAATGTAGGAACAACTTCCTCTTATGATCGAATTAACATCAGAACAAACTTAGGAATGAAACTAACTGATGTAATTACTGGTGTAGTAGATGTAAGTGGTAGAGTAGAACTTTACAATACTCCTAACCTTAGTTCTGGGGACTATTTTAACCTTCTGTCGACAACAAGACCCAATGAGTATCCAATATTTATTCATAAAGGAGGATCTAGAGAAACAGATATTTTAGGGGGATCATTGCATCAACCGAAGAATATCTATGGAGAGTTGAATTATACAGGTTATGACAAAAATGTTGATAGAAGTATCCAAACCCGTTTTGGTTTTGATCTAGATTTTAACGAACATATTATGGGGCTTTCCGCTGATGTTTATGTAGCAGTGGATGGTAGTAATACTTTCGAATACGGTAAGGATGAAGGCTACAACTCCTATATGCCTCTCGCAAAAACTGATGATGGTTACGATTTATTCCAAGTAAAACAAGGAGCTAAAACGGATGATCAGGTAAGAAAAACGAATTCAGATTATTTTAGTAATACGTTTTATGGTAACATCAACTATGATAGAACATTTAGAGAAAAACATAAACTTTCTGTTAATGCGTTAGGATATAGACAAACGGTGTCTACTAGTACACAGTTTTATTTTATAAAAACATTGCATGCAGGTTTGAATGCCAACTATACATTTAAAAACAAATATGTATTAGAAGGTTCTTCTGTATGGGTTGGTACAAATAAATTAGCAAAAGATAAACGCGTAGCCAACTCATCAGCAGTGGGTGCAGGTTGGATTATTTCTAATGAAGGATTCTTAGAAGAAAATAAAATTCTAACACATTTAAAAATTAAAGGTTCTGCTGGATTAATGGCCTATGATCCTACTATCTGGACATATATGCACCTTCAAAGATATGGTGATGGCGGAGTACTCGTTTTAGGTGAAAATAATAGTGTAAGTCGTAATACATTAATTGCTCATAGAGAAGAAAACATGGAGCTATCTTATGAGCAAGCATTAGAATTAAATTTAGGGATTGAAGTAGAACTATTTGATGCTTTAGCATTGGAAGTAAATTATTTCGATAATGCCCGTAAGGATATGATTACGAATTACGCTGCCGTTTATCCGGATTATTATGGTAATGATGGAGCCTACTTTAATAACAATAGTACTTTAAGTGAAGGTATTGAAGGAGCCATCAGTTACAACAAAACATTTGGAGATATCCGCTTAAATATTGGAGCGAATTTAATGTACCAACAAACGAAGTGGGAGGATGTCTTACAAATGGAAAACCTACCTGAAGGGATGAATCAAGAAAATAGACCTATTGATGGAATGTATGGATACAGAAACCAAGGTTTATTCCAAAGTGATAATTTAGCTAGATTTAGCCCTTCTCAGACTTTTGGTACTGTTGGAGCCGGAGACATTCGCTACCAAGATATTAATGGAGATGGTGTAATTAATAATGATGATCAAGAATATATCGGTAATACTTCCCCAACTTTATCTTATGGAATACAGTTTGGAATCAGCTATAAAAATGTCAACCTATTTGTTGCAGGTGCTGGTTTTGCAGGACATTACAGATATAACGATAGTAAGTATTATCAGATGAGTGGCCTAGACAATTACTCTGAAGTAGCGAGAAACTCATGGACTCCAGAACTTGGAGCAGATGCTACTTACCCAGCATTAACTACTACAAAAGGAGAAAATAACTACGTAACCTCAGATTTCTGGTTAGAAAAAGCTGATTTCTTTAGAATCAAAAATGTAGAAGTGGGGTACACTCTTCCTCGTAAAGAATCAAGAAAGTTTGAATCGAAGTTTTTCATCAGAGCTAATAATCTTTTTGAAGTCTCTGCAGCTGAAAATAAAAATGTAGACCCTGAAAGACCAAACAGTGGCATCACAGAATTCCCGATTATGAGGTCTTATACAATGGGTATCAACTTGAACATCTAAAATTGAGTAAGTGATGAAGTTAAACAATAAAATTAGATTAGTATTACTGCTTGGGACTGCTCTATTTTCTAGTTGTTCTAAGTACCTAGAGCCAGATGCAGATAATCAATTATCTCCAGAACAAGTATGGAAAGATCCTGATTTTGCAGAAGGAGTATTGAACTACGTATACAATAAATTTCCTAAATCGTATGATTACCTAGGTGATGATATTTTAGATTGTGCTACAGATAATGCTGTATCAAGTCAGGTTGGATCCGAGGTAAGAAATATGTCTTTAGGCGGTTGGAATGCTGACCTTAACCCCATCAATACATGGAATGATTCTTATCAAGCGATCAGAAATATAAATGAGTTCTTAGAGTACGGTTTAAACGAAAAGTATTTTGACTCAACGCAATATACCAACACAATAGAATTCACTTATTTTGATGACCTTGAAACAGATTCTTTGTATCAATGTAGAATGTATGGAGAAGCATCTTTTTTAAGAGCATTTTTCAATTTCCAATTATTGAAAAATCATGCGGGTAAAGACGAAAACGGTGCTGTATTAGGTGTACCTATTATCGATACAAGTAGACCTTACTCGGTACATTTACCAAGAAATACTTATGCGGAATGTGTCGATTATATTTTAAATGATCTTGACTCTGCTAAGAAGTACCTTACAAGTGATTACGATAGTCCAAGTTTTGCTATCAACAATGTTGGTAAAGCAAATTTGAATTCGGCATTTGCTTTGGCTTCTAAAGTGGCACTATATGCAGCAAGTCCTGCCTTCTATGATAGAACAGGAGGAAATACTCAATCTGAGAATTGGTTAAGAACGGCAATCCTTAGTCAAGAGTTCATTGACAAAGTGGGTAGTTTACCTGCTTGGGATCCTGATATGTTTTGGTGGCAAAATAAAGGAAAGCCTATCTTAACGACTTCGAGTTCGACTAACGATTTTGAAAAGAAAAACTATCCACCAAGTTTAAATGGTAAAGGTTTTACAAATCCAACACAAAATTTGGTAGATGCATTTCCAATGGAAAACGGTTATCCTATTACTTCTGAGTTGAGTAACTACGATGCCGAAAATCCTTATGAAGGTAGAGATCCAAGGTTTTACACAATGATCATCTATAATAATGCAGTGTTTAGAGGAGACTCAATTGAAACTTTTGTTGGAGGAAAAGACACCGAAGAAAATTACTCGTACTATACTAAAACAGGGTACTATTTAAAGAAATTTGTAAACCCGAACATCTCGTTAACTCCAGGTAGTGAAAGTACTGATCGTCATTACTATGCTTTATTTAGAGAAGTGGAAGCTTACCTAAATTATGCTGAAGCAGCAAACGAATTAGTAGGACCGAATGCTGTTCCTCCGAATTGTAAAATCACAGCATTTGAAGCATTGAAGAAAGTAAGAGAAAGAGCTACACTAAGCGATCATGCTTACCTTACTGAAGTAGCAAGCCAAGGTAGAGATGCATTTAGAGAACTCATTCATAATGAAAGAAGAATTGAATTAGCATTCGAAAGTCACCGTTTTTACGATTTAAGAAGATGGGAATATAATTTAGATGTCATCAATACAGCTGCTCAAGGGATAGAAATCACAAAAGGAGAAACGAAGTATTCTTATCAAGTAATTGATGTGGAAGAACGTTTATATATGGATTATATGATGTATGGTCCTATCCCTTACGATGAGATCATGAAAAGTAACAATATTGTACAAAATAAAGGTTGGTAGTAAGAATTAAATAATATGAAAGATTTTATAAATAAGTATCTGGTCATCGGCTTATCATTAATAGCTTTTACTTCTTGTGAGCCTTACGAAGACTATCTAACAGACTTTGATTATTCTATTGTCTATTTTCCTTATCAACAACCTGTAAGAACTGTCGTTCTAGATAGCGAACAGAAAACAAATGTAGGTGTTGTATTAGGTGGGAAAAGAGAAAATAAGGATAGGGTAGTCACTCAATTTGAAATCAATGAATCTCTGTTGAATGAAACATCTTGGGAACTTCTTCCAGAAGAATACTATACTCTTGGTCATACTTCTGAAATGGTGGTTGAACCTGGTACTTTTCAGGGGTTAGTGGAGATCAATTTTACTGATGCATTTTATGATGATCCTAAAGCGATTACTAACCATTATGCATTACCGCTTTTGATCACACAATCTACAGCAGATTCAGTACTTACAGGTTCTACAGAAAATGGTGTATTGGCGAAGAATTATATGATTCCAGTGTTTAAGTTTATTCATTACCTAGAGGGAAATTGGTACCATCATGGAGTAGATACAAGTTTTGATCCTCAGGGAGATACTTTAGTATCTAATGTATACAGCCATAAAGACATGGTGAAGAATGATGTTTGGATCTTAAATACTTTAGCGAAAAATAAAGTATCTACCAATGGTATTGGAAGTACAAACAATGGTAGATTACAAATCAATATTTCTTCAGATAATGTAGTAGAAGTGGAGCCTTTTGAAGGTTCACCTATCACAGAAGTAACCAATAATTTATCAGAATATAATGCGAATACTAATGAGTTATATTTAGACTACAACTATTCTGATACCGATGGGATTAAACATCATGTAATGGATACATTAACATTCCGAAACCTAGATATGGAGTTGGAATTATGGTAATATAATCCATTAAGTAGAAGAAGGGTATTGGTTCAATGGACTGATACCCTTTTTTATTGAATATAAATGAGTATTCATCCAAATTAGTTAAATATCCCCTCCCTAAAAGGGAATTATTTTCTCATTTATTAATACAACACCACCAATTTTGGAGTGTAAGTTATACACTCATGTAAAAAAAGAAATTGACTTACTCACTTATTTTTTAATCATTATATATTGATCATCATTAAAGTATGAATTTCAAGATTATTACTTTTTTACTAATACTAACACACCTATTTCCTCATTTAGGTACAGCAGAGAATGATAAGCCTAATATTCTATGGATCACTTTTGAGGATACATCACCTCATATGATCTACAATAACCAAGCGGCAATAACACCGGTGATGGATAAAATTTCAGAAATGGGTATCCGGTTTAATTCTGCTTTTTCGACAGCTACCATATGTTCTGCATCAAGATCTGCTATTATAACGGGAATGCATGCGACATCTATTGGTACAGGAAATCATAGAGGTAATATTCCTTTTCCAAACTTCATCAAAGGATTTCCAACCTACTTAAGAGACCATGGATATTATACATCCAATAATCTGAAGACAGATTATAATGTACTTGATGCTTCTGATTTTACGAATGAAGCTTGGAACGAAAGTAGTGCTACAGCAACATGGAAAAATAGGAAACCTGATCAACCCTTTTTTAGTGTATTTAATCTAATGTATACTCATACGAGTAGAAAGTATGTCAATTCATATAGTAATTACAAAAAGGAAGTATTGGATAATCTTCCTGATGAATTACAGACAAAACCTGAAGATGCAATAGTACCTCCCTATTTAAAGGAATCGGAGGAAATGAAAGAACACTTCGCCAGGATTTACAATTGTATTAACTATACAGATTCTAAAATTGGAGAAATACTCGATGAATTAGAAAAGGATGGACTGACAGAAAGTACAATTGTATTTATCTATTCTGATCATGGTGAAGCCATGCCTCGCGGAAAAGGGAATGGCTTAAACATTGGTCATCAAGTGCCACTTTATGTTTATGTTCCCGAAAAATTTAAAGCATTGGTTGGTATTGATATTGGAACTACATCTGATCGGGTAATAAGTTTTGAAGATTTAGCTGCAACAGTACTTTCATTAACGGGTATAAAAGTTCCTGATTATATGGAAGGAGTAAATTTCTTAGCTAAAAACTATACTAAGGAAATGTATTTTGGAGCTAAAGATGCAGCAGATGAGATTAGAGATATCACAAGAGAAGTAGCAGACAATAACTTTAGCTATTCAAGAGTATATAACACTTCGTTACCTGAGATGAAATTTAAAAACTATACAGGTAAATCGGAATTATATCAAACGGTTAGAAATGATTTATGGAATGGAAGATTAAATGATTTTCAAACCTCACTTTTCTATGATCACAGGAAGTATGAAAAACTATATGATACAAAAAATGATCCTTGGGAAATGAATAACCTAGCTGATGATCCTCAGTATAAAGAACAGCTAGAAAAAATGAGGGATTTTTGTAATCAACAGATTTTGGAAACAAGAGATCTTCAGTTTATTCCATATGGGGAAATGATTAATATCTACCTGAAAACGGGGCTCACTCCTTACGAGTTTAAATTTGATGAAGACATATATCCATTAACTAAAATTCTTCCGATAGCCAACTTATCTGGAAAAGGAAAAGAAGTGATTGAAGAACAAGTAGAAGCCTTAAATAGTGATATAGATTTAGTACGTTATTGGGCAATTTATGGACTTAGAAATCAACTGTCTAATGTGATTCCCTATCTTAAGGAAGTCGAGAAAATTGCTTTTGATACTCAAGAAAGAAGCTTTATTAGAATTGAAGCGGCCACTATTTTATATCAGCAAACAAGAAACGAAAAAGCTCTTGAATTACTTCAGGAATATGCAAAAGGTGAGGATTTGTTCCATCAGTGGCACTCTTTAAGAAATATACAAGATTACTTCACCAACCAGAATGAATTTACTGGTCTATATGAAGAAGTTATTGATAATCTACCTGCTTCGGATGATATCGATAAATTGTATCGATCGATAAGAAATAATGTGCAAACGACTTGTAAAGGTGCTTTGTATATGATTAATGAGAGAGCTAAAAAAAATATTGAAAAAGAAGAAATAACAATTCCGGAAACCAATGGATATGATTGTATGGTAGAGGAAGAAAACTTTGAATCTATATCATTGTCAGGAAATTGGTCCATCATCAACGGAACCGAAAAAGAAGTTTTCGTTGAAAACAAGCACTTGATATTGAATAAGCTTAGTTCTGAAAATTCAATACCTACCATACAATATCAAATCGCAACTGAATTAGATGATAATTATGAACTAAATTTCACTTTTTCTGCTAGTAAAAATCACCTGTCAAATACTATAGATTTTATCTCATCGGAAGGAAATTATATTCTTTCTCTATTGATTGGAGGTGATAACAGATATAATATTTTTTATACAAATTCTATAGAAGGAGAGCAGGTCACAACATTTCTAGATGAAAATGCTTTATTATCAGATAAGTTTGAAAAGAATAAAAACTATAGAGTCAAACTTTCTATTTATGAAGGTAAATCGTTGGATATATATATCAATGGATTATTAGTTGAAAAAGGAATTAAAGTAATCAATGAAAAAATAGATAAACTGGTCTCTACTTTTAGCAAAGTCTATAAGAATGAAGGTACTATTTACTTTGATGCATTAAACATTAAAAACAAAATAGATTACCAACCCCTAAATGATAAGATTAGTGAAGCCTACACAATTATCAAAGCAATAAGCGTTGGTACTTCAGTAGGTGACTTCCCTCAGACTGCTGTGGATACTTTACTACTTAACATTGATGATGCAACACTAATTGTCAAAAACTGTACACCACAATATACAGTGAATGCTACAATAGATTCACTGGATCAAGCAATTAAAGCTTTTCTTTTATCTGAGGTGAAAGAAGAAGAAGAAAATGTAGATCCAGAACAACCTCCTTTAGAAGGTCAAATACCTACTGATATTTATGATTTTAAGAGTTCATGGTTTTTAGGACCAAACCCTTTCGATTCATATTTCTTTGTAAAATTCCAAGAAGCAAAATCTGGAAGAATCTCTATTTATGACCTTTTGGGTAATATTCTTTATCAGGAGTTTATTACAAACCAGAAAAGCATTGATATTAAAACTCTCCATCTTCAAACAGGTGTGTATATCATAAAGTTTGAGTCTCCTACAGATTACTTTACATCAAAAATTCAAAAATTATAATGAAAATATTAGTACACATTTTTCTCCTATTATTTTGTCAAGCTGTAATTGGCCAAAATATATCAGTTGAAGCTACTCGTTCCAATGTGGCATATGGTAATGAGCAAGCACAAGTGTTTGATTTTTTTCAAGCTACATCGACAGCACCTACTCCTCTTTTATTTTTTATTCATGGAGGAGCATGGAAAGGGGGAGATAAGAAAGACATCCATCAGAAAAAGTTTTTTCCAGATCTCTCGCCTTTTTTAGACAATGGAATATCGGTAATTACTGTGAATTACCGTTTATTGAAGGACGTAGATAATACTATTTATCCCAAAGTAAGTATACCAATAAATGATATTCTTAAAGCTTTACATTATGTAATAGATCATGATACTGAATTTTATATCGATAAAAATAATATCGCTTTATGTGGTGGGTCAGCCGGTGCTTGTAGTAGCTTAATCATTGGTTTGAATAGCAGTGTAAGCCATGAAAAAAAGTACAAGCAATTACGAAAATCAATAAATGCAGTTTTTGCGATAAGAGCGCAGACTTCTTTAGATCCAAAAATGGTAAAGCAATGGATTCAAAATAATAAATATGGAGCACATGCATTTAACCTAGAATTGGATCCAAAAAATAAGAAAGTTAACTATAAAAACTTTCTAAATAAAAGGGATGAAATTTTGAAAGAAGTTCATGAATATTCACCCTATGATCTTCTGAAAAAAGGAAAGAGGTACCCTGCGTTATACCTTTACTACCCAAGTTCAATTCAGCTAGAGAATCCTAAAATCAAAGACCCCGTACATTCAGCAAATTACGGGTACTATTTTAATGAAAAATGTAGGGAATTAAATATTCCATGCCAATTGTATACCGCTGAAAATGGTTATGATGAAAGTATTGTGATGAAAGATATTATTAAGGTATTGGTCAAAAAACATAAGACATTCTAAAATGAAAAAGGTATTATTCATATTATTATTGGGGCTCACTCAGGTGGGATATTCACAAAAACAGTATAATGTAATACAAATTATTGTTGATGACTTAGGTTGGAAGGATTTAAGTAGTTATGGAAGTGATTATTATGAAACACCAGCATTAGACAAGTTTGCTGAAAAATCAATTGTTTATACAAACTCTTATGCATCTTGTAATGTGTGTTCACCTACAAGAGCAAGTATTGTTACAGGTAAGTACCCTGCAAAACTGAATTTGACCGATTGGATTGAAGGATGGAAGATGCCATATGCAAAGTATTCTATTCCTGAATGGACCATGTACCTAGAAACAAGCCAACCGACCGTCGGTAAATTATTTAAGGAAAACGGATACAAAACAGCTCATTTTGGAAAATGGCATTTAGGGGAAAATGAAGGATACTGGCCAGAAAATCATGGCTTCGATAAAAACCATGGAGGTTGGAGCAAAGGTGCTCCTCATAAAAATAAGAAGAAAGGTTATAATGGTTATTTTATGCCTTACGGAAACCCAAGGTTAAAAGATGGACCTCAGGATGAGTACCTAACTGAGCGATTAGCCAAAGATGTATGCCTTTATATTGAGGAAAATAAAAATGAAAAATTCTTTGTTAATCTATGGTTTTATAATGTACACACACCTCTACAGGCAAGGGCTGAAAAAGTTGATAAATATAAGAACAAAGAGAAAGGCAAATACCATAGTAATCCTACTTATGCAGCCATGATAGAACATGTCGATGAAGCTATCGGTCAAGTATTAAACAAAGTAGAAGCTTTGGGTTTGATGGAGAATACTATTATTCTATTTAGTTCTGATAATGGAGGATTAATAGGAAAGCCTAAACGTAAAGTCACTAATAATTCACCATTAAAAGGAGGGAAAGGTACCATTTATGAAGGTGGTATTCGAGTTCCAACAATGATTTATGCACCAAATTTAACACCTAACAAGGTCGACTATGCAGTCTCTTCTATAGACTATTTGCCTACTTTAGCACAGTTAGCACATCTAAAAATTGAAAAGGATGTTCAAGAGCAGTGGGATGGTATCTCCATCGTAGAATTCAACCAAACTGAGCATTATTATTCTCGACCATTGTATTGGCATTACCCTCATTATCATAGCCAAGGTGCAGTTCCTCATACTGTTGTTATTCAAGAAGATTGGAAACTCATTCATAATATCGAGAATGGAAATTATGAGCTATACAATTTAAGAGATGATATTGGTGAACAAAATAACCTAGTGAAGTCTGAAAAGGCAAAATTCTCAGAATTAAAGAAAAAGATGAAAGTATGGAAAAAAGAAGTGGGAGCTCAAATGCCGACTAAAAATCCAAACTACAAACCAACATCTAAGTGATAGAACAAGGAAAGGTAGAGTGTCGCATTCTACCTTACTTTCAATTAAACACATATAATAACCGTCATAATTTGAGTGAGTTATTAATAATTGTCAATTACGAATTAGATCCGTTAAAAGGATGATCTATATGTTGTTATTTCAACACCTATAAATTAATCTTACAAAATAATTTTCAATCTATTCAATCCATTACTACTGAAATTCTGAGAGGGACTAACTCTCCATTTCAACTAAATATCAAAACCTAATGTTAAGAGTAAATTTAACTTCTCTCCATCTTTTATCTATCCTAATTTTAGCAACTTCCACCTCAGTGTTATCACAAGGAAAACTAGCTTTGTATACACTGAATGATAAAAATGAAGAAATCGCTTTTTCTAATAATTCCTCTATCAATTTTGGGAATCCTGGTGTTCATCCATCTTTGATGGCAAGGCAAATAATTATAAAGAATGAATCTGATAATGAAGAACTTATAATTTCAAAAATTTCAATATCAGAAAATAGTGCTTTTACCTTTTATCAGAATGAGGTATTAACTATTCAACCCAAAAATAAAACATCCATTTTCTGTTTCTATAGTCCATCAGATAACATAGATAGAAAAGAATCTACAGTTACATTTACGACGACAGATACTCAAGAACCTGTAGTTACATTTACGACATTAGTAAATGATAAAGAAGGAGAATTATTAATCACTTCGTCCGATTACCCCGTCACAAATAATACGATTGATCTAGGGAATATGGAAATAGGAGAGAGTAAAAATTTCACCTTAAATATGACGAATAATGGGGAAGGTTATATGTATGTGGAACCTCCAATAGTTAATAATGATACCCATCGTTTAGACTATTCGTTTCAATCAAAAGAAGTATTTGCTCCCGGTGAGAACTATAATAACAACATTTACTTCCAAGCAAAGAAAAAGGGACCTATACAAGCAACTCTTAAACATGTATTGCAACGTGGACAAAAAGATGCGGTTGATATTATGATAACAGGTAATGTCTTGGCACCCGTAACAGAAGTTTATTTTGAAGGAAATAAATTAACTACTCAAAACTCTATAGTAAAAGACCCTATTCCACACCAAGTACAGACCTATGATTTTGTGATCAAAAATACTGGAAATACCGATCTTACTATTAATGGAGTAAACATTGAAGGTGCAGCAAAAAAAGAATATACCGTTTCGAACAGTGGTGTTTTTAAAACGATACCACCCAATGCATCTTTAACTTACACCTTGTCATTAGTACCTTCAAGTATTGGCCAAAAGGATGTATCCCTAACATTCAATACGACTGACCCTGACCAACCTAAGATTGTCGTAGATTTTTCGACTACTGTGGAAGAGGCTATATTACAATTTGAAGATAAAGAAGGAAATGAGATTGATTATAGATTAGGTTATAATCTACCATCTACCCAAAATGGCACAGTAATACAGGGAGAGCTTTTTATAAGAAATATTGGAAACATAGCATTAAGTATATCCGATGTAATTAAGATAAATGATGACTTTGACGAAATGTCATTTATCCTTTCAGGCAGTACGATTGCTCCTAATGAAAAAGAAAAACTTGATTTTACATTTAAGCCTCATCACAGAAACTATCCTGTAACTTCTTTTCCAATAGATCTTATTTCTAATAATTTTGAAGATAAAGACATTCGACTTGTCGTCAATGGAATTCATAAATTTACCGAAAGTACTTTAACCTACAATGGAAATACCGTGACCGAAGATTATCCCATAGATTTTGGTCGGGTTGATATCAACCATGGTAAGGAGGTGGTCATTCTTGTAGAGAATGAAGGGAATTTACCTGTTACCATCAATAATGTGAATTTTAAGAATCCTCTCCAAACAGATTTTGAAATAAAGAGTTTTACACAAACAGAGATCACTTCAGGCGGAAAAGGAGAAATCAAAGTCATCTGCAATACAAGCAAATTTAATGAGTTGATTGATGTCGTGCTTTCTGTTGAAACCAATGATTATTTATACCCTATTCAGACTGTAAAACTGACAGCTAATCCTGTAAAATCAGATCTTTATATTAGTAATCCGTCAGGTACAATGGCCGTTTGGGATGGAGATACCGAAAAATTTGGAAGTTTAACTATCGATCAAGATCGTGAATATACCTATGTGTTAAAAAATAGGGGAGGAGCTCCATTAAATATACAATCATTGGTTGTGGCAAATACAGATAAATTTGACCTCAATTTTGAAACACCACAGTTCCCTATCCAACTTGCACCTCAAGAAGAAGTAGAAGTAAAAATGAAAGCTACCTCTCCAAAAGTTCCCGGGACATTTTCAACAAAGGTCGAAATAAATACGGATGAGCCAAATAGAAATAGATTTACTTTTTATGTTGAGTTTACCAATAAGGTACCTGTTATAGAGGTGAGTAGTCTAGATGTTATAACTACAAATACAACAATAGATTTCGACAAAATTGAGTCCTATCAACTGACCTTGAAAAATATTGGAAATGAAATTCTAGAATTGGATAACGTAAACATTAATAATAAGGCATTTACGACCGAGTATAATCAAGAAATCACTTTTCTACGACCAGAAGAAACATTGGATATCACAATTCATTATAATGAAAAGCAAAACACAAATAATGTAGGTGTATTTTCGATCGCCTCTAATGATATTAATATACCAAATTTCACACTCTACTTGGAAGAGAGGAAATCTACAGTGACGAATATTCATCATGTAAAAAATACTATTAAGGTGTTTCCAAATCCTGCTACTGATCTATTGACAATTCAAGGACTAGAAAAAACATCTCAAATACATATTGTCAATCTTCAGGGTATATTAATGATGGAATGTTGGAGTGATAGAACAGTCAATATTAGCCACCTTCCGTCTGGAGTCTATATGTTACAAATAGAAAAAGGGAGTACTATTAAGTTCATTAAAAAGTAAACATTTATACATCATCAGATGAAATCAAAAAAGCTGAAGGAAGAACCTTTGGCTTTTTTGTTAAATTAAACAGTCGAAGGAAAATACTTTTCGTTGGTACATCACCAATAAACAAATATTTCAAATAAAGCTTTTGCTTCAACTTTGAAAATAATTAAGTTAGCAGCCGAATTCAATTTATGACCTTTTGAACTGTAATAAAGTTTAGCCTTTTTATTCTTTATCGTTCTGTTAGGGTCAATTAAAAAAAGATATTTACTTTGCGCGTTGATATAGAAAATCCTAGAGTCAAATGTTATAAATGTATGAGACCTTCTGTCTCATGTATTTGTAAATACACAAAACCTTTACAAACAAAGACTCGTTTTGTCATTCTTATGCATCCTATGGAATATAGAAAAGAGAAAAATGGGACAGGGCATATGACAAAACTTCAACTTGAAAATTCAGAAATTATAGTTGATGTTGATTTTACTAATAATAAACGCGTCAATGAAATTCTAACGAAAGAAGCCAGTAGTTCTTTCTTACTTTATCCAGGAAAAGAGAATTTCAATTTATCAGAAAGAAGCAGTACTGAAATCGATACTTTTTTGGGTGATGCTCCACATCTTTTTATTCTTGATGGTACATGGCCTTGTGCTCGTAAAATGCTTAGACTAAGTAAAAATTTACAAGCCTTACCAAGAGTAAGTTTTGACAATAAGATAAAATCAAAGTTTATTCTTAAACAACAGCCTGAATCACTTTGTCTTAGTACAATTGAGTCGGTCCATACAGTACTCAACCTACTTAATAAAGCCGATGTAGAGCAATGCGAAACTACAGACTTTCTACTTCCATTTGAAAAAATGATTGAGTACCAAGTCGAGTGTATCCTTAATCCCAATAATAATCACTACCGCCCAAACAAGAAAAAAGGACTTAAGGCAAAAAATATCTATAAAAAAGATTCTGAAAGAAACATTATTTTTGAGAAGGAGTAGGGGGCTTAATCATAATTAAGAGTTTTACATACTAATATCCTCTTAAACTACAGTACTTATTCTCATAGAAATAGGAGGTTAAATTAGATTAACTTTTGGGATATTACATCATATAAATCATCGCTATATCCATAATACTGGTTTATTACATTTCCATCCTTGTCTAATAATAACAGAGTTGGAAAGACTTTAATATTATAATTGTTAGTTATTTCATTTGTTGAATCATTCAGTATTTTATATTGAATTTTATAATTTTTTTTTAGCTGATCGATTTTTTCTTCATTATCATCAAAATCAATCATAACTATATCTAAAACATTATTAAAGTCATTATGTAAATTTGAAATTATTGGTATTGATAATAAACAGGGGTAACAAGAAGAATAAGAAAAATCTAGTAGAGTATATTTTTTATGATAGTTATAATCAAGTTTATAATTTTCATTAATACTTAAGTCAATTATCTCATCAGTATCTTTAGTGTAAATTGTAATAAACTCCTCAATATTTTGTGATGTAAATAACTTTTTATCAAGTTCATCAAAACTATAATCAGATATTTCTTTTATAATATGTTGTTTATCAGGCTTTCCTAAAAAATTAGCTTTACTAATTTCTTCATATTTTTCTATAATATTATTGTCTTTATTTATTGTAAATATATATTCGATACTATTTATTTTAATGGGAGAATTACTCTTGTTTTCAAGAGTAGTATTAGTTTTAGTTAGAACTCTATAAAAATTCCCTGAATCTAATAATGTAAATACAGTTGTAGAATCTAGCACCCTTTTTAATATCTTCTCATTATCTGTTATTGGTGGATATGTTCTTGAAATATCATTTCTATAATCTTCATTTTTAGCTTTATACTGTTTGTTATTTAAGATCTCAGCTTTTGATTTAGAATAATCTATAGAAATAATTCCTGTATCAATACCTATTACTTTATCATTTCCAGCTTCAAAAATATAATTGATTATTGAGTCATTTTCATTTTTCAGTATTGTTCCTTTTTGTTTAATACCACTATAAATCGTAGTATCTCCCAAATATTTAGTAGCTATAGTAACTGTAAATTTACTGTTTTGATGTTTTTGTGTATTGGTTAAAGCATTTAATAAAATATCTTTTGGTTCTATATTTTTAGAGCATCCAAATAGTAAAAGAATAAAAAAAATTGAGTATTTCATATTTTATTATCTTGAATAATCACATCTTGTAAACCTAAAACCTGAGCTTACTAAAGTAACTTAATGATAGTTTTTAGTTACCAATTCTGCATTAATTTAGCAAAAGACAAATGATGTAATCCTATAGTTCAGTAAGTAATATTCTATGTCTCAAAATTAAGACCCTAACTTATTATATATATAATCACCTAACAATACTATAAAATAGTAATAGGTGTTAACAGTTGATTTCTAATACAAGTTTTTTGAATTTAAACCCTATTTAACATAATCAATATTATTTTATTTTCTATCATTAGAAAATGCCTATTTTCTCAACAAGAATTTTCTTGGTACTATTGTTTTTTAGTATCACTGTATATATACCATTAGGTATTTTTTGTGGTATTAAAAATTCACTTTGGCTAGTTAGATCTTGATCTAAAATGGAAAATACTTCCTGTCCACTTACATTAATTAATTTAATATCAAATAAACCTTGATGATCATTTTCATAAAGATTAATATTTAAATATCTATCAAAAAGAAATATTTGATTCCTGTTATACTTTGCATCATCAAGTGATGTTAACACAGACTCAATAGCAATATTAATGTACCCAGTGTTATCAGTATAATTTGATTCTAATCTATTATTATCGTCATTTATTTTGTAAATGACGTAATAATCATTTTCAATACTAGAAGTCGGTAATTGAATATTTATAGTATCAGATAGAGACGATTTATATTGCAAAAAGTTTACTCTATCATTAGCTATAATAAGTTGGTCAGAATCATCGTAAATTGAATCTAAAGACAAATAAAAATGGGTCGAAATAGTATCCATGATGAAGGGATTATGATACTCCCTATTCACTGTGTATGGAATTGATATACTATTTTGATTATTCTTAACTGTAATATCTTCAAATTCACTTATATAAAAATTCACTAATTCTTTATATACTCTGATATAACCAAGATTATCAGTTAAAGTATCTCCAAATATTCTTTTATTCTCATCCAAAGAATATCGAATATAGTAACTAGACCTTCCTGATTCAGGATAGTTGAATGTTAGGTGATAAATAGTGGTGTCATTTACTGCTATTCTAGAAATTTTATCCTGTTTAAGATCATGATAATATTGATCCTTATATCCAGACCATGAAATATTTATATCAATTGAATCGTCACCTATATAATGCCCATTATTTGTTATCGGTATGTCAATATCAATAGGATTATTAATGTCTTGGGGATAAACTTCAATAACTTCATTGATATATTTATAGTTTGGATAACCAAGATTTAATTTAAGAAACTTATAATTATCTACTTTATCTATTTCATAAATTTTATTATCGTAATTCACTTTAGTTTTTAGGTAAAATGAACTTGTATTTTCATAGATTGGTCTTGGAATAGACACTTTACCACTAATAACTTCATTTGATTTAATTTGTACATTTATTTTTTTGAGAGGTAATTCATATGAGTTAATAAGTGTATCCCTTGAACTAAAAAAAGAAATATCTATTGAGTCATATTGAAAGTCTGACTTATTAAAAATCTCATAATTAATCAACAAACTATCACCTAAAATCGAATCAACAGATGAAACTTTATTAAGAATAATATTGGGATATTCTACATGAATAGTATCAACACCAATATTATTTAAATTATTACTTTCTAGTATTGTTTTGTCTTCATCTATAATATATAAAATGTAGTATTTGTCATAAAGTAATTCAAAAGGTTGGTCTATAACTAAAACTGTATCAATTGTTTCACCTTCTTCTACTCTATTAAAATTTAGATTTTCAATTTTTAACCGTTTGTGAAAATTTAAATTAGAAGATATATATACAGATACATCTACGTTATTTCCATCTGCTTTACCTTGATTCGAAATGCTAACTGGTAGAGTAAAAGATTCATGAGATTTCATAAATAAATCCCTTGAATCATCTAAAAGTGTCAAATCAGGAAGTTTATATAATATCTGAATTGATCCAATGTTATCATTTTCTTTTTGTTCAATAAGTTGATCACTTGCATCAATTTTATAAAATATATAATATTTCTCTTGCGTGATATTTTTCAAGTTTGGGATAGTTATAGTTTTATTGATTTCTGAAAAACTACTCACCTCCTGTTCGAGAAAATCGATTATTAAAGTATCATTTTCATCAAAAATGCTATCTGCTGACCAATAAAATGATGTATTAGTAGAGACACCATTTATTGAAGTATTATTAATAATATTATAGTTAATATCTAAAGATTCATCACTTGGTGAAATTAATTTGACTTGTGGGGCATCATCAATGCTGTAGTTTATACATTCATCAAAAATTACTTTTATTTTATGTAAATTATTGTCTTCATTCAATTCAAAATATTGATTATCACCATCAATTTTGATAAATAAATAGTAAATCAATGAATCTAAGTCTCTAGGGTATTTAAGTGTAATATCGAAGTTATTAACTTTAAGATCGTTTACATCATTTATTTCTTGTATATAAAATAAACTATCATTCTCATCTAGTATATCATCTAATGACCAATAAAAGTAGCTATTAATTAATCCTCCAGAGATATTTCCATTATTAGAGATAGAATATTCGAGTTCAAGTTCAGGGTTTTCAATATTAGTCTCAATTATGTCTGTATCTGCTACCAATTCATAATCAAGTTCAAAAGCCTCCACCTTAAAGTTGTCAATTTTAATTCCTTTTTCAACCTGTGCTCCCCAATATTTCCAACTTGATCGATAGATAAATCTAAACATTACAGATGATTCTCCTCCTAAAAATGAGATATCTATTTTTCTTGGTAAAAGTTCGAATTGATAGTCTCCCCAGCCTGCTTGATTGATACCATCAATCTTTTTAATATTATACCAATTTAATGCTGTCCCTTTCTTATCATTAAGGTTTTGCCAATTTTTCCCTCCATCGGTAGAGTACTCAATAGCTCCACCCATCTCAGGTCCTCCCATACATGCTAGTTCAAAAGATAGTATTATCTTACTTTTTTCTGAGAAATTGAAATTAGGTGTTTCCAAATAATTTGTTGGGACAAAAGTTAGACTTTGCTCACTTTTAACTTGGTCTGCAAACATAACTCCTGATCTAAGCCCAGATTGTTGACGATATTCATGTGGAGCTAATAAATTTCTAAACCTAAAATGACTTTTATATCCTGATGATGAAATGCTATAACCTGTCCAACCATTGACAACAGTATCCTCAAATGTATTAAAATATGGGTAATCTAATATGCCAGAAAGGTTCAAAGGCCATACACCAATATTATCATCTTCATTAGTTTCCTTTACAAGGTTACCATCATCAATAGAGTAAATAATATAACTATAGTCTTCTAAATTAATTCCTTCAATAGGGAATTGTAGATTAAAATATTCTTGGCTTCCTGGTTTAATTAATGGGACCATTTCAATGGCAAGTTGAAGAGCCGAATTATTTAAAATACTATCCTTAGCTAAATAAAATTTAATGTCTGTTTTTTCAGTGATATAATTACCTTCATTAAAAATTTTAAATTCTAAATCAATATGATCAGTTTTAGGGCTAAGATATAATGTCTTATTAGTGCTCACTTTTAAATTTTTCCACTTTTCCTGGATTTTAAAATTATCAATTAAAGCTCCCTCACTATATGAAAATTCTGGAGTAATGAAATCATAACGAAATTTTACATTTCTTTTACCTTTTAAGAACGCTATGTCTAAGATTTGTTGTTCAGCATTAATTGCATCCCTTGTTTTATAATCTCTAGAATTTATAAATGACCTCTCCTGATTTTGATAATGTATTTTTGAAATACTATAGCCATCTTGGTAGTCTTTACCATTTGAAGAATTAAAATATGATTTATAATACCAACCTTTAAATGAAGTATTAGTTGTATCAAGAAGGTTCCAAGTAAAACCATTATCCGTAGAATAGCTAAGGTTTAAGTGAGGTTGATTATAAGTGTATATAGTGTTAGAGTAATTATCATACAATAAGTCAAACTCTAATACAGGATTGTCTATCTCACTTAAATCAAAAGTTGGTGTATAAAGTCTCATAACAGAATTAGATGAAACTGGACCATTTGGTTTTGTAACCAATGCCTTTCCTTTATTCCACTTTAGTTCCCCTTCAGTACTCATGGCATGTTCCCAATCATCTTTACCAAATAAAGATGTGTGATACCATCCTTCCGTTTCTTTTTCAAAGTCGATACTATATGGTGTTTTTTGTATAGCGTTTATATGTACCGGAGTGACTAAGATATTATTTCGATCCCAAATCTCTTCTACTAAATTATCAGGATCAATTTTAGAAATTAAATAATATACCCCAATACTATCGGTAGGAAGATCAATTAATAACGTATCAATTTTATTTTCATTTGCTAATAAGCCTTCAATACTAGAACTAAAAAGTAATGAATCAGTATTGTCAAGTTTATCATCGTCAGACCAATAAAAATTTGTTGTAAAACCTTCAGCATCTACTAATCCATTGTTTTTATAGATTAATTGTACTTGATGAGTACTTCCATTATTATACGCAAAAATTTCACTCTGTGGAATGATCAATAAATCGGCTAATGGTTTTCCTACGTAGAAGTCATCAATAGCCACATCACCATAAATGTAATTTGGGTAATTACTTGCTCTATATAATTTAAAATAAAACTTTATGTTTTCGCCATAAAATGTGGAATCTATTAGAGTTGAGAAATAGTTCCATTCATTATTATTTTTTAAATCTAAACTATAACCCTTGTCAAACTTATAAGAAAATTTATATTCTTCATATGGATATGTTGGTGATTTTTTAATATTAAGTCCTAAACTAACTTTATCTTCAAAGATTCCAGATTGATAATTAAAATAAATGCTTACCATCTTTTGATCTTTCCCAGATAAATCAAATGATGGGGACTCAAGCGTACTCAGTGACTCATTTTTGGAATAATAAGTCATATCTGTATACATAATATTTTCGCGTGAATTGGCACCTACATATTTTGACCCTAATACATGATCTCCATGAAACCAAACTGAATCCTCTTTAAAATTTTGATTCATAGATTTCCAAAATGTATCACTATTCTGAAAATCATCCTTATAAGGTAATGAATAAACAGTATCAACTGAGAAAGGCATTGTAGATATATTATCATCTGCATTTGTTTCAAATGCAATAGAATCAGGAATTAGGAATGCATGTAGATAGTAATTTCCTACATTTAATTTTTCAGGTAAACTATATTTGTTTTTTAAATTTTTTATCGAATTGCTTTCAGCTAAAAGTATTGATTTATTGATATCAAAACGTTCTTCAGTGGATAAATAAATATTTACTTTTCTACGAGAAGAATTATCTCCTACTAATCCATGATAGTCAAAAGAATACGACCCTATAATTGAAGTATCATTAATAGTAATATAATTATTAGGGTGATTATTACCTTCATAATTCCTTTCTAATTCTGATATTTTAAAATCATCAATTAACCACCCTTCACTAGAAGGTGAAATATTTACTCCAAAACGAAATCTCACCTTATCTTCCCCTTTTAGAAAAGTACAATTATAGGCTGATGAATGGATTCTATCTGATTGTAAACCACTCCAACCATAATAATATCCATTATTAGAATGTTTGTACATCCAAAGGTTTTTTTCACTTAAATCATCCAATAATAATTGCCAACTTTCACCTTCATTAATGGAATATTCGATATAACCCCAATTAGTAACATAAAAATGAAAACTATGAGTAAAGCTTAATACATAATTTGATGAATCAGAAAAATTGAAATCAGGTGTTTCTAAATAATACCTTCCTGTAGTAGTAGGTCTTCCATTTATATTTGTCCCCCATGCCTTAACACCAGAGGAATGTTTATTTAAAATATAACTAGTAGGTGTACCCAATTCCCAAACCTTAATATCATCATGTAGAGAATATGAAGTCCAAGTTATTGAATCTTCTTCTTCAAAATCATTGAAATATGGAAGATTTATTTGAGCCACTGATACATTAAATAATAAAAAAAAGAATACTGATGATAATATTTTATTCAAAATTGAAGGAGTTTGCTTTAACTGAAAGTTGATATTTATTTAAATTTAAAAAAAAATATGTAATTGTGCAGTTCAATTTTTACATAATACTTTTCAAGTTATCTTATCCTCTTCTAATCCTTTCAATTAACAAAACCTATTTATTTCTTGACAACAAAGTATCGTTATCAGGAAAAAGGAAATATAATGATGTAGAATTACCAAAACATACACAAGGAAACAACCTAATGATGTCTTACTTATTTAATCATACTTTGGGAATAAAATTTATTCTACCAAATGAAGACTTCTTTATTAGAACTGGTGTCACTACATCTCATGGAAGAATACAAAACGAAATTCAAACAGGGGTATATAATAATGATAATTCCATGTATTTAGGCTGGATGATCGGTTTAGGATATCAATTGAAGAGACTCTCCTTTATGGCAAATTACAGTTGCCAAGCAAGAACATCCAATACTCCCTATCAACCTCAATCACTAAATACCTTTAATATCAGTGTAGCATATAAATTATTCTAATCATAGTATTTATCAGATGGGATGATTATATGTAAACAAGGAGAATTATTTAAGATTATGGGAGTTAAGTTCTCCATTAAAATAATAGAGAGAATCAAGTTATTTGTAAAGTGTAAATCTATTCACTTACCTCCCATAACTCTAATGTTATATCAAGATTTCTGAATGTTAGGGTATCTTTTACTTGATGTCTATAACCATCTAGATCTTGGTAATTGTAATCTAGAAATAAAACTTTTCCATCTTGCTGATAGCGGGCCATATTGGTTGTGATTTCTTGAATATTTGAAACCTCTGTGGGAGAAATTATCACTTCTTCATTGTTTCCAAAGTGGAGTATTATTTCCCCATTTTCAGCACCACCTACAGTATTTGTAGAGATTTCATACCTAGATTCCGTTTTGAAAAAGGTCACTTTATTTTTTACTAGATCTTTGTTCCTGTATACTTGATGATAAAGCGTATCTCCAATTGTATTAAACATGATATCTTCTCCTTGATGATACCAATTGCCTTCTAATGTATTGATGTATTTAAATACTGGAATCATATAATCCCTTGAAGCTACACCCCTATCTGTATCTCCAACAATAATTGAATCAGCGGTTGAACTTAATATCTTAAATGGTAATGCATAATAATTATCTAGAGTAAGGGTATCTTGATAGAATAAATCATTCAATTTTACTTCAATTAACCCTTGGAAGGAACCTGGTTCTATCATCATTTCTGAATCATGCCCTAAAGTATAATATTCATTGGGTAATAATTTCCATGGGGTATTTTCTAATAACTCAGGTTGTATTTCGAATTTAGAAATAATTCGCTTTTCGTTTTCTCTCACCCCTCCTAATACTACACCTACATGAATTTTCTCTTCACTATCTACAATGGATGTTCTCACAGGTCTTTGGTAGGGAAAGTATACTGTTGAATAATCAAAGTCAGTAAGGTAATCTTCGTAAGACTCACAAGAACTAAGTCCAAAAATAGAAAGTATGACGAAAAATAACCTCTTGTAATTCATATCAATTATTATGTTTACTATTAAACAGTTTTTTTACATTTCAATAATACAATTTTAAATGTTTTGTATGTGTACATCAAAGAAAATATATACGATCAAAATAGAAAAAGGCTAAGCAAATATGCCTAGCCTTTAACTGATTTTACACGAATTAATATAACAACAAATGAGTATATCGTCAATAGATTCTTATTAATGGAATAGGACTTTATTCATCAGACGATCCTTAGAACCATTAATGCTTAAAAGGTATAATAAGTTCTTTTTGAATCTAAATGGAAGTTCGAAAGTTGAATTCGCTCCAACAATTACGGTCTCTTCAAATAATACATTACCTGTTAAGTCCATAATTAAAATTAATACTTGTTGATTTTCCTGAGCATTCTCACTAATGATTACTTTATGAAGAGTAGTTTTAAGTGATAATGAAGGGGTAGGATGATCATCAATATTTGTTACCTGCGGAGCTTCTACTGTGATCGTAACTGTTACTGTTCCACTATCTTCTGTACCATCATTTACTTTAAAGGTAAAAGTGTCTTCGCCTACAAAATCAGCATCAGGTGTATACGTAACATTAGGGGCTTCACCCGATAATGTACCGTTTTCTGGTTGACTTACGATCATATATGAAAGTATATCTTCATCTGCATCACTGCCGCTTAAAGTAATATCTACCGTTTCTCCTGAAGTAACTTTTGCTGTAACAGCATTCGCTACTGGGGCGGTATTTACAGGAGCTGCTGCCTCTACAGTGATTGTAACTGTTGCTGTGCCACTATCTTCTGTACCATCATTTACTTTAAATGTAAAAGTATCTTCGCCTACAAAATCAGCATCAGGTGTATATGTAACATTAGGGGCTTCACCCGATAATGTACCGTTTTCTGGTTGACTTACTATAATATATGAAAGTATATCTTCGTCTGCATCGCTGCCACTTAAAGTAATATCTACCGTCTCTCCAGAAGTAACTGTAATTGTACCGGTATTCGCTACTGGGGCCGTATTTACAGGAGCTGCTGCTTCAACTGTGATTATAACTGTTACTGTTTCACTATCTTCTGTACCATCATTTACTTTAAATGTAAAGGTATCTTCGCCTACAAAATCAGCATCAGGAGTATATGTAACATTAGGAGCTTCACCCGATAATATACCATTTTCGGGTTGACTTACTATAATATATGAAAGCATATCTTCGTCTGTATCACTGCCTGTCAATGTAATTTCTACCGTCTCACCTGAAGTAACTGTTGCTGTACCGGTATTCGCTACTGGGGCCGTATTGGGGAGTCCTTCAACAGTTACAGAAATTGTTGCGACATCACTATATTCAATACCATCAAATGTTTTAAATGTAAATGTATCTTCACCTTCGAAATCAGTATTTGGTGAATATGTCAGCTGAGGTAAATCACCGGATAGAATACCGTTTCCTGATTGATCTATTATGATATATGATATTTTATCATCAGAAGAATCACTCCCTTCCAATGTAATAGAGAGATCTTCATTAATGTTAGTTGTATATGAAGCAACATTTGCTGTTGGCTTCGAATTATTTACAAATACCTGATTCAAAGCTTCGATTTCTACTCGCTTTCTTTCTAATTCTTCTGGAGTTTTCGATTCATCAAAGGCAAAATCAACACCCGCTTGAAGAGTTGTGATATACCTATCAATTGCTTCTTGTGAGTATTTTCCTTCGCCTACCTCTGCATTGATAAATAAATCCTGACCAGCTAGCAATTCTTGTACTAATGAATAAGCATTCGTTGGAATTATTGTACCTCTAATCGTTAAGTGATCGAAAGTAATTCTTTCTTTTTGAGAAGTCCCGTCTATATTTCCTGTTCTATTCGCTGAAATTAGAAATGAATGTTCTCCATCAAATACAAAATTATCTTTAAAGAAAACAGATGCATAGTTAATCCCTTTAACGCTTTCTCCCCAAACACCAAGTCCAGCCAAAATAGTAGTACCAAATTCAAAATGATTATTGTCTACTTTAATACCTGCTCCATCTCTAGTAGCATCTCTGTAAACAGCTGTTCTGTGTGCTCTAGACGAACCAAATTCACCTGAACCAGCTACTTTATATTGATAATTATGGATCATAGCCTTATAACCATCACTTGCCACTAAAGAATAAGCAAGCCCTGTGCGGTTTGTTGGGCTATAGCCTAAGTTATTATCATTATCCGCCAAAACTAAAGTAAAAGTATTTTCTTTTTTATTTTGAGATGAACCTTTTTGTCTGTAGGCTTCCGTTCCATTGATTTTATTAGGATTGGAAGAAACAGCTTTCATTTGGTCTGTATTGTCACCGTTGTTTTGATTAAAGGCATACTCCACTTTAAAGTTGGGCAAGTTTAAACCTTGAACATATTCGCCTTCGATCACTACTTGATCTACAAACCAATTAAATTTGTCATCTTCATAGACGCCACCCCCATCTTCCTCAGGAATTGGGTTTCCTCCTACTCTTTCCCCTCTACCTGTTAAATACACTGAGATCGATTCCTTATTCTGAGCATAATTAAATCCTTCACCTGGAATATACTCTGTTTCTGTGTATTGATCAGAAAACAAGATATTATCAGAAGATTGGTTACTATCTGTATTATCTGGTGTTGCTCCATTTAAAGCTGTACCTATTCTAAATCTATAGGTATCACCATTCCCTTCTTCGTCAATAGCATTTGGATCTCCAGCTATTTCAGATTTTTGGATAACGCTTATTTTATTGATTTTGAATTTTACACCACTTGCAGTATGAATATCAAACCTAAAAAAGGTCGTCTTGTAATTCGTTGCATTGTTATTATCGATTACTGTTTGAGCAACTACCCTATCAGTATCATCTATAACAGTACCAATTTTATTCAATTTTGTACCACCAATAATAGCCCTTTGTGGGTAGATAATATTGGAAGAAGAAAGTCCTGTAGTTTGTCCATCAAAACGATTATCGAAGGAGTAAGTAATGGTCACTGGGCTCTGAGCAAAGCTTGTGTAAGCCAGTATTAATGAGCAAAAAAGTAATAATATCTGTTTCATAAAAAAATGATAGTTCGTACAAAAAACTAAAATGTAAAAAGAACATTTAATTCCATTTACACATCAAATATCAAGGTTCAACAATGAAAAAGAGGCTCTTTTTTAGTTTTTAAAAGGGGGTAAAATCATCTATAAGTGTACATCTTACTGTAATGTATTGTAATCGGTGATTTGCTACTAGAAAACAATAAGGTTTGTAGTAGTACAAACCTTATTGTTAAGCTATTATGTCTAATTAATGGAAGATCGTTTTAAATTGATGATCATTAATATTGATAATATAAAACTTGTTTTTTCTGAAATTGTAAGGGACTTTGATTACATTTTTCAATTCAGAAAAGTATAATAGATTCCCTAATACATCATAGATTTTAATAGAGTAGGCAGAAGATGGATTTAGCCCAATAATACCACTTGATGTTAATTTTATGGTCTCCAACTCATTTAAATCAGCGAATGAATTTTCCACCCTAAGTATAAATCGATTTTGACTGTCTTTAAAGTCATGATCAAAAGTGTACGCATTTTCGGATGTTAGCGGATATTCTAATTTCAATTTCTGATCTATCAATATCCACTGATATATATCCGATAGCATATTAAGGTGTTGAAGTGAGATGGTATGTTTCCCTTCTTGATTTGATTGAATAGAAAGCTTTAACACTGTACTTTCAAAATGTCTTGGAATACCTTGAATAGAATATTCCTTCTCTTCTATCAAAGTAGTGATCTTAAAATCTTTTTCTCCAAAGCTTTCTGCATCAAATTGACGGTCTATACCAAAGGAAGCATCATCTGTAAGTCCAATCATTGTTCTATTTGATTGTGTTGCAGTACTCAATTCGAGTGTAAAGGAAGTAAAAGGCTTTTGCTTTTCTCTAAAAGAGCTTTGCTCAGAATTATGGCCAGCAACTCTCATTTCCTCTTTAAACTCTACCATATCAGCTGATGAAATATCAAAGAGTTTCACAAAAAATCCCTGAGTAGTTCCTAAATGACGATTGTAATTTGTACTGTTATCATTTGAATTTTGAGCTAAAATCCCAACTCCATTGACAATGATAAAATCAGAAGTCTCTATCTTACCATTGCTAGAAGTATCATATAACAAATACACCGCTTGTACTAAATTCACATTATGTTTTAGAAAAGCATCTACTGAAATTGCCGAAGGATATGGGTTGGCTAACAGGTTCCATCCATCATTGGTATTAGAGACATCTACCACTATTTTACCATCATTCGGTATTCCCCTCAAAGTAATACTATCGTTGCCAGAAATAGCATATCCTTCTCCTAACATAGAACTATTGGACAAAACAGATTCCCATTGACCACTTTCATTATATTGATAGACATATTCACCTAATGAGTCAAATTGAATACGTTGATTACTTTTTATTGGGTAACCAAATAAAGTATACTCACTATTTTTAACAGGAAGTTTTCTTTCAATATTAACCAGCCCTTTTCGATTACCTTGGTAAGTTATTAATGAAGCTCCTGACTCAATGGTTAAGTTTCCATCAACAGTTAAATCACCCACAATTTCAAGGGTAGCATTATTTGATACTGTGACGTTAAATTGATCTTCAATAATAAAATCTCCTACTACAGTATCTTGGTCGATCACAATATCTTTGACAGTGATCAGGGTATCGTAATCATTTTCTTTTACTATCCATTGATACACAACAGTAGTTGCAGGAGCAACTTCAAAAGTAATCGAACTATCTGCTTCAATAGATAAATTCTCTACCTTTTCAAGAAGAATATTATCTGGTTCTGCAATCGAATTGCTTAATAATACATCATCCGTTTTAACCACCCATTTTTTCAACACCACACTATCCTTATCATAAAAAGGGTAATTGGTAATATCTACTTGTATATTTAACTTCTCGTCATCTGTGGTATTTGGCAAGAGTAAAGAGAAGACAGTAGAATCTTGATTGATACTTGCTGTAGGATACGTCTTATTAATAGTAAACCCATTATACTCGTAGCTATCGCCCGTATAATTCACTTTTACAAAAGTATCTTGATGTAAATGAGTAAAAAGATGATAAGCCATCGCTTTAGCACTAGTATATTCTCCCCTAGGATCTACCATTGGAGTGTTGTCATTTTTAAAGTAAGAGTGAATCAAAGATAACCCTAAATCATCCGAATAGGTATTCACTACATCATAAAATAAGGTTGAAATTAAAGGTATACCAAGATAGGTTTTCCTTGCTCCATATTCTGTCATATGAAACTTAACATTTTCTGGAATGATGGTAGGATTATTATATTTGGTAAGGTACTTCTTGTGAGCTGCTATTTTATTTTTCCAATTTAGGCCTTCCCAAATACTACGTTTGTGCTGTACACTATCCGGTAGGTCTTTAGCATGATTATTTGGGTAATAGTGATAGGCTACCCCATCATAAGGTTTATTATCCTCTGCCATTAGTTTATAGAAGTCTTCTTTTTCAAAACAGCTAATCACAGTTACCGATGGGTCAACTGACTTTATCGCATCATAATAATCTGAAAAAGTAGCATGGTCTCCTGAGGTATAATCTAAAACTACGTTATAGCCTACTGGAGGTATTGCTCCTTGTATTCCATCACCAAATACAATTTCACCAGTTTTACTGTCTACCGTATAATGAAGATCAGACGCAGTCGAATTATCAAAATTATCTACTCTACTCCAAGTGATATCGTTAATGCTTAAACGGAAGGTTTCAGATAATTTAACCGGTGCAAATTTTACATATAGCTTTTGTGAAGCCATTCCTGTCGTTGTACACTGATCAGCTACCCAAGAAGTATCAGCACAAGCCAATTGATTGGTGAATGCTTTGCTTCCTCCTCTTACATAGTGTTTTGCCTTTCCTCCAAGAATACGATCACCACCTCTAATTTCATCTCCGTCGTAGGGATAATTAAAGACACTCAATTCCCAATTACCGTATACTTCGTTTCCTATTTCCCAATATTTGATATTATAAGGTTCAAAACTGCCATTTTGTGCTCTAACTGCCGCCCAATCTATTCCACCATTTGGGTTTTCCCCTACTTCAGCATTCATATATTCAACATAGTCTGCAACATCTTCTGGTGTTTCGTATTGGAAAGCAATAACCATCACTCCTTTATCAATAAAGGTCGTTTGTAAAAGCTTACCAAACTCATCTGGGCCAAACTCATTCCCTGCAGGTCTTGCATCATTATGAGCATATAAATTGGGTTTCCTATCTTCGACTGGACCAATTGCATTTTTCCAATGGTAAAGGTTGGCCATGGTTCCTCCTGGAAAACGATAAAGGGAAGCACCCGTAAATTTTGCTCTCTCAATTACATCTTGGTTGGCTTCATTATTTTCTACGTCCCATATCCCTTGACCTGCATCACTAAAGATATTATTTCCCCCAAACCACAAAGGATTTTTATGAGCCAAAATATCTTCTGCATCAATAGACAGTTTCACCTCTGTATTTTTATATATCTTACTTTGTAAAAGTTGTTCTTTGTCTACAAATAGTTGATTATTTATACTATCTAACTCACTAATAGAAGCGTCACATTGATATAAAGTTGATTTCATTAATAACAGTTGATTCTGTATATAATCCACCTCATATTTTGGGTATGAACCTATTTCATCTCCAACAACTATTGTTGAAATAAACTGCTCTGTAGTATTAATATTGCTTTTAATATCAGTTATAATACTTGGTTTATTCCCATTCAATACATAGAAGTAATCTAGATAAAAAAGTCCTGTATTTTCATATGCAGAATTAAAATCAAACTTTATATTTTCTAAGTCTTTATAGGAAGTAAAAAGAGGTATATTTTCAAATTTTTTATAACCATTAATACTTATATCTAGCAGATTACCTTGCTTCAAATTAAGAAGTACTCCATACTTCGTTTCCTTTGTGAAATTAGTCTCTAATAACTTCGAATCATTTGAAAAAGTTGTCGGTCGATTACCATTTTCACTAATTGCATACGTAATATTACTCTTATCACCAATTTTAAGACTTAAAAGATACTCACCTGTATTAGATAAAAAGTCTAATCGATTGATCATTGTATTTTTTGAGGCATTGAACTCAAACATGATACTGTAATCATCGCCCAATTGTTCTTCAATAGTGTAGGTCAGTTTTGGCGTTTTAACACTTCCGTCAGAAGACGCTTTTCTTTCCAAAACCAATTGTTCATCTTGGATATAAATGCAATCATTTGGATTGGTATCCACCCAGTTTGAAGGCAAAGTAGAATCAACAAAGTCATACTCTTCCAATACCCGACAATTTTGTCCAGGGGTATAAAGTTGTATTGAATTTAAGAATGAGGAGTAGGCAACTTTTGTTTTTTCAACTTCCGCATCTATATTCAAACTAGAAATACATGTTCTTAATAATTCATTAGAAGCATCAAGAGAGGCTCTAAAGGCATCCGCAGACTGTTCGGGATATTCTCCATAATTATTACCAATGGATACTTTTTCTAATAATAAGTATCCGTTGAATATCTCTTTCTGTAACTTACTATAATTTGTGATTGTAGCTACTTTTAAATCATCAAAATAGAAAAAACCGGTATTGCTGTATGCATTAAAAAAGGAATATTTCACCTGATGAAGCGGCTCATTTTTTTGAGGAGACAATGCAATCCCTTCTGCTCTTATGGAATTATTAATACTGATGTCTACAGTGTTATTACTATAAAAAAACAATTCAATTTTATAGTTGGTATTTTTCTCATAGAGTTCATCCAATAGTTGCTGATCTGATGGGAAGTTTGTCACTTCATTTCCATCTTCTGAGATAGCATAAAAAATATTTTTCTCAGCAACGTTCCCCAAAACTAAACTAATAAGATGAAGACCTGAGGAGGTTATAAAATCAATTTTATTCCCTACAGAATTCTTTGATGAGGAAAAAGAAAATTCAACTTTATACGACTCATCGCCATTAATAGTAGGAACTGTCTGAGTCACTTCGGGAGTTAAGTAACTGTTGTTTACTTTTTTTCTTTCCATTACCAAATGACCATTTTCTACATAGACATGATCTGCAGAATTCACACTAAGGTGCTCATTAGGTACAGCTACATTACTGAATGTTTCATGATATAGATTGTTACATTCATAAATACCAGAATCATCAATAATATTGGCTTCAAAAGCTGAAATTACAATTTCTAAATTCTGATGCTGTAAAGTTATTTCTTGCTGTGAAGGGCATTGAGTTTCTATTAACTCAAGAGACTTATTGACTTCTGTTTCTAACCTAGTAAAATCTGTGGCAACGATTTGACCTTGCTTGGTTCCAATCGAAGTTTGATTTAATAAAGCTTGAGCAACAATTATCCTTTTTTCAAACTCCTCTTGTTGAATATAATCTACTATTGATAAATCATTTACAGTAAAAACACCTGTTCCAACTGAGTAGTTAAAATCGAAGTAAATCTTATCCAAACTAATGTCATCAGCTAAAACAATATTCTCTTTTCTTAATTGGCCATTAATATAAATATCTAATTGATGATTGCTTTTTTGAACCAAAGTGATTTGATACTCTCTGTCATTGATAAAAGTCGTAGGTAATAATTTATTTGATGAAGGGAAAACCGTTGGCTTTGTTCCATCATTGGTATAATCAAAAGTAATGTTCGATTGATTACCTACTTTCAAACTGAGGAGGTACTTATTATTCAAGGATAAAAAGTCTATTCTCGTATTAATTTCACTAAGATTAGCTCCAACTGTAAAATCTATACGATAATTATCTTCCAATGACTTCTCCAAAGAATATGTAGTTCTGGGTGATTTGATGGCTCCATCAATTTCCATTCTATCGAAAACTAATTGTCCATTACTAACATAGAGTTGCTCTTTATTTTTTGAGTCATTGGTCCATTCATATGTGAGTTCTGTTATTTCAAAGTCTTCTTGAATAAGTATACATTCTCGATCTTTTGATATTGGCAACCCAAAATCAGGAATTACACTCTTCTCAAAAACCGCTTTCGCCGTATTTAATGTCTTTAGTTGGTTGTCTACCTCAAGTTGTAAAGCACAATTCGATACCAATAGCTTACATTCATCAATTACCTTTTGAAAATTTGAGACTTCAGTTTGGTAATACTCGCCTGGGTTTTCTCCAATAGTTACAGAAGCAAGAAAACTCTCTGCTTCTGCGATCGATGTATTGAGTAACGAATACTCTGTTTTATTTTCAATACTAAAATCTCCTATTCTGAATAGACCATTATTCTGATAAGCAGAGTTAAACTCAAAATTCACTTGCTTCAATGTTTTTAAATCAATTAGAGGTAATGCTATATTACTTTTGACTAATTGGTCATTGATATAAATTCCAAGTGTGTTATTTGCATCTAACTCTAGAGTTACCTGATAAAGTGTTTCTTTTTCAATATTTGAAGCCAAAAGTTTATTTTCAACTGGAAAAGTAGTTGGCCTTTCACCACTAAGATCAATATCATAAATGATGTTGTATTCAGAAAGGTTTCCGATTTTAAGGGAAAAGAGATACTTCCCTTCATCTGTTAAAAAATCTACTCTGTTTACGAAGTAATTTTTTGAGCAGGAAAAACTGAATTCAATAGAATACTTCTCTTCTAGTAATTCTTCGATGGTATAGGATACTTTTGGAGTAACCGTGTTTCCTCCAATTTCTTTTCGGTCCAATACTAAGAAGCCATTGTTTGTATAGACCTGAGCAGAAGAAGAATACTCTACCCAATTTGTAGGTAAATTTGAGGTATCAAAGCTTTCCTCTACGACAAAACAATTTTGATATTCATTACTATAAAAAAGATTGAATTGATTAGTTATTTTTTTAAAGGCACCATCATTTGCCTCTGTTTTTTTATTTACAATCAGAAGTAAGATTGTAAATAAAAAGAGTAAAATTCTTTTCATTTCTACTATTTATTTAATGTACAGTTAGTAAATACGTATTTAGCTTAATAAGTGTAAATATGACATCGGTTGATCTTGAAATGGAAAATATTTAGTTGAAAAGAGGGGATGAATTCATTTTCAATTTTAAATTATTTATTATCAGGAATTTATAATAGCATAGAATTTTATTTATTCTCATAAACTGATTGATTATTAATGGGTTATTATGTTTTTATAAAGTATCTTTTATCTTATAATCGACCTTTTGAAATACATTGATTAAGTATTTCAAATAGAATGAATAATTAGACCCTTTATAGAAACTAAATTGTTTCTTATATCTACCTTCTATTGGCTAAGTTTGTATTAGGTAAAAAAATTATGAAAGTAGCAGATATTTTCATTTCATTTCATAAAAATATTGTAAAGTAAAGGACCTTATCATTGATGAGGTCTTTTTTTAAACCAAAAATTAAGGTCACTATAACTACATGGTTATAGTGACCTTAATTTTTGTAGCATTCTAACTAAAAGAGTTATTTCATATTCTTTGGTTGAATTCCTCTTTTGATCAAATACTCATTGTATAGTGTTTTCACTAGCTCCGGATTATCCTCTGCAATATTTTTTTTCTGAGAGGGATCTAGCTTTAAATTATAAAGAGCCATTTCTGGAGAATTCCCTAACTCAATATTCACCTTCTTATTCACCTTCTTTCCTTTATAAGCTGGTATCAATACATAATCACCTTTTCGATATGATGTTTTGGTACTTGCCTCTAATATTAAAGATTCTCTTCCTTCTGAAGATTTCCCTAGGAAAGCATCCATCACATTTTCTGAATCTTGAGCTTTTTGATGACTACCAACAAGATCTGCAAGTGAGGCAAATAAATCTACCTGACACACTAATGCATCTGATGTGCTTGGCTGTATTTTACCTTTCCAATAAGTGATAAAAGGAACATGTGCCCCTGCATCAAATAATGAATACTTTCCACCTCTAAGTCCACCGTTTGGATCATGCTGCCCCAATAATTCAACCGCTTCATCATAATACCCGTCATTAAGTACTGGTCCATTGTCGGAAGATAGAATAATTAGTGTGTTCTCTTCGATACCTTGTTGGCGAATCGTTTTCATTAATTCACCAATACACCAATCCGCTTCAATAATTACATCTCCTCTTGGTCCCATACCCGATTTTCCTACAAATCTAGGGTGTGGAGTTCTAGGAACATGAGGTTGCTGCATAGTATAAGTTAAGAAAAAGGGTTTCTCTCCATTAGCATTTTCAACAATAAAGCTTTTTACTTTAGCTAAGAAATGGTCAGCCATATCTATATCACTCCAGGTGGCACTTTTACCACCTTTCATATAACCAATTCTTGGAATACCATTTATGATTGAAGCATTATGTCCATGATGCCATTTCATTGAAGTAAGTTCAGGGTGACTCTTACCTGTAGGCTGTCCATCGAAATTTTCTTTGTAGTTAATTTCAATTGGATCATTCGGATCTAAATTTACTACATTACCGTCTTCAATATATACGGTTGGCACCCTATCTTGAGTCGCTGCCAAAATATAAGATAAGTCAAATCCGACCTCATTAGGTCCAGGATAAATTGGCCTGTTCCAATCTTTATCATTTGTTCCAAGCCCCAAGTGCCATTTCCCAATAATACCTGTAGTGTATCCTGCAGATTGAAGCATCTTAGGTAATGTAACTTGAGTAGTATCAATAAGCATTGGTGCAGATCCTGGAAGAATCTGTGCATTTTTTCTCCATGGGTATTGCCCTGTAAATGCTGCATACCTTGATGGTGTACAAGTGGCTGAAGTAGCATACCCATTTTTAAAGTTAATCCCACCTAAAGCCAAAGCATCAAGGTGAGGTGTTTTTAAGTTTTTGTCAGCACCATTTACACCAATATCTCCAAAACCGAGATCATCAAAATACACAAAAATGATATTAGGTTTTAGTACTTCTTTATTTTGTTGAGTACTGGAAGTAATTGTTTTAGTACATCCGGTATTCAATAATAAATAAACTACACCTATATAAAATATTACTCTTCTCATTTTCTTATTTCGTTTGTTCAACTATTAAGATGGAGTGGTAAAAAGTAGTCCTCCTAAAAAAGGAGGATTATAATTTAAATCACACATCTTAATTGAAATGTCTTTCTATTTTCGAATAGAATGAAAACAGAACACATAGTATTATTACTTTGTATTTTTCTTTTTCGTCGTAAATGTGGCAATGTTAGAATAGAAATTACTTGCTCCATCTTCTGTAACTGATTTCACTCTGTAGTACCATCTATTGCCCGATCTTTCCTTTGTATCTACAAATTCAGGTGATGTTAGCCCTTCTGCCATTAACTCATAAGAAGACTCATCCCAAGGAGATGGACAGTAATATACCGAGTACTTCCCTCCTTTATTATTATCAGAAGGTTGCCATTTTAATTTTACTCCTTCACCTTTTTCATTTGAAACTCTCAACCAATAAGGTGTCCATGGAATATTCCCAGAGGGAGTCACATTAAACACATTCGATGATTGACTATTGCCATTTCCATTATAAGCAGTTACACTTATTTCATATTCAATGTTATTTATTAGTTTTTCAATAACATAACCTGTAATGTTTTTAGCGTCTACTTCTTCAGAAAAGTCACCGTTTTTAGTCTTATACTGTACCTTATAACTATTGGCAAAAGGAACCGACTCCCAATGTACAATCACTTTTCCATCGTATTTGTAAGAACGCACTAATTTTGGTGCATCAGGCTTATTCACTTTGGTATTGACAATATTAGAAGACTCACTACTTCCCGATTGATTTTTAGCTACAACAGAAAAGAAATACTCTTTGCTATGATCTAACCCATTTATTGTCTTTGTTTCTACTCCTTTCACCTTAACAGTTTGATTAAGGTTATTTTTTGAGGTGCCGTACTTGATGATATACTCATCTGCGGTATTTCTTTTCCACCATTTTAAAGTGGCAGCATTCTTCTCATGGCGAATAGAATATATTCTTGTTGGTTTTGGAGTTGGTAATTGATCTTTCGGCCAAGAAATAATGGTAACGCTATAAGGACGAATTGTCACTTTTTCACTACTAATAGCATTTTCCTCTCCATGTAATATTTCGCCCTGAGGAGTTTCTCCATATGAATATTTGATCGCTAACTTTTTATCGATAAGTGTACCATCTAATTTTACTTGTACCTTATGGCCCTTATTAGAAGTATTGACAACCATTAGATAATCGACCCTTTCATTTCCTCTATAACCTACTGCGTACAATGCATCCACCTCTTCTTCTTGAGCGGAAACTTTAGCAGAACCCGAAATCTTTGTGATATAGCTTTGATCACTGTTATTTAATACTCCATAGATATGTCCTAATGCAACTTTTTCCTCTCGAGCAGTGTAACTGTTAGGTAGATTACTTGGATCAAAATGTTCGTGATTATTATACGCCTCAAATATTTTATTTTTGTACTTATTTTTTGCTCTTATAGCCTCACCCAGATAGTGATTACCAATCATGTAAGCTCTCGGCTGAACAGACATTCTCATTAAGTACTCCGGATTGAACAAGTTACCGTACGCATGAGTATATCGCACTGTCTTGTTCCATAAACTAAATTCCGTAATGATCAGTTTAGAATCTTCCCACGATGTTTTTGTAAATCTGCCATCAAAGAAATCATCACTTGTAAATTTCCTGATTCTTGTTCTGATTCTTTCTAATTCTTTGTCATAATCCTTATTACCTGTTCCAAAGAATAAATAAGAGTGCATAGATACATAGTCCCAGTTTCTTCCATTCTCTTTATGATACTTCTTAATCCCTTCAGCCCATTTTCCTGAGGAAATATTATCAAAGGCATAGTTATGAGCTATTCTAGCGTCGGGATCAATTTCTCTTACCGCTTTTATAATTTCATCTACTTTATAGGCAAAGTCTTCGCCATTTTTGAAGAAATATTTTCCCTTCGGTTTTCTATATAATTGCGGTTCATTAGCCAATTGGTAAGCCTCAACAATGATATTATTGTCCTTAATAAACTTAATAAAAGTCTTTACCTCTTCCGGAGATTGTACAAAAGGGTTAAGCGTAATGATTAGCCTTGAGCCCACAGATCCACACAGATCATACATATCAGACAATCTATTTGGAATTTTTCCATTTACCCATTTTATATCATTGGGAACCTTTTCCTTCCACCCATCGTCACCATCTTCTTTGTTGGCACTTTTAATTTGTTCATGATGCTCTTCAATATATAATCCTGTATTGAAATCTAGATAATCGTTTCTTGTTCCTGAAAAGTATCGTAAAAAACCTGGATTGGCTTGTTGGACACCCTTTCTAAACACCGGATTATTATATGTCCAAGGTGTATCTCCAATACGCATATTGAATCCTGCAAATCCTTGATGAAGTTTAATAGGGTTTTTAGTAATTATATTGATCTTTGATTTGACATAACTACTATTCGGCTCTTCTTCATCGAAAACTGCTACAGTTGTTGAATCATTCAAAGACATCGAGTGAGCCCACGTAACACTAAATAGTGCCGTTAGTAATAATATAACTTTCATACTTATATTTTTAAGTTCTACCCCTATATCAATAAGGGTAGAATCATCTTATCTTAATTTGCTTGAGCAGGTAATAAATTATACTTCTGCTTTTGTTTGATCATATATAATGCTCCTTTACAAGTATCAAATACATCAAACCTCACATTCTTCAAATCTTCAGGTAAACTCTTGTTAGGTTTGAGCTTACTCAAAGCTGTATTGTAAGTATCTACAAAATCAAGTTGATTTGGTAAGTAATCTTGGATATTTCTTAACGCATACCATTGGTAAAACATATCTGTACTCAATGCATATTTGTTAAGAACTGCTTTAGAAGCATCGTCTCTTTTCAGAGCATGTACAATAGTAGCCGCCTCAATTCTATTAAAAGCTGCTTTGTCATTTTCCATCATCTTAATAATCTTATCAAGATATGGTTCAGCATCTTCTTTTTGATTTTTCAAACCAAATAAAGCCCAATAACGTACCAAATCTTCATTGTCATTCAATGCTTCCACTTGTTGCTCGATAACTTCTTTGCCTTTTCCACTTAACTCTGCAATAGGAAGAATCTTACTTAATGGATAGATCTCCTCATCCGTTTTATATTCAAATGGTGTTAATCCTGATTCTTTATCTAACCTAAGCATCTCCCCTGAAGGCATAAATTGAAGATCTCTAGTCGCTAAAATTTGCTCTTGGCAGAATGCTCTCATTTTTTCTAATTGCTCCTTAAATTCAGGATCATCAGCAAGGTTATTCATTTCCCAAGGATCATTCTTTAAATCATAAAGTGTTTCGTAAGCTCTTTCTTCTGTGAAAATTGACTTTTGAAATCCTTTTAATCGATTTTTCCAAAGATCATCTCTCATGGTAACATAGATCTTTGAATGCCCTGTGTAATGCTTGTATTGTAGCTCTGGTAAAATTGGATTGTAAATTCTAGAATAGATAAAACGCCCGTCTGAAACTTCTCTTGTGATATCTCTAGCATCGTCTGTTCCGTCTTTTGCACCATAAAACATTTCTTTCTTAAAAGAAGAAGATAAGAAGTTTCCTCCTTCCATATGTGATGGAATTTCTACACCAGCTAACGATAATACAGTAGGACCTAAATCTTCAAAACTCATTACCTGATCCGTTGCTTTTCCCGACTTAAATGGAGTAAGTCCTTGGTATTTCTTAGGAACATATACATAAAGAGGCACTCTATGTCCTGTATTCAAGCCATTTCCTTTCCCTCGAGGCATCGCTTCTCCATGGTCAGAATAGATAAATACAATCGTATTATCTTCTAGCTTGTCTTTCTTTAATTCATCTAATATTTTTCCAATCGTATAATCTGTATAGTTGATACAATTATAAATTCTAGCAAAATGTTTACGCATTTTAGGCGTATCTTTTATATACTCTGGCAGTACCACTTCTTCCGGTGTTGTTCTAAATTCTTCTGGAAGATTATTATATACCTCCTCAATGTATTTTTTCTCAGGATTTACAAACTTACGGCTCGCATGAGAATACATGATATTAAAGACACTAAAGAAAGGTGTTTTTTTAGTTGGACGATTTCTCCAATGAGCATTTCCACTTGATTCGTCCCATGCTTCTTTTGTGAAAGCTGGAGTCTTCATCACATTGTAGTCTTTCTTCTTGTTATTCGTGGTATAATACCCTTCCTTTCTTAAGTAGTAAGGAAAGCCTTTCACTTGACTAGGTAAGTTGACTTTTGAACGGTGATTACCTGTACCAATAGAAGTCGCATGTAGACCTGTTATAATTGCAGACCTAGATGCCGAGCAAATTGTTGCTGTTGAAAAAGCAGAATTAAATCGGATACCTGTTTCAGCCATCTTATCCATTACAGGAGTTTTTGCCGCCGGATTATCATATATCATATGAGGAGATGTATCCTCAAAGGTAATCCATAAGATATTAGGTTTGTCAGCTTTATTCTGAGCAGACCCTGACATAATGGAGATGAATACCAGTATGTTTATTAATAATAATTCTTTCATTATATAAAAAAATAAGTGCTCTAAAATTTCTTTATACAAGTATAATTTACACCTAATGATTTTTGGGGTGAGGATTCTTGCAAATGGAGTATTAACTAAAATGCCCCCTCTTAAAAATGAAATAACCATTTACAAAAACACCTTGTAGTATTATATTCCACAAGGTGTTTTTCCCTTTATTCTTGTGTTTCTTCAGAGAAACTTTTCATTTTTTTCATGTATTCAGTCGATGACATACCGTAATGCTCTTTGAAACATTTTCTAAAATATTTAATGTCGCCAATACCTACTTCATCAGCTATCTCAAATACTTTTTTATCGCCTTTCAGAAGTAGTTCTCCAGCTTTTCTCATACGTATGTCTTTCACAAACTCGATGATAGATTTACCTGTCACTTCCTTAAGTTTCTTATATAACACAGATTGTGACATCCCCATTTCTGTAACAATAGTATGTACTTTAAAATCTGGCGAACTCAGATACTTTTCTACAATTGTTACCATCTCTTTTAAGAACTCTCCTTCTTTTTCTTCTTCATACAACGAAATCGGTTTTTGCAACTTGATAACATCATTGTACATCGTCGATAACCTTTTTCTATGTTTTAATGTATTGTATACTGTTTTCTTAAGGACCGCAGGACTAAATGGCTTGGTAATGTACATATCTGCACCATACTCAAGGCCTTCTAATTCATGAGAAGTAGACGTTCTTGCCGTTAATAAGAATATTGGAATATGCCATGTATCGGGATCTTTCTTAACATGCTTACAGAAATCCAGTCCATCCATAACTGGCATCATGATATCACTAATAATAAGATCTATTTCTTTGTCTTTCTTTATGATATTTAGAGCTTCCTGCCCGTTTTCTGCATCCAACACTTCACAAGACCCTTCAAATAAATTGATGATAAAGTTTCGAATATCAGTGTTGTCTTCAACTATCAAAATCTTAGCTCCTTCTATGTTCTGATTTTCTTCTTCATCCTGTTTTAGATTTACATCTTCAATAAAATAGTTTTCAGGAAGGACTTCAGACGTATTATTTTCGACTGTTTTCATTGGCAATTCGATCACAAATGTAGTTCCTACAGCTTCTTTACTTGTTACAGATAGTGATCCTTCATGCACCTCGATAATTTCTTTTGCGATAGATAACCCGATGCCAGAACCTGAGATTCTGATAGAATTTGCATTTCCTGTCTGATAAAATCTATCAAATATTTTACTGATCGATTTTTCGTCAATTCCTAAACCATTATCTTCTACTGTAATAGATAATGTAGGTTGGTTGTCTTTCTCAAACGTATTTAATTTAAGCTTTATCGCACCTCCTTCCTCAGTAAATTTAAAAGCATTCGAAAATAGGTTCATAAACACAGTTTCCATCTTACTTTTATCAAAGGCCATGATATAGTCTCCTTTTTTCGATGTAAACTTGTAATCTATTTGCTTCGATTTGGCTTTATAATTAAAGGTGGTAAATATCTCATGAATAAAGTCATAGAAGTTACCATTCTGAAGGTTTAGCTGAATTTTTTCATTCTCAATCTTTCTAAAATCAAGGAGTTGATTCACCAAATCCAATAGCTTATTTGTCTGATTATAAGCCAATAGTACTTTTTCTCTTAAAGATGATCTGATAGAATGATTAGAAACTAAATCCTCTAGAGGTCCCTTCATTAAAGTTAAAGGTGTTCTTAATTCATGACTGATATTAGTATAGAATTTCAGTTTCTGATCAATTAATTCTTGGTCTTTTTCTCTTTCTAACTCAGTGATTTCCAATTTATGAGCTAGTTTCTGTTGTCTTAGATAATTAATGTTGATGATCACAAGGATGACCATAACCACAATGATCAAAGTGAGGATAAAATACCATTGCTTCCAGAAAGGTTTTTCAATTTTTATTTTTACAGTTGCAGGTATAGACCATTCGCCGTTACTGATTCTAGTTCGTACATTAAAAGTATATTCTCCAGAAGGTAAATTGGAGAAATAGACCTTATTTTCCCCTTTATTTACTCGAATCCAATGACTATCATAACCTTCAAGTTTATACTGATACTCTACCTGATTCACCGCTGAAGGGTAAATAGCAATAAAGCTGATATTAAAGTTTTTCTGATCAGGACCCAAAACAAACTTATCTGTAATATGCAGTCCTTTCTCCAAAATAACTCTACCATCTACTTCTTGACCAATATGTACAGGCGATTCATTAACACTCAGGCTTGTAAGGTTTATCGTCGGATTAAAATTATTGTGTATTAATTTATTTGGATCAATAAATGAGAGGTTTTCGACACCACCGAAATACATAATACCATCTTCTGCAAGGTAATCTGCTCCTACTTTAAAACCATTTTCATTTTTTACCCCATCCACTCTAGAGTAGATAATATTTTCTTTCGTTTGAGGGTCGTAACTGGCAATTGTACCTCCTGCATACCAGATCTTTTTCTGAATAGCATCCACTAATAAACATTCAATATCACTATCCGAATTCGTCGCATTTAACTTTTCGAATATCCCTTTTTCCTCATCTTTTAAAAGGTTCAACCCACCACCAATGGTTCCTACCCATATCTTATCATTAAAGTCTCTTACTACCGACCAGGTATAATTTGATGATATAGTTGTTGCATCATTTAGGTTACTTTTATAATGTCTAGTAGACTTAATTTTATCATTTTCTACCGTCAACCTAAATAAACCGTAGTTCATTGTACTTAACCAAATCAGATCTTTTGTGGGTTCATAGTAAAGATTGGATACCTGAATTTCATTATTATCGTACCCTTCGTACAACTGAACTGTTTTCTCTGAGATGTTGTATCTAAATAGAGGTAGATCATGACTACTTACCCAAAGATTGTTGTACTTATCTTCAAATAGATCTTGTATATACGATATCTTACCTCTTACTTTCTCTGCATTTTTTATTTCATTTCTCGCATTTATCCATTCTAAATCTGCGATAGAAGTAAATGGTTTTTTCGATACCTTTAGGCCATTATTTCTTGTACCAATCCAAATTCTACGGTCTTTTGTGACTAAAATTTTTGTAACAAAATTACTATTATTAAAAACCCTAGAAGTAGTAAACTCTTTTTTATTCAAGTCATAGAAGTATAAATCAGTATCCATACTTCCGATCAATAAATAATTATCAATCTTACTAATGCTTGTGATGAACCCTTTCTTTATACCATCTTCCTGTCCGGTTTTTAAAGGGATATTATCAACTACTTGGCTTTTGGTGTTGATATATCTTACTCCAATAGCATTACAGCCGATCCAAAGAGAGTTCGAGTTATCCTTGTATAATACTGAAATTCTATTCACCATAGACGATTCATCAGGGATCAGATGTCTTGGTTTACCATGTTCTGGTTTAATCCAGATGCCGTTATTTGTACCAATCCAAAGTTCATTGTTTTCTCTTTTTAAGAAACCGGTTACTTCGTTGATTTTTTTGTTGGCAAGTATCCTCTTAACATTTCCTGTCTTCAGGTTAAATTTATAGGCCGATTGGTTTGTACCAATTAAATAGTTATCCTTATTTATTTTGAAGATCTTTTTTAGATCGGTGATATTTTTATTTTTGAAATTCACCTTCTTAATGTCATCTCCTTTCTGTCTTAAGTAAAGACCATTTCTTGAACAAACCCATAAATTACCATCATCATCTGCTAGAATACTTCGAATTCTATAATCTTTTTTTGTCAAGTCATTGATGATTTTCAACTTCTCGATTTGTACAGGCTTACCATTAGCATCAAGGTTCACTTGATAGACAAATCCTTTTCTTGAAGCTAAAAATAGTTTATCACCATAGCCATCCATGTAGAGCAATGACATTGTCCTTAAATCCAATAGATTCACATTGTCCTTGTCATTTAAAAGATGGAAATTTTTTATGGTGTAATCGTCTGTATTGAAAATTGAGATACCATGATTTTCTAGTAGTAGGTATAAGTAAGGACCTTTCCCTTTCTTCATAGCAATAATTCTATTGGTGGGAAAATCACTTTTATTGAATTGGTTGTATTGAAAATTGGTGACCTCTTTACCATTAAACATACTCAACCCTTTTAGAGTCGCAATCCATAAAAAACCATAGTCATCCTGACAGATTCCTCTAACATCAGAATGGGCTAATCCCTGGGAAACTGTCAACTTTTGGATTTCAAAGTTTTCAACTCCAAGACTATTAATAGGTGTTAGTAAATAAAGTACTAAAAAAATTACTTGATATATATACTTCATAACAATACATAAACTCATTTACTATTTAGAATGCATTCAAGAAAACAAGTGATTTTAATAAAAAGCCTATTTTTCTCTTCTTGGTTCTAAACATTTACTATAAGACAAAAAACATAACTAGGGTAGATTTCATTTCAATGGATAGTTATATTTTCATTACATAATCTCTCCTAAAAATAATAAGTATTTATGTAATTCACTTATTATTTATGGACAAAAAAGGAATACTTTCATCGTACTCCTTTTTTGAGTGATATTTAATCGTCATCAAAGCATCACGTTTATTGAACGATCAACTTCTTCACGATTCTATCAAAGCCATTGACTACTTTTATAAAGTAGATGCCCGACTTCAATGAAGATGTTTTAATCAGCATCTTTCTTGAATAATCTGTATTTATTCTCTCTGTGGATAATATTTTACCTTCATTATTTATTAGGTTGATTTCGATGATTCCTTCCATTTGATATAACTCCATATTTACATCTTCACCATTCGAAGGATTAGGATAGATAACCACTGCATTTTCTGTAATCTCTCGAGGACCGTTATTACCTATCGTCACTTCAACTGGACCAAAGCTTTCAGACCTTCCGTCAAAATCACTTTGAATTAATCGGTAGTAAGAAATACCACTGTATGGAGCTTCATCCACAAAACTATAGTCTAGTTTTACATTTGAATTGCCATAGCCTTCCACAAATCCAACCTTCTCATAATTTTTTCCATCCTTGGTTCTATAAATGGCAAATCCTTTATTATTAATTTCTGTAAGTGTTTGCCAAGCCAAATACACTTTTCCTTCTTTTGCCGAGGCAGTAAAGTGAGATAGTTCAATTGGTAAATCTTCCCCTAATGATGCTACAGTTATTACATTATCTTCATTAGATGGTGTAGATATTTCTGTCATTGTCCTTGTATTCGAACTCCATCGAACACTAGAATTAGAAGAATGATTAAATGTAATTGGCTGAGATTGAACAATGTTATTGGAACCTGAAGTGGTAATATCTTCAGGCTCCGTATCTAAATCGCCAGTTATGAAGTTCCAGTTACTATTTATATTATTGATGTTGTCAATATCTTGATGCAAGATTCTTAAATCTTCTACTGAAGCCCCTTTCTTGTCTAATTTCCCTGTATAAATAAAATTGACGGTAGTTGTAAATTTCTCCGAAGCTGAAAGGTTGATAGGGTTTAATTCCCAATATCCTTCATAAACATCATTGATACTATTATCCGGAATCAACAAATCAGCTGCTCCAGATGTAAAACCTACTTCCCAAGTGATATAACTGCCGGGAAAGTTCTTACTAAAATTATCATCACCTGCACCCGGTCTTACCTCATGTCTGCCAATACCAATAGGGTGGAATTCTTGAATGGTACCTACCGGAAAAAAGGTGTTTTCTTTATGATCACTTGGCACCCTAAATTTTGCGAGTCCAACAATATAAGATTCCATTGTATTCATCATATCATCAGGCTCTATAGCGATATCTCCGATATGGTTTAATAATCCATTTTTTACATCTAAAATACCATCAATCAATTCTAAATCATTGACATTTATCTCTTGTAAAAGGTGTACTGCTGCTTGGTTGTTTAGCTTTTCGTTATAGTTATTATCAATTACTAGCTTTCTTAAGCTATTACTACCTGTAATATTCGCATTGATCATTTGTTGTTGGCCATTGCCCGTTAATGCAAATGTGAATGCATCTTCGGACAAATCTACTCCAGAAATGATATTAATATCCTCTTTGAACTCAAGAATTCGTTCTACTCCAGAACTGTTGGAATAAGAATAAATCCTAGTACCACTTTCGACATTGAAAGTTCCATTCACCACTATTTTAGAGCCTCCAGCTAACGCTAGTGTTGAATTTGATTTTAAGTTCAGTGTGGATGTCTCCATAGTAATATTGACTCCATCATCGCCTACTACTAACGCTGAATATTCATTAACGGTAACACCCCCTTCTCCTATCATTATATTGTTTTTTAAATGATATACTGGGTAGGATTGTTTTGCCTCTACATCAGCGGCTTTAGTTTGTAAAGAATAAATACCGGATGTAGTTGCGTTAATTGCGGAAATAGCAATCAACTTATTATTTGGCATATCTGTAATATCCGATTCATTAAATAATCCACCATGAAAGAAATAATTATCTTGAAAATCATTCTTCTCCAGTACTAAACTGCCATTATTGATAGTTAAGAATTCTGTCCAATTATCATCAAGAATATTATCTGTTCTCATCACAAGAATTCCCTGACCAGAAATATTACCTACTATTGAGTTATTTACGTCAGATTTATCAGTGTTACTTTCCACAATAAATTCACCGGCAGGGTAACTATCGTTGTTCCCCTCAATAATTAACTCGGAAATGACCGTTTCAAGGTCTAATTTTACTTTTGTTCCTCTTTGGATAATAACAATAGGTCCACCGTCAGGATAAGATGTAGTGTTTAACCAGGCATTATTACCCTCTTCATCGCTATTATGACCGCCAATTAAATTCACTTCCCAAATTGAAGCATCATCCCAATTTTCTTCCGTTGGAGATACTGCTACATTTTTTGATCGATAAATAGGTACCGTAGAAGCAATATGGTCAGGATCACCTACAGCGATTAATGCACTAAACTCATTGACACCATTGATGTTATCAAAGTATTCTATTAAGGTATTATTTATTAAAATCTTAGCCGAGTGGTCTGTAGTATTCACCTCATCGGTTGTGAAGTTCTTAAAACCACTACCAATACTAATAGCAGGTAAATATTTAGATTCATCATTCTCTACGTCATTCACATCATAATAGAAAGTGACATCAAAATCTAAAGTCGGTAATTGATCATAATTGAATTTTGTACCATCCGTCTTTACAATATCCATATACCAAGCATAGTTAAGAATATCCGAATTTTCAAAAGACACCGGATTATTCACCCATTCTGAATTATTGTAAACCAATGATCTATACGCTTTTACAGGCTTCTCGTTTAATAACTTTATCTCAATACCTATCGTTTCATCAATAACATTGGAAGATAAGTCGATGGCAATGGGTGTATATTTACCTAACACACCAACTGGAAGACAAAAGTTATTCGTATCACCTGCTTCAATAAATTTGATCACTCCACCATCTCTATTTCTATCAGATAATACCAACATTCTTGAGGCATTAAATTCACCTCTATTATTTCCGTTGCCACTTCCTAAAATGTTGGCCTGTTCTCCGAGATAAAGTGAGTTTTCATCGATCACTAAATTCCCTTTAGCCAACGTTAAATCACCATTTATAGACAACTTTAAAAACAATGTTTCATTGTTCGGGTCTTGAATATGTACATCATGTTCATTATTGATGATCAAGTTTTCTATCACTCCATTCTCGGAATAAAGTTCCTGTAATTCTGTACCTTCAAAAGCAATTGCAGAAGTTCCTTCTATTGAAGATCCTTCATGAATTAATAGGTTTCTTTCCAAGCTTAGAGGAATATCCAATACTATATCCGCCTCTCCTTCTATTACTAAGTTCCCTTCAACAGTTACCCCATCTGCATTATTCTGTTGTTTTCCATATTGAACTACTAAGTCTGTATTTGATCCGTTTAGGTGAACATGACCAAAGTTATAACTCCCTTTTTTCCCTGAATTTACAGCATTGTAATCACCTAAGTATTGTGGCTTTCCTCCAATAAAATTGGCTGTTTTACTATTGCCAGTGTAAGTACCACTATTATAAATATTCCCATAAAAAGAAATATTCATTTCATGCTGATTAAAGATTACATCTTCATTGATCATCAAATTACCATAGAAAGAAAGGTCATTAGTGATAACCCCTACATGCCCATTGATAATATCTGTATTTCCTAAAGGAAGAGAAGAATTGATCATAAAATCTTTCCCCGAAACTCCTTCAATAATAAATCTAGATGGAGTCGTTATCGTATTGTCTTTAAAGAAATAACTTAAAGATGGAGAATTCGGAGTAAACAATAAACTCACTTGATTTGAATCATATGATTCTGAACCTTTTAGTTTGAAGTAATTCAGATTTCCATCTAAGGTTGTTACATCATAGTTAAGTTGAATAGCTCCTTCATCGACTATCTCTAAAATAGCTCTACCCCTTAATTCATCAGGAATATCTTGTCCACCAATTTCAATTTTCCCACCTTCTTGATAAAGGGTAATCGTACCTCTCTCACTTGACAATTGTCGTCGTAATTGTGAACCTACTATCAACGCAGCTCCTTCCAAAATATTAATTCTTGCAGATCCAGAACTACCATAACTAATATAATTATTACTAGTTTGACTTCCATTGTATACCCTTGCCACTCCACCATCAATGACTTCCAATGTTCCGTCTAATAAAATACCTCCACCCATTTCTTCTATAGAGGAAACAGAAATTGTCGATGCATTACCAAGCGTCAATTTTGCATCTGAGGCTATATAAAATTCTTCTCCACCTGTGTTGACATCAATATTTAGGTTTTGATCCGTTGGATTTCCCAAAACAGCTTGATCTGTCAATAATTTAAGATCAAATTTTAGCTCCCCACTAACTAATTGAAGTGGTTTTTCTGCTTTATTACCCTGACTATGTTTTGCTAAATTAAACCCTCTTTCAATAGTAAACTTGGTGGATTTCGACTTATTCATCACGATATCATAGAATTCAGGAAGAATCCTATATTCATTATCAGCATGTGTTAGTTTTCCGTCGGTCTCTCCATCAAAATATAAACTCACCTTCGATACATTAGCGGAATCAGCTATCACTTGAGGAATATTTTCAGGATCATATTCAAAATCTACCTGCTGATTGTTTCCTATAATGTAAGGTGTCCATAAATCATTCCCTGCTCCAAATAAATCAAAATTTACAATATCTGCTAAAGCAATATTCCCAGAAACATATAACTGATGTTGACGAGGTGTTCCAGTACTTATTTCTCCCTGTTCAACATAAATATGATTGTAGTTTCTCTCGTTATTACCATTGTTATACGTTGTAAGTGTACTGATAATTCCACCAGTTTTTACTGTTCTATCAAAGTTTCCTCCCTTTTGGAAAATCAATGCACCATTATTATTTAAACGAATATTATTATCAGCGGTAATATCTCCATTTTCATAATCTGCTCTTACAAGTACAGTGGCGTTAGAATAAATATCAAGTTGATATGCTCGTAAATCCTCAGTAAAATATCCTGCACCAGAGTGAATCTCAACATATGGAAGTTTTGGCAAATCATACAATTCAATTTCTGTCAAGCGTTGCGTACCAATATCTACTCTATTGTACCCTAAACTAGGATCATCATCATCTTTTAATTCTTTAGGCAGAGTAATTTTAAGAATACTTTTTTCGTTGGCTGCCCAGTCTCCAAAATCTCCTATTAATTGTGGACGATAGAAAGTATCTTCTTTATCTGCTCCAAAGTCCAGTTCAATTTCTCCAGAGCCAACCACTTTTCCGATTTTTAAATCCGCTCCTTTAATTTTCAAGGCACTTCTTCTTAAAGTAGAATGATTGAAAATCAATTGTGCTAATTCGATATCAACGCCTTCATAGCTTGTGGTGAAACTTTTTGTTGTACTTGGAACTGTTTCTGTCATTGCTCCACTAACAATAGTGTACTTTTCTTCTGTTCCCAAGATGGCTACGTCATTTAAACTTGGGATAGTATATGCTTGTGATAAAGTCTGTGATGATTCTTCTAATACATACCAATTTAAAATATTGTCCCAAGTATTACTCCCTTCTCCATCATTATAATGATAACTATATTTTCCACCACTTTCAGATAGTTTATTCTGATAAACGTATATCCCCGGATATCCATTAAAAGCAGATTCAGGACCTACAGTATAATTTGCATTTTCTAAGTAAAATCGTCCATTCGTAGCATCATAATCTTTTTCAAACTCGAAGACTAACTTACCCGCATACACCTTATCTTCATCTGTTGATGATGGATTAAACGCACTTCCGTTATCATATTCTGATTGCAAAAGTACATTTTGCTGAATATGCCCTGAGACGATATGATTATCACTATTATAAGTTGGAGCAGCAAACCCTTTTCTTTGATAGGCACTTATAACATCATTGTTGATTTGTCTGATATAGTCATCTCCGTTCAATACTTTTCCTGGTACTCTATCTTCAAGATCCATTTTGGTTAAGTTGTTTCCAGATTGTGTAAATGGATTGTTCCCAGAAGCAAAATCATTTGAAATACTAAAGAACCAATTGACTTTTGGTAGTGCTGTATTATTTGTAAAATCATGCTTTTCTACATTCCAATAGATATTTAACAACTCATTGGATGGATCACTACCAGCTGTTGGAAGAATACCCAAAGCAGGTCGTACAGAAACATACCCTGTATTCGTAATCTCTACAGGGCCATTTTCTAGATGCAATAAAGCTGGAGTGTAATAGAGATTTCCATTGTCTTTTATTCCTACAGGAAATAATAAAGAACGCCATAACTCTCGACTATTTGATGTAGTAATCGCTTGAGCAATATAATTTGAATTATTCGTGAAGTGATATGATTTCTCATCAGTATAGATCCTTGTCAACATCTTATGGAGTCGATCAAAATTATCTACTTTAATTTTTAAACCACCACTGGAAGGTTTCCCATCCGTCACAAAGAAATTATGATAATTGATCGTTTTCCAGCTTTCACTACCTTTTACTAATTTAGAAATACCAAAGGTTGGTACTTTTTCAGCGATACAAGCAGGATCATAATCTGGATCACTAAGGTCTTTACAATAGCTATTCAATGAACGATCGAACCTCATTCTGTCAATAGTCAACTGATGATTTGATAGGTCTACAGTACCTGATACATACTGTATCCTATTTATTTTAACATCACTGGTTAATGATAAAGTATGATCTTCTAAAAAGATTCTTACATTCCCAAATTCTGAGTTCTGACTCGTTTCCAAAGTGATGTCTCCCTCCCTAAATTTTAAGAGCGCCTGCACACCAAATGTTCCTTCTGTATCCTCTAATGAAGATTGACCTGAGTAGAGGCCAAAAACACCATAATTTTTAACTTGTGCACCTTCTCTAAACATCCTTACTGAATAATTTCTATGGTCGAAAGTACCTTCTAAAAGTTCAAAATCTCCTTCAAAATCTACGAGGTTAGAGTAATCTTCGAATCGCTCTCCTTTATCATAACCTGAGCCATCCGTTCCATTAACAGGGTTTCCATTTTTATCTTTCGGGATTAATCCATGTCCTACTTTATCTACCGGCGTATTCGCAAAATTAGCTTCAGTATTGACAGATATAGAAAAACTAGGGTCTGCTTGTAAAGTCACTTTTACATCACGAGAATCTTTATTTATTCTGAAATTTCCAAAAGATATGTTCGTTAGATCAGCCTTTATATCTTCCTCAACTTCATAATTAATATTTAGAATTGAGTTTTCATTCCCTACAAAATTTAACCAATTGACAGTTGACTTAAAGTACTTTGATTCATTGGTTGACCTTAATGTCCCAGTATATACAATGGCATCTAAAATATTAAGGTGAAGATCTTTATAGATAAATAAGTCTTTGTTATTACCATCGAAGTAAGTATTTAAAGATAGAGATCCTTTTATTTCTAAATGGTTCGCCTCTGAAGATATAATCGTCTTGTCTCCATTAAAAAATGAAGCAGTATCTAATTTTACTCTGCCATAATTTGTATAGCTATCTGAATCACTTTTTTGGTAATATGAAGCAACATCATATAACGGAGAACTCGAATTGACAATAAACGTTGGATAATCTGGAGTAGCAACATTAGGATCGAAATCATTCGGCGTTTCTGCCACATAGATATTGATTTCCCCACCATCCACTTTTACATTTTCTGGATCTGAACCGATATGAATCCCCCACCCAGATTGAGCATACACATTAAGAATACCACCATTATGAACTTCGAATGAATTGTCTGCAAACGGTAAATTTAAGGTATGGAAACTCTGTATACCTTGGGCATTTTTACCCAATATTACTGTGCCTCCGTTCTGCACAAATGAACCTCTATGCAAAGAGATTGCTGAAGCAATAGTAGGTCGAATGGCTACGGCTTTTAAGGTGCCATTATTTACTTCCAGTATTCCTTTTTCTCTTAATGTAATTCCACTCGGAACAACAGTCTGAATATCTACCAGTCCACCTTGTACGCTAAGTTTACCTTCTAGGTAAAAAGCATTTACTCCTGACTTAATTAATTCTCCTCCATTTGACACAATCACCTCACTTCCTGTGGGTATTGTATAATTTGCCCCTGATAAATCATAAGAAATCCCTTTACCAATCTCTAAAGTACCAGATTGTAAGTCTAAGGCATACCCATCAGTATTTAACGTTAGCATTCCATTACTACTTGCTTCAAGTTTTAAAGTAGAGGTAATAGGCTTGTTGATATTTAAATAACGAAATGTAGTATACTCATTAAATAGAAATAATTGACTAGCTTTCTCGTTCTGATCTATTTCTTGATTCAATGCTTTTAGATTGACATTGGGTAACGTCACATTACCATCTATTGTTATATTTCCATATGATTCAATAGAGTGATTAAAAGTGTTATCATTCGAGTTTTGAATAAACTGAGCCGCTGATGATATACTTAAGTCCTGAAATATTGTAAGGTTTTGAGCTGCTCCTAAATTCCATTGGTCAGAATCATTAAAGGAACCAAAACTAACAATCCCTTTATTGATCATCAAATTTCCATTTAGTGTAATACTTTGTAGGAATAAAGTATTTGTTTCTCCAATATTGACGATAATGTTACTCAATTCATTTACTGTAGCATCAACTTGTATATCTTGATCTCCTTCAAAAACTACAGTTCCTCCTTTTCCTGTTAAGGTGTTATATTGATAGAACCCCTCTTCAGTCAGCTTTCCATCACCTTGTGGAAGATTTATTATTTGATCACTATCACCACTAAGAAATAAAATTCCTGTTCCTTCAATTATGGTAAAATTATGCCCGGTAGTTTTTCCAACTCTTAACGTTCCTCCTTCTTCTATAATTACTTTAGAAAAAAGATGATTGTCTTGGGTGATTGTATAATAAGAATCTTTAAGGATATGCAATACATCTCCACTTTGTGCATTAGTATAACTTCCTACTCCATTAGAGTTTAATGAAAAAGCATCTGTTGCTTCCAAAGTATAAGTGCCATTCCTAGAGTAAATATCTCTAACAGCAGAAGACGTTGCTGAGGGGTAAATCGAATTATTATCATAGTTGTAAGTACCAAAAGCTTTGTCTAGTGGTAAAAAATAAATAATGAAAAATATTAGCTTGAAGAAAAGTAGTTGTTTTGTTTTCATCTCAAACGTGAAGAAATTTGTTTAACAATTATCTACAACGATACAGGTGGTATACTTTCATAGCATACAAGTAACCATTCCTATATATTCATACTTCATGTCAAAAAATGTGGTGTTGAAGTTTCTAAACAATAATATTTAGTATCCACCAATAAACTACCTTACTTCTTATAAATGAGTCTAGTAAAACCGAATTACCCCCCTTGATAAAAGGATTTATACGCTAATTGTTCTCAAAAAATAAAGAAATGAATCGGGTTGACACAATACATTTAGTCATTAGCTATTCTAATTTTTTTTATAAAAAGAAGGTAAATCCTTTACCCCATTAACACTATTCAACCTAACGATACTAGTATTTATTTTTAAGTTAATGTCCTATGGTTTCATGCAAGGTAAACAGGAAACTAAAGGATACTTACTATGCAGTGATCACTTACTTTTGATCTATCATTATAAAACAGAACTAAAAGTTTATAGAGTATTTATCTCTAGCTCTTCTAAAAATAACCGCTGACATTGAGTAATCTCTTGTAATAGATGCTCATGGAGCAAAATCTCTAACCGTATTCACTCAAAAATAATAATTACATTACTATGGAAAGTATTACTACTACTGAAAAGTCCAATGCTAATATTGAAACTTTTACTTCACATATTGGCATTGCGGTAGACCGTTTTATTGCTCAAAGACAAAGTGAATTTCCTCATGCCACAGGTGAATTATCTCAGCTATTAAGAGATATCGTTATTGCTTCAAAAATTATTAGCCGTGAGATTAATAGAGCCGGCTTAAGTGGTATTGAAGGAATGACTGAAGAAGAAAATATACAGGGAGAGCCTCAGAGAATGTTGGATATCATTGCAGAAGTGCGTTTTAAAAGAGCATTAATTAATGGTGGGCAGGTATGTGCAATTCTTTCCGAAGAAAGTGATGAAATAATAGATACAGGAAATCATAATGCAAAATATGTAGTGGCTATTGATCCTTTGGATGGCTCATCGAATGTTGATGTGAATGTATCTGTTGGAACCATTTTCTCCATTTATAAAAGAGTTAGCCCACAAGGAAAACCTTATAAAAAAGAAGATTTTCTTCAAAAAGGCGATCAACAAGTTGCGGCCGGATATATTTTATATGGCCCTTCTACCATGCTTGTTTATACCACTGGATATGGAGTAAATGGCTTTACATATGAATCCTCATTAGGGGAATACTTTCTTTCCCACCCTAACATTATACAGCCTGAAAATGGTGAATATTACAGTATCAATGAGAGAGATCAAGGAGAGTTTTCTAGAGACTTTAAAACTTATCTTTATGAATTGAAGTCTCGTAAAATGGAGACAAGATATGTAGGGTCATTAGTATGTGATTTTCACAGAAACCTTCTGAAAGGCGGTGTTTATATGTATCCGTCTACCGATAAATATAAAGAAGGTAAGTTACGTCTAATGTATGAGTGCCATGCCTTGGCCTTTTTGACAGAACAGGCAAAAGGTAAAGCGACAAACGGTTCAGCTAGAGTTATGGATATAAAACCAAAAGATATACATCAACGAACACCTATTATTATTGGTTCAAAAAAATTAGTGGATGAATATGAAGAGATCAGAAGTTTGATCTGTTTCTAACAAGAATAATGTTTTTGTTGTGTGACGTATAGATTTATTGATGATGTGTGAATATGATCCTATTCTAAAAAGTAGAAATACTTTTTGAGTAGGATCTTTTTATTCGACTTTGTGGGACATTGCTGATACTCTTTGTATTGGTTTTATGGATAATAAATTTCTTTTTTTTACAGATCACTTAAACTATTGGGAATAATACTGCAAGAACTTTTGGGGCAAAAAAAGTCTAAAGGTAACATTGAGCAAAATTCACCCCATCATTGACTAATTATTCCCGCATTAAATAAATGATCTAGTTTAGTTTTGTGGTATAAGAATTAAGAAAGTAAATCGACAAAAAATGTAATAGAATAAGAAGTTAACTAAAGCCTAGAAAAAGTCTCTATTGATAATGGAGACTTTTTTATTTATGTGATCGTAAAAAAATAACAATCAAACATAACCACCATAAAACATCGACTTATACCACTCATTTAAAGGTACTTGTCAAATCAACCTCTATTATAGATTAAATATTTTCCACTTCAATTCCCTTTGTTGGATAGCTTTGCTTTCAGGTTATTATTATGAATATAAGATTCGGCTAGAAACTATAATAATTTGTAGAAATATGCATATAGAAATTTATGTATAGCATTCAATATTTTGTTGTGACTATCTTATATAAAAAGGTTTTATTGTATGATAAAACCTTTTTTATTTTCAAAAAACATCCTCAATCTTACGTAATACATATGAAGTGATGACAAATTTAGTAGGTGGTAGTCTAAGATGTATAACCTTAAAAACTATTAAACTTACATTAACCATGATCGATAAAAGACTAAACCTATTGGTATATTTTGTGATTTGTAATGCGATAGCCTACCTATTTGCTTCTGCGATTTTTGATAATCAGATATTGTCCAATATATTATGTGCTTTGTGTATCATAATTTCCGGATACATTGTATATATCAATTATCATAAAGCCGTGGAGGACAATGATGCTCCAAAAAAAAGATACCTTAAGAAATTAATAATATATACTTATTCAGGATTGATTTTACCTGTAATAATTGTGGCGATGTTCAGTAAATACATCTTGTAAAAAGTATGTTTCTCATTAACCCAGGGCTATCTTGGGTTGATGAGAATAAAAAAATACCCCACCCAATGCCGGGTGAGGTAATTATTAAATATTGGTCTACTGATAGTTTTATCTTAATTTATAAACTTTTACATCCTTCTTAAAATCACCTCTGACAGCCTTAAACGCTTGCATCATTTGTGCTACCTTATCAGGGTGAATCTTTGCTAAGTTATTTTGTTGAGAAGGATCTTCTTTCAAATTGTACAATTGTATTTGATCGCTATTACCGATTTCAATTTTTACTTTCTTTAAAGCAACGGGACCTTCATAAGGAGGAATCAATAACCAATCATTCTTTCTAAATGCTGTTCTTGATGTGGCTTCTAAAATTAGTTCTTCTCTACCTATTTTGCTCTTACCTAAAAAAGCAGATAGTAAGTTTTCACTGTCATCTGTTTTTAAATTACTACCAACTAACGCTGAAATCGATGAAAGCAAATCCATTTGGCAAACTAAAGCATCAGACTTTGTCGGTTTAATTTTTCCTTTCCAATACGTTAGGAAGGGAACACGTGTTCCTCCATCAAATAAACTATATTTTCCTCCTCTTAATACACCTGCTGGCTGATGATCGCCTAATTTCTCCTCTGCTTCATCATAATATCCATCATTAAGTACAGGGCCATTGTCACTCGAAAGGATGACTAATGTATTTTCTAATAGGCCTTGTTTCTCAAGTGTTTTTATTAGTTCACCAATACACCAATCTGCTTCTATAATTGCATCGCCTCTTGGTCCCATCCCTGATTTACCCTTAAACCTTGGGTGGGGAGTTCTTGGTACATGAGGTTGTTGAAGTGCATAATATAAAAAGAAAGGTTGATCCTTATGCTGTTCAATATATTCTTTCGCTTTGATTAAGAAGTGCTCGGCCATTTCATAGTCATCCCATTTTGCTGCTTCTCCTCCTTTCATAAAACCAATTCTTGGAATACCGTTAACGATACTATTGTTATGCCCATGATGCCATTTCATGTCTACCATTTCGGGGTTTGATATAGCTGTTGGTTCTCCTTCAAAGTTTTTCTCATAGTTTACTTGAATTGGATCTTGAGGATTCAACCCCACTACCTTATTGTTTTCTATATAAACTGTAGGAACTCTATCTTGCGTTGCAGCCATGATATAACTTTCATCAAAGCCCACCTCATTTGGGCCTGGAGAGATTGTCTTATTCCAATCTACATACCCATTACCTAAGCCCAAATGCCACTTGCCTACAATACCTGTAGCATACCCTTCAGCCTTTAACATTTTCGGCAAAGTAAGTTGCTCCGTACCTATGATCAACGGTGCAGTACCAGGTAAGATCTTTGCATTCACATTCTTCCAAGGGTAAGTGCCCGTTAATAACCCATATCTACTTGGTGTACAAGTAGCTGAGGTAGCATAACCATTAGTAAACTGTACCCCATTATGAGCTAAAAAATCCATATTGGGTGTTTTTAATCTTTTGGATGCCCCATAGGCCCCCATATCTCCATAGCCTAGATCATCCAAATAAATAAGTAAGATATTGGGTTTGGCACTAGTTTTATTTTCTTTTTCAGGTTTAGAGGAACTGCATCCGAAAAAGAAGGTGGATACCAATAATATTAAGAAATATGATTTCATTATTTCGTTTTTTTCTTGTAGTGATTCTTACTAAAATCTGACTGCTCTTTTGTAAGGTCTAATAGCTTTCCTTCTTCAAGCTGTGACCATAATTCTGGATGATACACTTTTAAATACTTCACAAAAGCAACACCTCTAAAACCTTCAGGTGCAACATCTTCAAAACCTCTATCGATATGCTCTAATTGCCATTCATTCATATACCCTCTAAGTTTTTCTAACTCTTTTTTATATTTTGGGTCATGGATCAGGTTAACTAGTTCATCAGGATCATTTTTTAAATCATACAATTCCTCTACTTCCTTTTTTGGGGAGAAAAAATATGCTTGAGCCGAAGTAAGATGGCCTTCAGAATATAATTTTCTCATTACATGTACTGCTGGACGATTGTACTCTAAATACCCTTGATGTGCATCATAAGGTACTTCTGGCATATAGTTTTTTATATATTTAAAGCGTTTTGTCGTTATCGCTCTAGATCGATCTTTGATCTCATCCCAAATGTCTCTAGCAGAATATACATAGTCTCTTTCCTGCTTATCGAAGAGAGACGTTCCCGAAAAATATGTTGGTACATCTACTTGAGCAAGTTCAAGAATAGTCGCAGATATATCTGTGAATGAACATAACTGATCATCTACTTTATCTTTTTTCAATGCCTTTGGGTAATGAATAATCAAAGGAATTCTTAAACCCGAATCATATACATATCCTTTACCTCTAATATTCGCTCTTCCATTATCTCCCATAAAAATGATCACTGTATTCTGCGCCACCCCATTTTCCTCTAGTTGGTCCATCAACATTTTCATTTCATGGTCAGCATATTCTATTTGGTCCAAATAAGTCGCCCAATCCAATCTTGTAGCTGGAGTGTCGGCAATAAATGGTGGAAGGGTTACCTTGCTAGGGTCCACTGGATGTTGGGATTTTTCTCTAATAGAATTCCACCAATTTCCTCGATGTGTCACCTTCAATTGAACTTGAGCAAAAAAAGGTTTTCCATCATTTTTTAATACGGCTGACTTTTCATTAAATAACCCAAAATCAGTAGAACCATTATACTCTCCAGTCGATTGATGCATAAAATTACAATCGATCTTCTCTCCTTTTTTCATTACTAACTTACTACCAACGATTGTTTTATATCCGGCATCAGCAAGCAATTTTGTAATCGGCGTATACTCATTAGGCAATACGACCTTTCTATTACTTCTATGGTTGTGAGTATTGGTAATATTCTGATGTGTACCCAACATTAAAGCAGATCTACTTGGTGAACAAATAGAGTTTGTGCCAATACAATTGGTGTATCTGATTCCTTCTTTCGCCAGTTGGTCAAACGTTGGTGTTTTCACCTCGGGCATTCCGTAACAAGCTAAATCATTACTGATATCCTCTGCCATTACCAATAAAATATTGGGACGTTCTTGGGCGCAAAGGCTACTGGATATACAAAGAAGTATACCCAATAGCTGTACTATTCCTTTTTTCATCTTCAGATAATTACTTATTGAAAATCAACATTAATAGTACTCTTATCACTCTCCATCATCTTTGTCGCCTTTCCTTGGAAATCATTATTTTTAAACGTCACATTTTTTGATGAACGTAAAATAAAGGCAGGGTTTTCAGGATATAATTGAGGAAACCTATCACTTGAAAGAATGGTATTTTCTTCAAATTTTAGTTCATCAGTATTGCTTGCTTCAAGTACTAGGTTATCGAACATTTTAAAAATATTCTTTCGAATTGTGATGTCATTAAACGCAATACTTTCATTATCCTCATCAGTAACAAGACGGATAATTCCTCTACTTGTTCCTCCAAAATTACAGTTATCAAATGTGTTCCCTTCAATCAATAAATTTGATGTAGCCCCTGATTCATACCATTTTGAGCTTTCAACTGGTAAGAAAATCGCCTCCATCTCAGAGTGGAAATAATTGTTTCTTACAATTGCTTTTTTAGGAGTAGATAACAAAACGCCTCTAGCTCTATTCCCTTGGAATTTATTGTTTTCTAGAAGTACTTCAGGATAAGCAGAGATATTTTCGATATAATCACCCTGTACGACCTCTTTAGGAATTTTCTCTTTAAATGTGATCACTTGGTAACGCTGGTTGACCCTCTCAATAGACTCAATAGTCAACTTATCAAAAGGGGTAAATGATTCATCAATTTTTACAAACCCAATAGTATCTCCTTTTTTACCAATCACATAGCCTTCTTGTTGGTGATGTCCCATTCTAATACCTAACTTCTTCTCTCCCAGTTGTTCTACCACTTCTTGGTAAGCACCGTGGATATTCACACAATCATCCAACTGATTTTCTAATAGAGAATTAGTCATCTTGATAAAACCTCTACATCCCACAAAGTGCGTAGCATCGGCCGTTGTTGACACCATTCTATCACCCGATGGAGTGATTTTTAATCTGTCAATGTAAATATCTTCAGAGTTTTCTACTAACAGTCCCATACCACCTGCATGGTGAATAGTAACGTCCGTTAAATGAAAATTATTGGTGTTGTTAACTCTTATACCTGGAGCGACTCTATTTTCTCCTTGTTGCCCCTTAGTAGAAAGGATAGTACCAATTGGCGGTAGTTGTTTTTTATGATTGTAGAACCTAACCACACCTGGAGCCACTTGTTTTAAGTTGAGACGACTTTCTGTACCTACTTTTCGAAGAGTAAGGTCACTTTTATCTACTTTATACTTGTATTTAACTTGGTCAATACCGTGTTGAACAGTCGATTTTTGAGAAGTCGCAATCGGGCTGAATTTCTTGTCGTTATAAGCAATCGCTCTTCTTTGTTTATCGTAGATAATCGTTTGCCCTAAATCATGCTCGTAATATTCTTTGATAAAGTAAATGTCTCCATTTCGGATTTCATAAGGGTATTCGTCTCCAAAGCGAACATCAAAAGAATGTTCTTCTGTATTGTGTGCGATTATTTCCCCTTCACTATGAAAAGCCATTGCCCAATCTATTGTTACATTTTTAATAGAAACGTTTTCGCTATTATCGACTAAAAAAGGAATCATTTTACCATGAAAGATAAAAGTAGACCCTTGTCCGTCAATGGTAAAATCTTTAAATCCATCAATTGGGAAAGCAAGGTTAACAAAAACATCTTTATGGTTTGAGATATATACAAACTTCGTTAAGCCTTTATCTGGATAGAAATGATAGGTTCCTTTCTCAAATTTAATTCCTTTTGCCTCTTTATTTTCTAGTATCTTTTTTAATACATAAGGAGTGGCATCTTCTGTTATTGCAGCAGTTTTCTTTACTTGGATCACCTCACCTGGTTTATCACAAAAACCAGAAAAAGAAACCAAGAGAGAAAAGATAAATATTAATTTCTTCATTGTCTTTTTAAAATTCTTTGTTTTAGTAGTCTCATTAATTGCACCTGATCCATTTTTCCCTTATTCCATAGTTAGAAGGTAATAGTTGTTAGATCGGTAATAATTCTTTCACAGAACAAAAGTGTATGATTGGTAAGAAACAATAGTATGCAGTAGTAAATCTAGTGTGTCATAGCATACAAAACACTGATTTACAATAGTATTTAAACAAAAAAGGCTACACCAAAATTTTGATGTAGCCTAAATATATTAAGCTGTTTCTTCTACTTCAACAGCCTGTTCTTTTCCATATTTACCCGGTGTTATACCGTAATGTTCTTTAAACATTCTACTAAAATGTGTTCTACTTTTAAATCCTGTGCGGAGATAAACTTCAGAAACCGTCAGCTTTTCATTGACCAACATTTCAGCTGCTTTTTTAAGACGATAAAGTTTCAATAACTCATAAGGAGTATGGTTCGTAATTGTTTTCACTTTTTGGTAGAAGTGTGTACGATTTAAATGCAATTCCTTAATAAAGATATTGATATCTAATTCTTCATCATCAAGGTGTTTTTCCATCAACGCATAGAGTTTTTCCATAAAGACTCTTTCGCTCTTATTATTATTCTTTTTCTCTACTTCTACAGGGAAATCGATTCTAAACCTCTCTCTTAACTGACGTCTATTTTTTAATAGCATTTGTGCTGTAGCAATCAGTTGTTTCAAATCGAATGGCTTACTGATGTAAGCATCCGCACCACTTTCAAAACCAGATACTTGATCATCTACAGATGACCTAGAAGTAAGTAGAATGACAGGAATATGACTTGTACGAATATCTGCTTTGATGCCTTTACAAAGCTCTAAACCATTTAATTCCGGCATCAGAATATCACTAATTATCAAGTCGGGCCATTCGTTTTCTACAGCTTCCTTACACTGTCTACCGTTCACAAAAGATTTCACATTAAAATATTCCGATAAAGACGAATGAACAAAATCTCTTAAGTCATCGTTGTCTTCAACGTAATACACATTTAATTCTTTTAATGAGTCATCTTTTAAACTCTCTGGAAGTTCGATGCCTTTTGGTAAGATTCTTTGTTTCTCATCATCAGACTCCATGTTTAAAATTTCTTGAAGACGCTCTTCATTAAAAGTGTCTTCCAAACTAATTTCAACAGGAAGGATAACATTAAACTGAGTTCCTTCTTTCACCTTACTTTCTACACCAATAGTACCGTAATGTAACTCAACGATTCTCTTAGAAAAAGCCAATCCAATACCCGAACCTACTGTGGCGGTATTTACATCTTCTGATTGATAATACCTCTCAAAAACATATGGTAAGTCCTTTGCTTTAATCCCAACACCCGTATCACTTACAGAGAATACTAATTTGTCGTTTTCGACTCCATAGTTCAAGGTAATCGTATCTCCCGATTTTGTGAATTTAAAGGCATTATTCAGTAAGTTGTTAAGGACAATTTCTAATTTTTGTCGATCTGCTACCACAAATAACTGATTCGCATCTCCGTTGACTACAAATTTTCTCTCTGTATGTTCTGCCAGTTGATTAAATCCTTTTTTCACTTCAGAAATTAAAGAAGTGAATTCGAAAGAAGTCATCTTTAATTTAAGTAGACTTTGCTCTGCTTTTTGAAAATCCTGTACTTGATTGACCAATTGGAACATCTTTTTAGATTGACTTTCAATTAGGCTCAGATGCTTATACGCATCATTATTCGATTCAAAAATCTTAATAAGTACTTGTAGTGGTCCCGAGATTAGCGTTAATGGTGTTCTAAATTCATGAGCGATGTTCATGAACATTCTTGTTCTAGTTTTATTCAACTCATCAATTCTTTCTTTGTCCATTTGCTCTATTTGTAAATCATGTTCAATCTTATTCATCTTTAAGATAAAACGGATAACTACAAACAAAATCGTTACAAACAAGACAAAATATAAGATATAAGCAACCGTCGTTTTCCATATAGGAGGATGAATAGTAATCTCAATAGTTTTTGATGGTGACCATGCTTTTTTAGAATTTGAAACGGCAGCTTCAAAAGTATATTTTCCAGGAGGCAACCCATTAAAACTGGCTACTTTTATTTCAGATGGTGTTGTCACCCATTCTTGTTCTTGAGGCAACATTCTATAACGAATTAAGTTTCCCTTTTTATCGGAATAGTGCAATGAAATCACCTCTAATGAGAAGATATTTTGATCATAATTCAAGTCAATCTTTTCAGTTTCATTTAATGCCTTTGGTAAGATTACATGATCATCTAGAGTGTCTAAAACATTCACTTTCTTATTGAATAATTTAAAGTCACCCAATAATAGATTCGGCATTTGATCTTCTTCCTGAATTTGAGATGGGTCAAAGTAAAGTAATCCATTACCACCAGCAAAAATCAATTCATCATTTTTCAAAATTGTTGCTGATGGCTCGAATGGAGAAATAGGCACTCCATCACTAATGGTATAATTTCTAAACTTTCTAGAAGTGAGATCAAAAGCATTTAAACCTTTATTTGTCGTAATCCAAAGTCTTTTTTCTTTATCTGGTAGAATACTTTTTACAATATTATTATCCAGTCCATCCTTTTCCATAAAAGATTTAAAAACACAAGCCAACTGAGAGTTCTCTACTAAACAAATACCGCCTTCTTCTGTACCAATCCATAACTCACCATTATCTAATCTTTGGATACAAGCCACATAATTACTGGAAATAGAATATTTGTTATCGGGGTCATGAACAAATTGAGATTTCCTCATATTTTTCAACGTACGTTTCGGGTTGTTATTGATTCGAATTAACCCATCTCTTTTTGTTCCTATCCAGATATAATTGTATTTGGGATCTTCATAGATGCATCTCACTTCTTTTATACTTTTAGAAGAAAAACCTTGATGCTGATCCATAAATTGTATGTCTTCGATTTTACCATATTTTGTAAGACGTAAACGGTATAATCCTTCACTACATGCCACCCAATGATAACCAAACTTATCTAGCATTACCCCTCTCATTTTAGCATTTGCAAATGAAGGGTCTAGCTTACTTATCAGAGGAACCCACTTATTTAGGGCTTTACTGTAATAGAAGTTTCTAGATGTTTTTCCTTGTAGCTTTACAAACTGTCCTCCTTTATCATCCATCAAAAGTAAAGTATTTGCTTTTCCTGCTAAGTTTTTGATGTGTGGAGGTAATGGTTCTATACTATTCGTTTCTGTATTAAAATTTAGGATTCCTCTAAAATGAACGTTGATTAGAACATTGGTATCTGTCCATTTTTGAAGGTTTAATACGTGATTAGACCATTCGCCAGATTGATTATTTGTCTTAAGGTTGGAGTATTTGAAGTTATATTTTTTTGTAGGTAAATGGTATAAACCTTTTCTAAATGATCCTACCCAAAAGTCTCCTTTATCATTTGAAGACATCGTACTAACCCTGTAGATAGGGTATGCCTCTTTCTCCAATATATCTTTTTTTGTTTTTTGATCTAACTCTTCCTTGTTTGTTTTATATAGACCTAATTCTTTATGTCCTAACCATATATTTTTAGAAGAGTCGACATGAATCGTTTGAAACTTCTGACGGTTCAAAATATGATTCAATGTTATATCCCCCTTATTATGATCTAGGATAACGATACCATTGTTGGCTATACTGTAGTACCTATGCTCATTATACTTTACTAAATCGATGTATTTATCAATGTTAGCTCCATTGACTCTTGTTTTTGTTCTATTTGGGTAATTAACAATATACAAACCCTTAGAAGTAGCAACTAATAGGTTATGCTTGTCTAATGGCTCAGTTTTATAAGCAATTGTGCTTTCACTTAGGGTAATATTGTTTTTTAACTTATACGTTTTTGGATCAAAAAAGAGCAATCCTTCTTCTTCTGTGGTACACAAGATATACCCTTTATACTTTGAGATCTGCCTAACAATTGGTCCTATTTTAACTCCTTTCTTTGTTTGAGAAAGGTAGATACTTTCAAACTTTTGTGTAGTATAATTATAGATACTCACACCATGATCTGTACCAATCCAAATATTGTTGTATTCATCTTGAAATAGAGAACGTATACGGTTACTATTCAAGTTCTTGATATTTCTGAAGGTCTTAAACTCAAAACCATCATAACTATTTAATCCATCAAATGTACCTACCCAAAGTAATCCGTTTTGATCCTCTAATAGTGAAGTAACACCATAGTGAGATAACCCTTGAGGCATTGAATAGGCATTTAATATTCCTCTTTCAAAATATTCGTCTTGTGCACTACTTATAAGGGGTAGAAAAAATCCAACAAGTAGTAATACTATTTTCGTAATAATTCTTTTCATCAACAAAGTCGGTTAATAGTATCTCAAAAAATTTAAAGAAGAATGTTCTTATTCTGTTAGTACGCATGTAAAAATAAGGTTTTTTACTTACATGTCTTATTATATTGAATTTAAATAAGAACATTCTTTGTTAGTAGTCACACATCACGAAATCATTTCTCTTTACAAGTCCAATCCTGTTCCTTGTAAACTGTAATCTTTCTCCCAAAAAATTTTCCAAGGATCTTGAGTGTCTTGCTGGAAGTCTTTTAACTTCTTCTTCATTTTCACTAATACTCCCTGATGCTCTTTACTATCGACTAGATTGTTTACTTCATCAGGATCTTTTTCTAAATCGTATAATTCGAACTCTGCATGATGCAGATAATCTTCGACCGTTCTTTTACCATAATATTTCGCTCCCGAACGGTATCTTTCTTGCCAAGTGGAAGAGACCCAGAGGTCTGATGCAAAAGGATATTCTAAGCCCGAAGCAATATTTAGAATCAATTTGTAATTTTCATGTCTTACCACTCTCATTGGGTAATACATGGTAATCTCATGGAATGTATGAGAAGCATAGATTTCATCTCTATCTTCCTTTTCCGTTCCATCTACTACTCCTGTAAAAGAAGTACCATGAAATTCTTTAGGTTCAAAGTTGATATTTGCCCAGTCTAAGATCGTTGGCGTCAGGTCGACCCAAGAGATAAAGCTATTATTTTCCTTCTCTTGGTGATCAAGTAAAGGGTTCTTAATAATACAAGGTAAGTTCATTCCTGGCTCATATAAGGTCGTCTTTGCTCCAGGGAATGCAATTCCATTGTCAGAAATATAAATTACAATCGTATTCTCCATTTTACCCGAAGCTTTTAAGTGTTCCATAAGTAAACCAAAACCAGTATCTACTCTTGATACACTCTGATAGTATTGTGCTAACTCTTCTCTCGCTTCTTGTGTGTCTGAAATAAAGCTTGGGACTAAAACTTCTTCAGGTGAGTAGGTAATTTCTTTTACGCCTTTATACCCTTTCTTTCTATTCCCAAAACTATTTGGATCATCCCAATTCGGTCCAGTTGGTTGCCCTCTGTGTGGGTCTCCTGTACAGAAGTACAAGAAAAATGGAGCTTCTTTTTCAAATACTTCTTTACATTTATCCGCCATCTCTACAGTATTTCTCTGATTGGCTTTAATCACATTTTGAAAATGAAATACCTTCTCTGGTGCTAAATGATATTTGCCTATTCGAGCAGTATAATACCCATGCTCTTCCATGATTAGCGGTAAAGAACTAACGGTATCATATGTACTAAAGTGATGATAATCATGCGTATGTCCATATGATCCTGTGGCATGCCCAAATTTTCCTGTAAGCATTACCGATCTACTCGCTGCACAACTAGCACTGGTACAATAAGCGTTATTAAAAATAGTCCCTTCACTGGCTAATTGATCTAAGTTGGGAGTTTGAACCACTGGATTCCCATAACATCCCAATGCATCTTTTCCATGATCATCTGAGACGAACAGTATTATATTAGGCCTTTTTTCAGCCTGTTGACTTACACTATTTTTAGTAGTGTGACAAGCAGGTAGTGTAAGTAATAATAAACAGAAAACGGTACTCAAGTATCTAAAGATACTAGATATTATTATTTGATGTAGATAGTATTTCATACTTATAAAAAATTATAACATATATAGCTCATAATCGTACGTAAAAGCAATATCAGAAGTGATTTTCACTCGTTTGTCTCTCCGTATTTTTAAGTTGTATCTCTGCGTACAGTCAATTCATTTACAACAACTTACCTATCTATTTTTGTATTCATCAGTAATTAACTTTATGGTAAGACACACCCTTCTATCTTTTTATTTCACTATGAAATTTTCGATTCAAATAGAGGTTAAAAGGTTGATTTTTGACCATAAATTTGAAAAAAATTGTACCTTCAAATTCAGATGAACTATCGCATACATTTAGCTAACCATAACATACAGCTTTTAACTCTAGGTGTTTTTTATTTACATTACCTCTTTCAAACAGAGGTAAATTCTTTCACACGGATTATTTAAAAGCAACGTTCAATATTCAATAAGTAGAGAAATGAAGAACATAAGAAATTACTTGTATTCATTTGTACTGTTGATACTTAGTGTAGGGTGTGCCTCTTCATCTAAAAGTAAATCAACAGCACAACAAGAAAAGAAACCAAACATCATATATATCCTTGCAGATGATTTAGGGTATGGAGATTTAAGTAGTTATGGTCAAACAAAATTTACTACTCCCAACATTGATGCATTAGCAGAATCTGGTTTAAAGTTTACACAACACTATTGCGGTTCTGCAGTTTGTGCTCCTTCCCGATCATCTTTAATGACAGGACAACATACAGGGCACACTCCTATTCGTGGTAACAAAGAAATTGAAGGGGAAGGCCAAGTTTCATTACCTGCAGCTTCGTTTACGATTGCCGAACTATTAAAAGAAGAAGGATATGTTACTGGTGCCTTTGGTAAATGGGGACTTGGTTTTGTAAATCATGAAGGTGACCCTAATAAACAAGGATTCGATGAGTTCTTTGGGTATGTATGTCAAGCGGCTGCTCATAGATATTACCCTGAATATATCTGGCATAATGACCAAAAAGTGTTCTTAGAAGGTAATGATTGGACAAATACGGTAACTTACGCACCCGATGTTATTCAAGAAGCAACATTAGACTTTATCGAGAATAATAAAGACAATACATTTTTCGCATATGTTCCTTTTATTCTACCTCATGCAGAATTAATCTCTCCAGAAGATTCAATCTTAGCTAAATACAAGGGTAAATATCCAGAAACGGCGTATACAGTAGACAATAAATATACATCTGATTATGGTCCAAATATTCAGAAACACATGTATTGTTCACAAGAAATTCCTCATGCTGCTTTTGCTTCAATGATCAACCGATTAGATAATTATGTAGGGCAAATCGTTGCTAAAGTAGAAGAATTAGGAATTGCTGATGAGACAATAATTATGTTTGCCAGTGATAATGGGCCACATAAAGCCGGTGGAGCCGACCCTACTTTCTTTAATAGTGGTGGAAATCTAAGAGGGATCAAAAGAGATTTATATGAAGGTGGAGTACGTACACCATTTATTATTAAGTGGCCTGGTAAGATTAAAGCTGGATCAACTACTGACCATGTTTCTGCATTCTGGGATATCTTACCCACTTTCGCAGATATTGTAGGAAAAGGAGATCGTTTCGATGTGGACGGCATCTCATTTTATCCAACAATGATTGGTAAAGGAGAACAAGAACAGCACCCATACCTTTATTGGGAATTAAACCTTAAAGGCGGTCGTCAAGCTGTACGATTAGGCGATTGGAAAGGCGTTAGATACAAAGTGAATAATGGAAATTCTTCTATAGAACTTTACAATATTGTCAATGATCCAGAAGAATCTACTGATGTAAGTAAAGAGAATCCTGAAGTAGTAAAAGAAATTGCAGGCATTATGAAGACTGCTAGAACTAACTCCGAAATGTTCCCTCTATTTAAAGGGAAACAAGATTCTAAATAATTTGATGATTACTCTAGGGTATCATAAAATATATGCTTCGTTATGATGTTATGGATCATTACTCAATGATCTATTAAAACCATTCATACTAAGTGGTATTTTGTGATACCCTTTTTTAACAATGAAATAATGCGATTTCTATTATTTACAACCCTATTTGCTTTACACTTTCTCTCTTTTGGTCAGGATGATAAGATCTATATCGTTTTATTTGCTGGACAATCCAATATGGCAGGGAGAGGCCAATACCAAAGTTTAAGTCAAGAAGACAAACAAAAAGTCGAAGAAGCTTCAAAATATATTTCCATCATTAATGGGGAAAAACAACCTGTTCCACTTTCTTATATAAGAGCAGATAAACGACAAACTAACTTTGGGCCTGAGCTATTTGCAGGTATCTTACTCCATGAGAAATATCCAGATCGTAAGTTCTTTTTTATCAAAGAAGCAAAAGGAGGTACTTCACTTTATGGTGCTTGGAATCCGGAATGGTCTTATGAAAAAGCAAAGATTGGAGAAATTGACGATAAACGACAACAAATGAAATTGTATTCTAGACATGTAGAAACAATCAATAAAACGTTGGAAAGAATTAAGTCTGATGGAAAAACACCTGTGCTTATGGGAATGTGTTGGATGCAAGGAGAAAAAGACTCTCGATTGGAAACCACAGCCACTGCTTATGGAGAGAATTTCCAATTATTGATAAAGAGTTATCGACAGACATTTAATCATGAGAAAATGCCTTTTATTTTCGGACAGATCAATTGCCCTCCAAGAACAAAATTTCCTGATGGCACTGAGGTTGTTCGTCAGCAAATGGCACATATTGCGCAGAATGATCAAAATATTTTTATGATAAATACATCTATGAATAAAGATTGGGATGATTTCCCTAAGAGAGGTGACAATGTACATTACAATACACAAGGCCAGAAAAAACTAGGAACTGCCTTTGGTGATATATTAATTCAGAATAGTCATTATTAATCATAGATGGTTGTCTAACAAAAAAGGCCATACACTATAAAATATAATGTATGGCCTTTTTTATTCGATCAATGGATTTTTAATTTTTCAATATTCTAAAACTATTTCCATCTACATTAACCATATATAATCCAGAAGGATAAGCTGTTATATCCACTTTAATACGTTGGAATCTTCTGAGTAAAACAGGTGTTACTTCTTGCCCTTGTAGATTATAAATCACAATAGTAGAAGCATCATTAATGGTAGTTCCTTTCACATTGAAAACTCCATCACTTGGGTTTGGATAAACTTGATAACCTAAATTCAATAGATCTTCTTTTGATGTTGGCTCACCATCAACGGGAGGATTAGTTGGATCAACAGGTACTTGAGAACAGTCATCAATCCAAGTTTCCTCGACAATAATCGCTTCCTGATATTTGAAATCAATGGCTTCTACTGACGAAATATCTACGGTATAATACCCCTCAGCATTATTGCCATTACCTCCACGGTACAATACTGCAGCAACTGCTGGAGCAGGGTAACTCTCACCATCTTTATTGTATTCTGTTCCAATTAGCTCTCTCTCCTGACAAGGTAAGTAACCAAAATGTTTTGATTTCACTTGAGCAGTAGTTCCATAAGTTCCTTTTACATTCTTTACAATACATGTGTTTGCATAATAACCCGGTGTAATTCCTAAAGAATCTTGCTCTTTGGTAACATACCCTTTATCAATTCGTACAGCAAATCCTGTATTTACAGCTTCTACTCCATCAATCTCAACATGTCCATTTTTAATCGCATGTGGAGAGATCATCACACTGGCATTTCCATTTTCACAGTACACATTGTTAGCGTATATATCATGGTTACCACCAATTTGTAACTCATTCATTTTATTTAAGCCCGTTTCAAGACGTAAAGTTACACCACCGTCACCCCAAATATCTTTAAAGAATACATGTCTTAATGCTTGAGATTGCACTAGCCCATAGCCATAATGTGCTTTTTCTATTCTACAATTTCTTACCACACCGTTTTCAGACATCACATACTCGCCATTGTATTCTGAATAGCCCATCATGATTGCAGAAAATTTAGTATTGTCATCTATCACACTTGCATCAGACAGTAAAAAATTCTGAGTATTAAATAATGAGAATACCCTTACATTGGTATTTCTTGAAGTACTAACATCAATGGTATATTGACCACTTTTACCACGTATACTCACATTCTCGGTATATTCTCCATCCTTCCCGATATTAAAAATTCCGAAGTTTTTATCGTCACCTGGATCAGTTGGGTATATCGTTGCATTCTTGTGGATGACAATGTGGATATTAGACTTTATCTGAATGTCCTTTAAGAAATATTCTCCACCAGGAATATTAATTCTTCCTCCATTTTCTAGTACCGTTAAATCATCGATAGCTTGTTGTAGTTTTTCACTATCATCTCCGGTGTCTGTGTTGTCTACGTTGTAATCCACTACAAGGTCTACTGTTCGATCTACAGTGTTGAGTTTTTCAGTATAGAAGTCGCTTTCGTTTTGTGCAGAAAGTGTCGCCCATGAGAATAAGACTACACATGTTGTAAGTAAAATTCGTTTCATTTCATTTAAAATTTAAGGTAAGTAATTGTTTATAGTGCATATGCTTCCAAGGGCAATCATTCCGACACTTTTTTTAGTGCTTGATTGCCTACCACAAATGCTTGGATGTGATGAAAAATCACCCCCTTTTTACAAGAGGTGATTCTTCTATATTTATCTAATTCTGATTACTGTTCGCAGTTAACTACTTCATCACTTTCATTGATGACTGCTTTCTTTTGGTAAGGGAAACCGATGGCTTCTACATTAGAAATTTCTACTTTGTAATAACCATTGGCATTATCTGCATTTCCATCTGCTCTGTAAAGAATAGCTGCAACAGAAGGTGCTGGATAACTCTCACCGTCTGGGTGAGGTTTTGAATGGATTAATGGTTTTGCATAACAAGTAATGTATTTAAAGTGCTTAGGCTTTACTTGTGCATTATCGCCATAAGTGGCCTTTACATTTTTAACGATTGAAGTATTGGCATAATAACCTGGCTTAAGGTTTAGCTTTTTCTGGTCTTTGCTCGCATATCCTTTGTCAATCCTTACTGCAAATCCAGTGTTTACGGCTTCGACTCCGTCTACTTCTACATGTCCATTTTTAATCGCATGTGGAGAGATCATCACACTGGCATTTCCATTTTGGCAATATATATTCTTCGCATAGATGTCATGATTACCGCCAGT
>NZ_JABAIL010000004.1:600000-785880 GCF_012641475.1 Flammeovirga agarivorans | reverse complement strand
GTAGCACAGTCCGGTTAGTGTACCTGGTTTGGGACCAGGGGGTCGCAGGTTCGAATCCTGCCATCCCGACACGAAGAACCTTTTAAGGATGGTCCGATAGCTCAACTGGATAGAGCAACTGCCTTCTAAGCAGTAGGTTCCAGGTTCGAGTCCTGGTCGGATCACATGTGATCTGATAAGCCGATAGCAGCAATGTTATCGGCTTTTTTATTGCCCAAAAATGATGATCAATTGATTGTGAAGAAGAGAAGTATTATGATTTGTTAAAAATAGAAAAATAGACTAAAAAATCTTAAAACCGTAAACTACAATAGCTAATAAATTAAACAATCAAAATACTTCAATAATGAAAAAGTTATCAATCATCTTACTTCTATCTTTATTTAGTTTAACTTCTTTCGCACAAGACAAATTATTAAATCTTGGTTTTGGTGGAGGTGTATCGTCAGTTTCTGCAAAAGAAGGAGATTTATCAATGAATGGAATTGGAGGTAACTACCACATCAATCTATTTTATAATATCACTCCTAAACTGTCAGTAGGAGCTGAATATGGAGGAACAGTATCGGTGCTTGCACCAAAGGATATGAGTAGTTCTGATTTTGAGGCCACTTCATTTTCTAATATCTCTGGTAAAGTATTATATCACTTTGGAGAAAGTAAAGTAAGACCTTATGTAGGTTTTGGTTTGGGTAGTTACAAAGTAGCTCCTGGTAAATTTGATCCAAAAAATCCACAAGGATTTGACTTTGGTAATCAAGATATAGAAACAACCACAACTATTGGTTATGCACCTGAAATAGGAGTTGACTTTGGTTGGTTCGGTCTCGCAGCAATTTATAGAATAGTACCAGATGTAAAAGTTTATGATACTATGGCTACATATAATAGTTTAGAATTTAGAACTACATTTAACCTTGGTTTTATAGAACGTTAGTTGAATGTAATAGATAAAAAAAAGGTCATCTACTTTGCTTTAAGCGTAGATGACCTTTTCTTTTTTAGAAAGTGTAGCCAATTTGTATAACAAACCGGAGTCCACCTGTCCAAGTGCCATAGGAACCATTCGTACTGACCTCTTTGCCCTCAAGAGCACCATCAAGGATAGGGAACTTTTCTACTAATCCATCTCTAATTTTTGATAGTACCTCGTCTTCTTCATCAATAGTAACATCACTGTCGAGTTTCAATTTACCACCATAGAAGCCATATCCTGGACCAATCATAATTAGATCAATGGCTAGTCTCTTCTTAATAATAAATTGATAACCCAGTTCTACACCAATATTTAATATGTTGGCTGAACCCTTAAAGTTAGCATAGGAGGCTGTAACTTGAGTTCCTGTGGTATCGGTAATGGTAAGTTTACTACTCAGGTTATATCGATAATAGGTGACGTATGGCCCCCAATACAAACCATCAGGAGCAAAGCCTCTATTTCTTTTCTTAAAATATCTTCTGTAATCTACTGCTACACTAAAACCATTGTTTTTATGATCATTAGCAATAATAGAGTCAGTAATAGCGAGGTTAACAATTTTAGGAAAGGATAGAACCCCACCGTTTAATGAGATGGATTCATGATTAGAAATCCTTCTTTCGTATCCAATAACAATATTTCTTCCTCCCCAAAGAATGTAGGGTGTTAGGTTTAGACGTACAACATTCTTTCTCATCATAGTGATGGAAGAGTCGTAGGATACCATTAATTGTTTAGAGTTAGATTGAGAGTAACTTGGAATACTAAAATATAAGAAAAGGATAGTAAGCCAGATTAAGTATTTTTTCATTTTTAAGAGTTATAGTTTTTGTATAACTAATTTACTCTTTAAAAAGATAATTAACCAACCCAATTAACCCAAAATCTAACGTCGCACCAATAGGTAGACCAAGAATGAATCCGTATACTATTAAACGATTGAAATACACTCCAGCAAAACCGTAGAATAGCTCCTCAATCTTTGCGGGGTCCATTGTGTTGATTTCTTTAAGTACGATACCCTTGAAATCGATATTTCTAATAAGACGGCTGGAATGAGGAATTACCGACTTCATCAGACCATCTAAAATACGTTCTAATAAATAGTTTTTAGTTTCGACAGTTAAACATCTATTGAAGTTGTTAAGCAAAATCACAGAAGTGTTTTTAGTGATTTCCCGAATTACCTCTTGGTTTTTATTGTTCTCTAATGACTTGTAGATGCCCTTTTCTAGATCAATAAGTAATTGTTCCTTGTGTATGAACTTATAAATTCCATTTTTTTCAAGATTTATTGCAAGTTCAGAAGCAACACCACCTATTAATTTTTGGAAAGATCTTGTTTGAAGGAACAATTTGAATGTGGTTTCTATTCCATTTTGTAATTCTTCTTTATCTACTTCTTGGAATATTTCTTTTACTTTTTTAGGAAGAAGAATTTTTTTGAAGATATCATGAATAATGTGTGTTAGGTCATTAACGATTAATTCTTTTTTATCTTCTTGATAGAGTTGTGATGCTAAATGTTGACGAATGATATCAATTTCAGGAGCCAAGTTGGAGCTTAAAGTATCATATAATTCGTCTTCAGAAATTTCACCCACATTTAAAATGTTCTCAATTTTAGTGTCAAAAATCTCGTCAACTATGCGATTCATTACATACTGAATACTCGTCAATAATCGATTGTTCTTCATTAAATTTACAACCGCATCATGGAGTACTTCATTGTTGATGCTAACTTCTAGGTCTTTTACTTTAGTTTCTTGTGCTATTATAGAGATCTTATCCTGAATTTTTTGAGTGATTTCAGGTAAACCTCTCATTAAAAGATTCGGGATTTTATTATTTGCTAAATCTTTTGTTGTTCTTTTTATGTGGCCTTCGTAGAGAGTTGCTAAACTTCTTTTCTTCACTACGGTCTCATATACTTCCTCAGCAAATCTATCGTCATTGTCTTTTAGGTGTCCAATAACTTGTTGCATTAGTTTATCTACTAGAGAAATACTGTTTTGTTGTAAAAACTGGTAGGGTTTGCCATCAAATAAATCTCGGATTGGAAGTTCATCATCTGATAGCTTTTCAAATTGTTTTTCGAAGAAGTTTAATAGCTGTTGTTGGAAAGTATCCTTTTCCAATGTATCCAACATTAAATTCCAAACAGTAGATTTTATTCTTACTTTATTGTTCTCTAGTAATTCTAATTCGTTGATCTTTTTAGAACGATAAAACATCAGTTTATCTCTAAACATCATCTTAAGTTTGTCAAAGAGTGATTCATCTTGAATCCATGTATTTGATTTATCAATCTGTCTAGATAGGATATCACTCACTGCTTCGAACATCTGTTGAACAAACTTATCTGGCAGGGCATCAGAAAGCATTAAATCATTTTCAAGGATCTTAACAACACGTTTTGATAAAAAAGCAGCTAATGTTGTATGGATAACATCCTTATGAGTGAAATTGATAAATGTAGTTTGAAGTGAATTCTCTGAGAAATTATTAAATGATTCAAGCTCTTTGTCAATTATTTGAGCTGCTTTTGCGGCATACTCATAGCGATTACTAAATAGTTGATGTGAGACCTCCTTACTAATCTTTTTTCCAATACTCTTCTTTTCCGTTTCAAGAAGTTTATCCAGTGTTTTATAATCACTTTCGACGAAGGTATTGAAGATGGTATCTTTCAATGATGAAATCTTCTCTTCGATATCTGAACCAATAGACTCTTCATTTAATAGCTGCTTGCCTACAAAATTACCCATATTCTCTGCAAACTTAGATTGGTTTGATGAGATGACACTAGGAGTGAAGGGAAGTTGGAAACCAAAAAGGTATTTAGGTCTGTAAGGTCTGAAGATCATTTTTATAGCGATCCAGTTCGTAGCCAAACCAGTAATTCCATAAACACCTGCTATGCCAGCAATTAGAGTTGTTGGGGTATCACCAAAAGGGATATACGCAGTTAAACCTCCTGCAATAGCTCCAAGGAAAGCACCAAAATAGGTGATAGGCTGCATATTGTTACCCATAAAACCTTTCACCATTTCAGGTAATTGCTGATGTTTATTATGCAGGTTTTTTTCAACCACCTTGCTTACTTGTCCCTTCATTAAACGATTGATATTTCTATCAATGTATCCAACAATACCATTTGCTAATTTTAATGGTAGTGAGGTAGTTTTTTCAGCTATGCCAACTAAATCATGAATGGGTCTACTTTTGATCTTTTGACTAAATTGTTGAAGGAATTTTTGAGAAATCTGTTTTAATTTTGGAGTCCAACGTTCTACAGAATTATTTCCGATGACTTTAGAAATACTTTTGTTTTGGATTTCGTTCCAGATGACTTTTTCTGTAGTAGATATCACTCCAATCTTCTCCTCTTCAACTAATTTTAATGAATAGTTTTGTGCTTTTGTTGCAAAGCCTTCAATCGTTTTGTCATTAAAAATAGAATACAAAGGTTGTTCTTTGATTCGGTCTAAGCGATCTTGAACAATTTGCTTTGCGGTATCCGTAGACTTTCTTTGGTATAGAAAATCACTGACTAATTTTTCATCAATTAAATATTTAGTGAGTTTTGATAAATCTTCTTTCTGTTTATTTGAACTCCATAATTGACCAACTTTGCGGTCCAACAATAATGAGATGGAATCCGCACCTTTACCTAATAACCTATGGTCTAATAAGCCAATGAGTAGTTTGTGGATTGAGTTGACAATAGCCTTCTGATCGAATCTATTGATCAATGAACCAATACTATTCTCTTTTAAATACTTTAAGAATAAATCAGCTCCCTTTTCAGCAAGTTCTTTAGAGCGGTCTTCAGATTTATGTTTATTAGTGATATTGATGATTTCATCTACCACTTTAAACCTTTCCGAGACGCTGTCCACAAATAAATTCATAAGCCATCCTCCAAGGAAAGAAGAGTTTTCTTCAAAAGAGGTATTGACTAACTCATTTATTTCTTCCCTATTTTCTTGGATCCATTCAATAACGGCATCTAGAATTATAGGAATATTTTTACGAATAAATTTTTCAAAATTATTCCCAATCGCAGGAGGGAGGATTTGGAATATAGTGGTTTCTTCCTGACGGATTAGATCAACGAAAATGCTAATTAATCTTTTTATTGGAGCATCAGGAGAAGGGTCGTTCAATTCTTTAGAAAGGATTCTGTGAAATTCTTTTGCAATTTTCCCTTCATCACCAGAACCTAAAATATCAGAGATTTTTTTCTTTGAGATGCTATCACTGATCTTACCAATTAAATTCTCAGTATCTAATCGGTAAAGGAGTTTGTCGATAAAGTCATTTAAAGGTAAATCGCCTTTCTTAAGTGTTTCATGAAGCTCATCAAAAAAGTTTGATGTGTACCCTGAAACGCTTTCAAAGATGATTGGAGCAATGACCTCTTGTGCTTGATCCCTTTTGATCTCATGCCATACATCATTCACAAAAATCTCTATAAGTCGGTCTTCTTGTAAGGCATGACTAATCAACTGAAAAAGCTCTTCACATACATGTTGTATTTGATGTTTGGAGGTGAAATCAGTAATTAATGTGTGTTTGAAAATTCCGTTAACACCTTTTCGAATAACATCATTTGTGTTGTCATTGATGATATCTAGAAGCTTATCTACTGATTGATCAATGCCTGGGATATCACCAATTTTTTCATCCTCGGAGAATTCAGAACGCAATTGTCTTTCTACAAACTCACTGAGCATAATTTGTAGAGATTCTCTGAATTTATCTTTTTTTACTTCCTCACTAATATTATCATGTCTGATGATTTCAGACTCTACTAGCTGGCTTATATTTTTGATAAAACTATCTTTTGTTTGTTCAACAATACTAGGAATACCAAGTACTTTGTCGAATAACATTCTTAAAGCCAAGTCATTAGTAGTGTACCCAACGACTGAGCCCGATAGGATTTTAAGAATAAGAGCATTGATCATAATTTAAATTTGCAATAAACTGCTTTGAATGCAAATACTTTATTCACTGTTTCTAAAATTATTATGAAAAACTTTAAAATTTTAGTGATTAATCCTTCATTTTTTAATTATTGCAAAATATTGTTAAAATAAAACTATCGAATGAAACATTTGAATAAAATTGATAAGTGTCATTACTACTATCATTATTGTTTTTATATATTGCAACCGGTTTATGCTAAATGTGGCTATGGAAATTAAAGTTTATCGGCCTACTCAATTTTTTACTAGCATCATATCCAGGGTATTATAAGAACAAGCTTGATTTATTTTAACAATGAGTGAAACTTTAGAACAACAAGTTGTGGAAAATTCGACTAAAAAAAATAACACAGGACCATTCCTGATAATGGTAGGTCTAATGTTTATTGTTGGCTTTTTAACTGTAGTTAACCAACAATTCCAAGCGCCTTTACAAGAGGCACTCCTTTCTGAGGCAGGTAAATTAGAAAACACTCTAGTTACTTTCATTACTTTCGCCTTCTTCATGGGTTATCCTACAATGGGTAACATCGCATCTAACTGGGTAGATAACAAAGGACATAAAACGACTTTAATTAGAGGTCTTTTAATGTTAATTGTTGCCTTAGGTATTGAAGCATTATCAGCTAAATTTGCTGATCTACCTTCAGTAGCAATCGGTGAGGGTCAAGTTCCTCAAGCATTCTTTATCTTTATTGTAGGTTCTTATGCTTTAGGTTGTGCAATGGCTGTATTACAAACTGTAATTAACCCATTCATCGCTGTTTGTGAAGTACCAGGTACTTCTTCTGTAACTCGTTTAAGTATTGCAGGTGCATTAAACTCTATTGGTACAACAGTAGCTCCTTTCTTCGTAGCTAGTATTGTATTTGGTGGTGTTGCTCCTCAAGTAGCTCAATTGTTATTACCACTTTCTATCCTTATGGTAGTAGTAGGTATTGTAGCAGGTGTTTTAGGTAGAATTGAATTACCTAACCCAATGGCTTCTGATTCTGGTGAGGAAATTGATCCTTCAACTTTAACAAAATCTATCTGGAGTTTCAAACACTTAACTTTAGGTGTAATTGCTATCTTCGTTTATGTAGGTGCTGAGGTTGCAGTAGGATCGAACATCGTTTTACATGCAAAACAAATTGGTGTAGCAAAAGAAACTTACGCTTTAATGGCGACTTTATATTGGGGTTCAATGTTAGTTGGCCGTTTATGTGGTTCATTCTTAGCAAAAATCCCAGGTCAAACTCAATTATTAGTAACTTCAACAGTAGCATTATTACTTACTTTAGGTGGTATGTTTACTCAAGAATTATGGTTATTAGTAGGTATCGGTTTAATGCACTCAATCATGTGGGGAGCTATCTTTGCTTTAGCAATTGATAAACTAGGCCCTTACACTGCAAAAGGTTCTGGTGCATTAATGATTGGTGTAGCTGGTGGCGCTGTTCTTCCTTGGTTACAAGGTGTGAGTGCAGATGCATTAGGCGACTGGCAAATGACTTGGACTATTGTAGTAGTTTGTGAAGCTTACTTAATGTACTACGCTTTAGTTGGATATAAATCTGATGATGTAGAAGTTTAATTTTCTATATCTTTCAATATAGATAGCCTTCTCAGTAATGAGAAGGCTTTTTTTGTGCATAAAAAAAAAGCCCGTGCTATTAGCATGGACTTTTCCCTCATTCTGTAACTGATGAACTATTGTGCTATCTATCTATTATACTTAACCTTTCTAGTTGATTCTTCATTAGGTGTAACAGGAAAGAAATATGTTTCTTATTTAGTACATTACAAATGTACACAGGTCACCAAAAATCAACATGAGCATATTACCTAAATGGTATAGGTATTATACCTAATCTACACTTTTAGGTCTGTAAACAGCTTGTTTTTGATAGCATACATCACCAATCCAGCTACATTTCTTTGTCCGGTTTTCTCTAATAAATTCCTCTTATGAGCATCTACAGTTCGGGGAGAAATAAATAATTGTTCAGATATTTCTTTATTAGTAGCTTGGTCTATGATTAAACGCAAAACTTCCTTTTCTCTTGCAGTTAATAAGAAGTGTGGATCATTAGCGGTGGCAACTTTTGATTGTTCATCTTTGTAACTACTTATAATATTTTTTGTAGCAGAAGAACAATAGTAGGAATCTCCTGAGATAACAGCCCTTGCTGCTTTAAGTATTTCTTCCTCCTTACAATCTTTAAATAAATATCCATCAGCACCAGCATCAATCATATTTTTAATATAACTGCTATCCATCATCATGCTCAATGCAATTACTTTAATATGAGGAAAATGTTCTTTGATTTTTTTAGTGGCACTGATTCCATCCATTCCTTGCATACTGATATCCATAAAAATCAGATCTACATCCATGGCATTAAGAGCTTTAAATGCTCGTTCACCACAATCTGCCTCTGCAATTACTTCAAAATCATCTAAGTTTTTAAAATAAGATCGAATTCCGTGTCGGATTACACTATGATCATCTACAAGTAAAATTTTATGTTTCATCCTCTTAATGGTTTCAATTATTTGGTAAAAGTTGGAATTTCAATGACGATACAGGTCCCAAACTTTTCTGATGATTCGAAAAAGATATTGCCACTAATTGACTCAATACGATCTTTCATATTTTGTAGTCCTAGTCCTTTTTTGTCTTTGGATAACTTTTCATTGATATCAAAGCCGCAGCCATTATCTTCGATCGTTAAAATGATTTGATCTATATCTTGAGTCATAGAAATAGAAACATCTGTTGCACCTCCGTGTTTAAAAGAATTATTTATAGCTTCTTGGGTAACCCTTAGTAACAATAGTTGCTTAGCTAAGGATAATGCATTCGCATCATATTTGTAAAAAAAATGCAAGTTTTTGTCTGAAATATCCTTGTAATAATTTGCGATTTTTTCAACAGAACCACTATAACCCCTTTCTTCAATTGAAGTGGGCATTATGTTATGTGCAATGTTTCTTCCTTCTTTAATAGCCTCTCTTATTTTTTCTCTAATTCCTGAGAGTCTTTCTTTTTCATTTTGGTTTATATTATTTGAGTTTTTTATAAACTCGTCAAGTAGGTATAAGGAGGCAGTTAATGTCTGTCCCATACCATCATGTATTTCTGCAGCAAAACGTTCTCTTTCTTTATCCTCAGTTTTTAAGACAGCCTTTTGAATATTCTCCGATTGATTTTTAAAGAATGTGATATCAGAATGTTTACCTATAACTCTAGTGACAGTGCCGTTAATATCTTTTTGAACAGCAGCCTTGAGAAGTACCCATATGATATTATTATCGGCATTATACATCCTAAATATCAATTGGAACCCATCTTTGATTAAAATGTCTCTTTGGAGTGTTTTTAGTGCAGATGGACGATCTTCTGGATGTATTGCATTCAATAAAATAGAGATGTCACCTTCCTTTTCCTTTGTCGCGAAACCCAACATTTGAAAAAATGGCCTTGAGTAGAACACTTTTCTTGTGACATGATTCCAATCCCAAATTCCTTCTTTTGAAGCCTCAAAGGATAATCTCTGACGTTCTTCGTTGGCAAAAATAGCCTTAGCACTATTTTCAGAATATTCTATTCCCAATGGGAGGTCTGATAATAGAGAGGTGTCTGTATGTTCTAACTGTTCAATAGCTTGAGCTTGCAATAAAGCCTGTAATTTCTTTTCCTTTGAGGTTAATGAGATAATCTGAGCCTTGAGGTTTTGAATCTCTTCTATGTCAACATCAGATTGATCGAAAGAAATAGGTAATGCCAGCCACAAGAATACATCGTTAAGTTTAGATAACTGAACAGCATACCTTTTATGCGTTACTTTATGAATAAGAATTCCATTCCATACCGAAATCCTTTTTAAAAGTACATTAGGTGTTATACTATCATTCTTACTGAAGTCATAATAACAATGTATATACCTGTCATCAGGTTGTGTTTCAAATTGAGAATTATGTTCCAATATCTTACCGATACCATCCAAAAGGACTATCTGAATCGCTTTGTTTAATATGAGTTGCTTAAGATTTTTATCGTTAAGTGATAACGCAACATCTTTAGTAGATGATATCTTCGTCATAAGTAGCGTATTTAAGAAATAACGAGTATTAGGTCTTTACTTAAATTTACAACTTATGAGAATAAATTGAAAGCTGATGTACAGTTCAGTTTAGTTTATCGAATATTTCGGTTGTAAGGTGAATTCTGGAATTTGAACATCAAATGGACTGTTGTCACGTACGCGAATCATTTCATAACTTCCTTTCATTTTTCCAATAGGAGACACAAAGTGACACCCAGAAACATATTCAAAAGATTCACCGGGTTGGATAATTGGACTTTTACCAACTACACCATCACCTCTAACGACTTCTCTTTTATCTCCTGTGATATCTATAATTTCCCAATTTCTCTTTAGTAGTTGTACTGCCGACGCACTTAGGTTGTCAATCCTGATTTTGTAGCCAAATACATAATGTCTTTCGGTAGGTGAGGAATATTCGGGAAGGAAATATTGATCAACGCTCACCTTTATACCTTCTGTGATTGCTATTTCCATAATTTACATTTGTTTACAAGTATAATGAATATACTGCTCATTTGTAAATAAAACTCAAAAAAAATATATAAGTACTTATATAAATTCTTGTTATTTCTTTGAAATATGTAAGTACTTATATACTTTTGTGCTGCTAATTCAATAAGAAATCATCAATGAATTTTTACCAGTCAGCAGGAAGCCTAGTATTAGGCAGTAGATTAAGAAGAATAGGAGAAAAATTCCTATCTGAAGTGGCAAAAGTGTATGAAATGAAAGGTATCGATTTTGATCCTTCTTGGTTCCCAATTTTTTATCTATTAGATAAAAATACATCTATGTCTTTAAGAGAAATTTCCGACGAATTGGGAGTGAGTCATTCAGCTGTAAGCCAATTGACAACAGCTCTCATTAAGAAAGGGCATTTATTGATGGAGAAGGATATTAATGATGGCAGAAAAAGAATATTACAGTTGACACCTCAGGGAGAATCGTTGGTAGAGACATCGAAACCAATTTGGTCAGCATTACAAGCTTCGGTGAAAGAATTATCAGCATTGGGAGATAATAGACTTTTGGAAGAATTAACTACACTTGAGAATTCATTATCAGAAAGAAATTTATCTGACAGGGTGTTAGAGAAGTTAAAATAGAAAAATCACATACTAAGCATAAAGCATATATACTAACATGAAGAAAGTTTTTAACTATGGTATTGACCGTCTAACGGTAAATATCGCTTTGGATATTGCAAGAGGTAATACCAAAGGAGTTTTAAATGGAAAAGCTAAAGAGAAAGTATTAAAGAGCCAATCCTACGTACAAGAAATTGTAGCAAAAGGAGATGTGGTTTATGGAGTTAATACTGGGTTTGGTCCACTATGTACGACGATCATTTCTGAGGAAGATACCTCGACTCTTCAACATAAGATTCTGCAAAGTCATAGTGTTGGGGTCGGTAATATTATTCCTAAGGAGACATCAAAACTGATGTTGATCACAAAAGCTCATGCTTTGGCGCAAGGTTTTTCTGGAATAGCTCTTACTACATTAGAGAGAATCATATGGCATATTGATAAAGATATAGTGCCTACTGTACCAGAGAAGGGTTCTGTTGGAGCATCAGGAGATTTGGCTCCTTTATCTCATCTATTCCTTCCATTAATAGGATTAGGCGAGGTATATACTGAAGATGGTAGTAGAGCCATTACTTCAGATGTCTTAAGCCGATTAGGAATGAAGTCATTACAATTGGGTCCAAAAGAAGGTCTAGCACTTATCAATGGTACTCAATTTATCTTATCACATGCAGTGAAAGTAGTAGAAAGGTTAGCTCAGGCCTTAGATACTGCAGATGTTATAGGAGCAATGTCTTTAGAAGGTTTGATGGGATCAGCAAGACCATTTGAACCAGAATTACATCAAATTAGAGCATACAAAGGTACGCAACTAGTTGCCACTCGTTTAAGAGAAATGCTAAATGGATCTGAAATCTTAGAATCTCATGTTGATTGTGATAGAGTACAAGATCCATACTCTTTAAGATGTATGCCTCAAGTGCATGGAGCATCTAGAAATGCCTGGTTGCACTTAAAAGAATTAGTTGAGGTTGAATTGAATTCGGTAACAGATAATCCGATCATATTGGACGCTGAAAATGCCATCTCAGGGGGTAATTTTCATGGACAACCTTTAGCTCTACCACTAGATTATGCAGGAGTTGCTGCTGCAGAAATTGGTAATATCGCTGATCGTCGTTGCTACATGATGATTGAAGGTAGATTCGGGTTACCGAAATTATTAATGAAAGATGTGGGGTTAAATTCAGGATTTATGATTCCTCAATATACTTCAGCAGCTTTAGTGACTGAAAATAAAACATTATGTTTTCCTGCATCAGCAGATAGTGTACCCACTTCATTAGGTCAAGAAGACCATGTATCGATGGGATCTATTTCAGGCAGAAAGACTTTACAAATTATTGATAACCTTGAGCAAATTTTAGCAGTAGAGTTATTGTATGCAGCCCAAGCATTAGACTTCAGAAGACCTTTGAAATCTTCACCAATTATTGAAGGTACTCATGCTTATGTGAGGGAAAGAGTAGCACATGCCGACGAAGATAGAGTATTAGCTTATGACATTAAGGCAATGCATGATATTGTAAAAAGTGGTGCATTGGTTCATTTAGCAAATGAAATATCAAAGAAAGAAAAGATTGATTTAAATGGAGAATACAAACAGGAGTTCTCTTTTTAATTAGAAAATACTAAACACATACTAATCATGGAAGCATCATCAACATCACAACAAAAATTTGAAGCGTTTTTAGAAAAATACGCAAAACATCCACATTATATCCCACCAACAGGACCAGAACTTAACGCAAAGTCTTGGCAGACAGAAGCTCCTTTAAGAATGTTCTTAAACAATCTTACGGATGAAGTAGCTGAAGATCCTGCAAACCTTGTTGTATATGGAGGTACAGGACAAGCAGCAAGAAATAGAGAGTCACTAGAAAAAATCATCAAGATTCTTCTTGAGTTGGATAATAACCATTCTCTGCTTGTTCAATCTGGTAAGCCAGTTGGGGTAGTGAGAACACACCCTGAAGCACCTAGAGTATTAATTGCCAATTCAAACCTTGTACCTGCTTGGGCAACATGGGAGCATTTTCAAGAATTAAAAGAAAGAGGTCTTATGATGTATGGTCAGATGACAGCTGGTTCTTGGATTTATATTGGTACTCAAGGAATTTTACAAGGAACGTATGAGACATTTGCTTCTTGTGCTCGTCAACATTTCGGAGGAGATCTAAAAGGTCGTCTTTTAGTAACTGGTGGTATGGGCGGCATGGGCGGAGCTCAACCGCTAGCAGCGACAATGTGTGGTGCTGCAATGTTAGGTGTTGATATTGACCCCGCTCGTATCCAGAAGCGTATTGATACAAAGTATATCGATAAGATGACTCACTCATACGAAGAGGCGATTCAATGGGTAATGGAAGCGAAGGAAAAAGGTGAGGCATTATCTGTTGGCTTAGTAGGTGATATTGGTGATGTTTTGGAAAGACTTATCCAAGATGGAATCACACCTGATGTTTTAACAGATCAAACTTCTGCTCATGACCCAGTATATGGTTATGTTCCAAACGGGATGTCATTAGAGGAAGCGGAGAAATTAAGAGAAACAGACCCTGTTTTATATAAAGAAAAGTCATTGAAATCAATGGCTCGCCACGTACAATACATGTTGGATTTAGAGGAGAAAGGAGCAATCACTTTCGATTATGGAAACAACTTACGTGAGTTTGCAAAACAAGGAGGCTGTGATAATGCATACAATTTCCCTGGTTTTACTCCAGCTTATATCCGTCCATTATTCTGTGAAGGAAAAGGACCTTTCCGTTGGGCTGCTTTATCAGGTGATCCACAAGATATTAAAGTAACAGATGAAGCTTTAAAAGAAGCATTCCCTGAAAATAAGCATTTAATCAAGTGGCTAGAAGAAGCGGATGAAAAGGTAGCTTTCCAAGGTTTACCATCAAGAATTTGTTGGTTAGGAATGGGTGAAAGAGAAAAAGCAGGAGTGATATTCAATAACCTTGTAAAAGAAGGCAAGTTGAAGGCTCCGATCGTTATTGGTAGAGATCACTTGGATTGCGGATCTGTAGCATCACCAAACAGAGAGACAGAGTCGATGTTAGATGGTTCTGATGCAGTTTCAGATTGGCCATTACTAAACTTAATGTCAAATGCAACTGGTGGAGCCACTTGGATTTCTTTCCATCATGGAGGTGGAGTTGGAATCGGTTACTCACAACATGCTGGTATGGTTGTTTTGGCTGATGGAACAGAAAGAGCTGAAAATTGTATCAGAAGAGTGTTACATAACGACCCTGCAATGGGAATTTTCCGTCATCATGATGCTGGATATGATATTGCCACAAAAGTGGGTGAAGATCATGATTTAATCATCAAATAAATATTCTTTTCAAAAGCCTAGAAATTTTCTTCTGGGCTTTTGAATTTTTGGTATACAACTATCAATTTTTACAATGAATAAATTAATAGGACCATTTACTCAAATTGTAACATTAGCAAACCTTCCAATGAAGGGGAGAATTGAAGATGAACAATTAGAGATTATTGATAATGCTGGTGTAAGCGTTGATGAAGATGGAAATATTTTAGCAATAAAGACCTTTGCTGATTTTGATCAAGATGCTTTCAAAGAAATAGAAACAATTGATCAGGAGGCTGTATTAATTCCTGGTTTTGTTGATTGCCATACTCATATTTGTTGGGGAGGAAATAGAGCAAGAGATTATGCAATGAGAGTGGCAGGGAAACCTTACCTTGAAATTGCAAAAGCAGGTGGTGGTATTCAAGATTCAATGAAGAAGACAAGAGCAGCTTCTGAAAAGGAATTGAAGGATGTTACTGTGGAAAGAGCTGATCGTCATTTCTCAAGAGGTGTAACTACAATTGAAGTGAAGAGTGGTTACGCATTGGATATCGACAATGAGCTTAAAATGTTGAGATCAATAAAGTCGGCAGACAAAGAAACAAAGGCAGATCTGATTACCACATGTTTGGCAGCTCATATGAAGCCTAAAGATTTTGAAGGGTCATCACGTGAATATTTAGATAGGGTATTAGATACCTTATTACCTGAAATAAAAAAGGAGAACCTTAGTAATAGAGTTGATATTTTTACAGAGGAAACGGCATTTAATGTAGAAGAATCAAATTACTATTTATCAAAAGCAAAAGACTTAGGGTTTGATATTACCGTACATGCAGATCAGTTTTCTACTGGTGGCTCCAAAGTAGCTGTTGATAATGGAGCATTGTCTGCAGAACATTTGGAATCAAGTACAGAAGAAGAGGTGAAAATGCTTGCAGAATCTGAGACAGTTGCAACTGTATTACCTGGTGCATCTTTAGGTTTGGGTATGCAATATCCTCCTTGTAGAAAATTATTGGATGCAGGAGCTTGTCTTGCAATTGCTTCAGATTGGAATCCTGGATCAGCACCTATGGGAGATATGTTGATACAAGGGGCCTTGTTAGGGGCTATGGAAAAGCTTTCTACTGCTGAGGTTTTTGCAGGTATGACATTTAGGTCTGCTAAAGCATTGGGACTATCAGATCGAGGTAAATTAGAAGTAGGTAAGTTGGCTGACATGCAGGCTTATCCATGTAATGATTACAGAGAGATCTTATACAATCAAGGAATGTTACCACCTTTTAAAGTGTGGAAAAAAGGAAATTAACAATAAGCACCTCAACTAGAGGTGCTTTTTTATTTAATATTGTTTACATAATTTAGCTCTCTAATTTTTTATGTATTGCCAAGTATAAACTATTCATTACAATGACTAATTTGAATTTCTCAAAAACATATAAGGATCTTGACGGCCCAAAAGGTAAGCCAATTGTTGGGCATATTTTCGACCTAGAAAAAGATAGACTTCATTTACAGTATGAAGATTGGGCAAAAGAATATGGAGAACTTTACAATCTGAAATTTCTGAATATAAATGTTACGGTTTCTACAAATCCAGATACAAATGCTTATATCTTTAAAAATCGTCCAAACAAATTCAGACGATTTAAAAAATTGGCAGATGTAATTAATGAAGTGGGCGTTGATGGTGTCTTTACTGCTGAAGGTGAAAGTTGGAAAAAACAGAGAAAAGTAACCCAAAAGGCGTTAGATAATAAGAATGTTAAAGCTTTCTTTCCTTCTATACTTACTGTAGCGGATCGTTTAAAAAACTATTGGGATACTCAAGTGTCTAAAGGAGATCAATTGGACTATCCTTTGTCAAAAGATTTTATCCGAGCTACTGTAGATGTGACGACAAACTTAGCATTTGGTTATGATATGAATACTGTGGAAAATCAAACCAATGATACTCAGGAACATGTCGAGAAAATATTTCCTCAGCTTAATAAGAGAGTAAATAGCCCAATTCCACTATACAAGTACTTTAAAACGGCAGAAGTAAAAGACTTTGAGGAGTCTTTAAAATATATAAGAGAGCATCTAGGTAAATTCATTACACAGGCAGAAGAGCGATTAAAGAACGACCCTTCATTATATGAAAATCCTTCAAATTTCTTGGAAGCAATGTTAGCTTCACAAGATAAAGATGACCCATTTACCTGGGACGAGATTTTTGGTAACTTATATACGATGCTTTTGGCAGGGGAGGATACAACTTCCAATTCTTTAACCTGGACAAGTTACTTCTTAAGTAAGTACCCAGAAGTACAAGAAAAGATCAGAGAAGAGATTAGACAAGTGCTAGGTGAAAATGGTAAAATTAAATCCTTCGAACAAATACAGCAATTCCAATACACTAGTGCTGTATTTAAAGAAGTGACAAGATTAAAACCGGTTACACCTAATTTGTATATGCAATGTCTTGAAGATACAGTTGTCAATGATGTACTGTTTCCAAAAGGGCATTTTATCATCACTCAACTTAGTAGTGCTGCGAGGTCTGAGGAATACTTTGAGAAAGCCAAAGAATTTATTCCAGAAAGATGGTTAAAAGAAAAAGATGAACCGGTTGTGGGTTGTCCTTTTCATGGGCATAAAAAAGCAGATGCGATGAAGCCATTTGGTGGAGGTCCAAGATTGTGTCCAGGAAAGTTCTTGGCAGAGGTAGAATCTGTTGTTTTCCTAGTGACGCTGATGAAGGATTTTGAAATAGAATTTTATGATAAAGACTTAGAGGTTGAAGAGCTTTTCGCTTTCACTATGCAAGCAAAAAATCTAAAACTGAATTTCAAGAAACGTCACCAAGTTTCTGACAAATTGAAAGGAGAATTGAATTATTCTAATTAACAATTGGATAATGTAAATAATTAGGTAAAACTAGTCTTTTATTTGTTAACGCCTGAAATTAAGGTCAATAAAAAAATCAGTAAGAAATGTTAATACTTTCTTTTGATTTTTTTTGTTTTTTGACTTAAACATTGTACTTTCAATTGTTAATATTGGGAATTGAAAATGATTTCAGAATAAAGGATTATCCTGTTTATCCTTCTGTAAACACATATATGAGTAAGATAAAATCATTCGACTTGTCTAACGTCAAGTTGTCTCAATTAGTAATTCATAAAGTAGGAAATAAAACCCAAGAAGAGCCACTTGAGCTGTCTGAATTCGAAATAGAATTAGAAAATTTCAGTCCATTATATAAATCTGTAATGGATTACTTCTTAAGGTCTTTTAAACCAGGGCCAATGTATCATTTCGATACACCTGAAGGAAAAGAAACAATTGCTGACAATGAAATGTTTGTTGCAGCTAACGCTATTTTCAGTAATCCATTTGAGCAGTTTATGACAAGATCTAGAGAGATGTCAGAATTGCTTTATGAGGCGTCAACTCATCCAAGAATAAAAGGAGGAGAATTTTTCGTTGCAATGCTAAAAGATTGTGTTGTTGATGGTGACGTTGTGGATGCTATCGGATTATTCAAGGCTGAGCACAAAGAGTTATTTCTACAAATTGGAGACAAAACTGATGTAGGTAATTTCGAATTACAACAAAATGAAGGTGTCAGTGTAAAGAAACTAGACAAAGGGTGTCTAATTTTTCAGGCTGAACAAGAAAAAGGTTTTAAAGTGATGCTTAAAGACAGTCCTACAAAGTCTGTTGAAGCATTGTATTGGAAAGAAACCTACCTTCAATTAAAGGCAAGAGAAGATAATTACTTCCATACTAAAAACTACATGGACCTTTGTAAAGGTTTTGTTGAGGAAGTATTTAATGAAGATCATGCTGTAGAAAAGCCTGCTCAAATCGACCTTTTAAATAGAAGTGCAAAGTACTTCAGTGACAAAGAAGAGTTCAATGTTGTTGACTTTGAAAACAACGTCATTGAAGAACCTGAAGTAATTGAAGCTTTTCAAGAGTACAAAGTGGACTTTCAAGAGAAGAAGGAAGTTCCAATGTATGACGAATTTAAGGTTTCGAAAGAAGCAGTTCGCAAGAACAAAAAAGAATTTAAAAGTATTATCAAATTAGATAAGAAGATTAATATCACCGTTTCAGGGAATGAGCAGAATATTGAAAAAGGCTTTGATACTGAGCGAAATATGAATTATTATATGATATACTTCAACGAAGAAGAGTGATGTAAATCACCTGTGAAAAAGTTGAATTATAACATTTTTTAGTCAATTAACATTTGTTTAAACTTGTTATTTAAAACCCTAAAAATGTTATTGCGTATATCAGAAAGTAACGAGTACATCATTATACAATAATATCAAAAACTTAAAATAATACTATGGATGCAGTAAAGATTCTTCTTGTAGAGGATGATAGAATTATAGCCTCACTTGTTAAAAAATATTTAGATATCAGAGGTTATGCTGTAAACCACGCTGAAGATGGAGTAGAAGGCATGAAAGAATTTGATAAAGCAGATTATGATCTGATTATCATGGACGTTATGATGCCACACAAAGATGGCTATACTCTTGCTGAAGAAATCAGAGCAAAAGATCCTTATATTCCAATCTTATTTATGTCTTCAAACAATCTTCCTAAAGATAAAATTAAGGCATTCAGAATTGGAGCAGACGATTATGTTACCAAGCCTGTAAATGTTGAGGAACTTTTACTTCGTATTGAGGTGATCTTAAAGCGTCAAAAATCGGAGCCAAAAGTTGAGATCGGAAGCGATGACGATCCACATGAAATCAAAATTGGTAACTATATCCTAGACTTCCCTTACCAGAAGTTACAAATTGGAGATGATACAAGAAAGCTGACAACTCGTGAAGCTGAATTGTTAAGATTCTTACATCGTCACCGTAATTCATTAATCAAACGTGAGTATATCTTACAAGAAGTTTGGGGAGATGATGATTATTATAAAGGTAGATCTTTAGACGTATTTATGTCACGTCTTAGAAAGTACCTTAAAGATGATCCTACAATTGAAATTTTGAATGTTCACGGAATTGGATTCAAATTCTTAGTTCAAGATTAATCAATAGAAATATTATATTTGAAGCCTGTTAGTAATAAAGCTAACAGGCTTTTTTTGTATATGAAGTTAGCAGAGTTAATTATAGGAGGGGAACCTTTTGAGGTGGTAATTTTTCCGGAAAATGCACCTATAGCAACAGAACGCTTTGAGGCTTTAGTGAAATCCAATATTTTTAATGGTTGGAAAGTAAAGTTTGTTGTTCCAGATAGGCTAATAAAATTTGAGCCTTTTAAAGATACGGTACACTTTACAGAACGCCCCATGACAAGGCCAGATCATTCTGCTCCAAAACTTAGGCAAGGTGTATTGGCTTTTGTTGGAGTAAATAAAGAAATGGTATCAGATAGATTAATGTTTGTGTTGAATGATGAAGATGCAGCAACTTACGATGGGATATGTTCTCCGATTGGTTGTTTGACTGTCGATCATCAAAAAAAAGTGAGTCAGGTAGATGAAGGAATGATAATTAGTAAAATATCAATAAAAGAGGTGGAAAAAGAAGAAATATTGTCACGAATACCATCATTTATTTGAATTCTCATATTATTAGGGTCATATTTGCCTTTAGAAACAATACAAACTTATGATACCATTCTCGTACTACATGTTAGCATCAGCCTTCTTATTTAGTATTGGTTTATCCATCGCGTTAACCAAACGAAGTGCTATTGTTGCCTTGATGGGTGTGGAATTGATGCTAAATGCAGCAAATGTAAATTTAGTTGCTTTTTCTATGCAAGATCCTTCTTTGATGGATGGAAATGCATTTGCAATTTTTGTAATTGTGATTGCTGCAGCAGAAGTGAGTGTTGCCTTAGCATTAATTATTAAATTGTTTCAATTCTTTAGAACTGTTGATTTACATCAAGTCAATCAGTTAAAAGAAGAATAATATTAGTGCAAACTGAACTAACCAAATTTTTGCATTGAGTTTTTATACTTTCATAACTTTAGTTGCTGTAACTTCTCCGTTAATTAGCAGTGTTTTTTTAACTGTATGGAAAAGTAATAAACATGTAGATAAAATTGGAACATCGTTTATGTTCTTAAGTTTCTTGTGTAGTACTCTTTTCTTTTTTACTTCTTGGGGAGGAGAAACAGTAGGATATACACTAGATTGGTTGCGTATAGGTGACCATAATTTTAGTGTGACCTTCTCTATTGATAATTTTTCCGCTTTATTGATCGCAATGGTAAGTGCGATTTCTTTAGCTGTTCATGTATTTTCTTCTGCATACATGCAAGGAGATCCTCAACTTAAGAGATATTATGCTCTGTTAGGAGGGTTTACTTTTTCCATGTTTGGTGTGCTTATAAGTGATCACCTAGTGTTCCTTTATTTATTTTGGGAATTAGTAGGTTTCTGCTCATATATGCTGATTGGTTTTTGGAGACATAAGAAAGAAGCAATATCTGCAGCGAAGAAAGCTTTTGTAATCAATAGAATTGGAGATGCAGGCTTTATGGTTGCAATCTTATGCTTGTATTCTGTTTTTGATACATTGAGTATTCATGATATTTCAGCTCAATTTAGTTCTGAATATTTTAACGATCCATTAATTTTTATTGCTTCAATAGGTGTAGTATTAGCGGCTATGGGTAAATCTGCCCAAATACCATTTTCAGTATGGTTGCCGGATGCGATGCAAGGGCCAACACCAGTTTCTGCATTAATCCACGCAGCAACAATGGTCGCAGCAGGAATCTATCTATTAATTCGTTGCTTTTTCTTTTTACCGGAAGAGACCTTATTAATCATAGCCTCGATAGGAGGAATCACAGCACTTATTGGTGCCTATGCAGCGGTAACACAATACGATATTAAGAAAGTATTAGCATTCTCTACCATATCCCAATTAGGTTATATGATGTTGGCTATTGGAGTAGGTGATCCAGAAAATGCAGGCTTTCATTTAGTAACACATGCTTTTTTTAAAGCAGGTTTATTTTTAGGAGCTGGTGCTGTAATTCATAGCATGCATCAAGTTTCATGTGATATATGTAAAGGATTTGATGCTCAAGATATCCGATGGATGGGAGAGCTAAGGAAATATATGCCAAAAACATTTATTGGTTTTGTGATTTGCTTGGCAGGGTTATCTGGAATCCCTTTTACCTCAGGTTTTTTATCTAAAGATGCCATTTTATCATCAGCTTTATTAAGAATGAATGATGGTGGAGCTTGGATTATTGTTGGGGTTTTTGGTTTTGCAGCGGCTATTTTAACAGCATTCTACTGTCTTAGACTTTTATATCATGTATTTATAAAAGATTTAGGAATAGCTAATCATAAAGTATGTCAAGACTGTTTGGTATTACCTAAAGAAGTGCCAACTCGCATGAATGTTCCTGTGATCATTTTGGCTTGTTGTTCTTTTTGGTTTGTATATACTCTCAACCCTTTTGATACAGCAGGTTCTTGGTTACAAGAAGGTTTAAGCATTGTAACTTTAGACCATCATTCTGTTCATTTTATTGGATTAATATTGTCATTATTAATGGTGGCAGTTGGTTTACTGTCTGCTTATTTCATCTATTTTAAAGGTGTTGACTCAAGCTTCAAGAAGAAGATTAAGAGTAAGTTTTTTTACAGGTTATCTTATGAGTTTTTCTATTTGAATAACTTATATAAGGCAGGTGTGAAATCATTATTGTTTACTTCTAGGAAACTTGAAAGCATCCCACATGCTGATGAGCATTTTGTGAACCTTGCCATTGGTACATCCGAGGTGGTAAGAGGGTTTGATGATAAAGTGATCGACTTTTTTGTTAAAGTCTTTGCTGTTGGAAATGTAGTTATAGGCCATGTATTAGCATGGTTTGATAAATATATAGTAGATGGTATTGTAAAGCTATTTACACTATTTATGAAGTTATTGGGCGATATATTCAGAAAACCTCAAGGTGAGCGATCCCAAAGTATGATTGCTTGGTCAATTCTGTTTATTGTCCTTGTACTTGTCTTTTTAATTTAGATACAAACGAACGTAAGTTTTTTTAATATATATCATGAGTCAATTTCTGCTCACATTATTAGTATTCGTTCCAATATTGGGGACATTCCTTATTCTATTGTTACCAAATCAGTTTAAAGCTCATTTTGGGAAAATCACAATAGCTATCAATGCTTTTCAACTTGTTGTTGCATCATATATTATGATGGGTTACCAAGGTTTATTAGAAAATATGAATGGTGTTTTATCATTAAGTAGTTTTCAATATCTCGAAAAGGCAGAATGGATTTTACTAAATCTAGGTAGTTTCGGTAGGCTCTCAGCTGATTATATATTAGGAGTGGACGGATTAAGTAATTCAATGGTGCTTTTAGCTGCGATTGTTTTACTAATTGGGTCTATTTCTTCGTTAGAAATTCAAAAAAAGAAAAGAGGTTTTTATGCTTTGTATCTCTTATTAAGTGGTACGATCATGGGTTGTTTCCTAGCACTTGACTTCTTCTTATTTTACTTATTCTTTGAATTTATGCTTCTTCCTATGTATTTCCTTATCGGTATTTGGGGAGGGAAGAACAGTGAATATGCATCAATTAAATTCTTTATTTATACGTTAGTTGGATCAATTTTTATCTTAGTGATTATGATTGCTCTTGCAGCTTCTGTGATTGATCCTGCAGCTACTGCAGTTCAATTAGGACTTGCTACTAACTTAGAAGGTGTGACCCCTCAAATCATTGATAAAGTTCAGACTATGTTGATCTCAGGTGAAATTGGTCAATCTGATTTTGTCAGGACTTTCACATTGGTACATATGATGGATGCAAAGAACTATATTCCAGATTCAATTTTGTCTCTTGATTATGGAGCAACTTTATTTGGTACTAACGTTCGATTTATCGCATTTTTAATGGTATTTATTGGTTTCGCTATTAAGCTTCCAGTAGTTCCATTACATACATGGCTTCCAGATGCCCACGTAGAAGCACCAACTTCAATATCTGTAGTACTTGCAGGTGTACTTCTTAAAATTGGTGGTTATGGAATGCTTAGAATTGCGTATTCTATTTTCCCTGATGGAGCTCAATATTTCGCATGGTATATTGCCTTAGGTGGTGTGATCTCAATATTGTATGGTGCATTTGTCGCTTTAGGAACACATAATTTAAAGCGATTGATAGCATACTCTTCAGTATCTCATATGGGATTTGTGATGTTGGGTATCGCTTCTTTAACTGCAGAAGGGGTTACAGGTGCTATCTTTCAAATGTTCTCACATGGTATTATTTCATCCGCATTATTCTTAATAGCAGGTGTATTATACTTAAGAACTGGTAATTTAGAAATTGAAAACTATAGTGGTTTATCATCTAAAATGCCAAGATATACTATGTTGGCAACAATAGGCTTCTTTGCCTCATTAGGTCTACCTGGTTTTTCAGGTTTTATGGCAGAGTTATTTGTTTTCTTAGGAGCATTTAATTCATCTGCAGTGAATAACTTGGTGCCAAGATGGATGACAATCACAGCGACATTAGGATTGGTATTAAGTGCAGCTTATTACTTATGGGCAATGCAAAGAATATTCTTAGGTAAATTTTACTTAAAAGATGCTTCTGTTGAATCTAAATTGAAAGATTTAGACATGAGAGAACTCTTGATGTTAGTTCCATTGTCAATAATGACATTGATCTTAGGTATCTATCCAAAACTATTAATTAACCTAATAGAAGGTTCAGTAACTGTATTGGTAGAGTTTGCTAATTTCGTTGGAGCAGATCACATTAGAGTAATAATAGGAGGTTAATTTATCAGAGGGAAAGAGAGATGGATTTGTTGTCAAAACTAAATAATATCATTGAAAGCCTTCCTTATTTATTTTCAGAAGGATGGTTGACACTTGCACTTATCGTATTGCTTACTTTGGATCTTTGTTATTCAAATGGTAATAAAAGGATGCTATATGTGCTTGCGATCATTACTGTTATAGTTGATATTATTTATTTAGCGTTTTTTGCAATACCTTCTTTTGATCAGTTGATGATGTTTACCATTGTCAATACCTCTTGGTCAATAAAACTCAAAATATTAGTTGACTTTTGTGCCTTATTGTTGTTCTATCAACTTTGGGCAAGACACCCAAAAAGTCAACATGAAAAAGGTGAAGGAGAATGGATTGTTTTAGCCCTTGGAATGTTGATAGGGGGACATGTGCTAATTATCGCTAATGATTTTGTATTAGCAATTTTAGCCATGGAATTAATTTCACTTCCATCATACTTATTAACTGCTTTTAAAAACAATAAGATTGGTACTGAAGCAGCTATTAAGTATTTTATTTTTGGTGCAATTTCCACAGCAATTACAATATATGGTGCATCACTGATGTATGGTTTAACAGGTGGAGTTGATTTACAAAGTGCAGCCACTTTTGCAGATCAGAATTCTGTATTATTTATGTTGGCAGTGATCTTTATTGTTATAGGCTTTCTTTTCAAGCTTGGTGCATTTCCTATGCATGTTTGGGTACCTGATGTGTATCAATCGGCACCTATAGAAGCAGTGGCGTTTTTCTCCACTATGCCAAAAGTAGCAAGTACTATCTTTTTATATCGATTCTTCTATTTTTCAGAAGTTTGTAATAATCCTTATATATCTTATTTCCTTTTACTAGCAGCTTTATTCTCTATGTTTATAGGTAATCTTTCTGCTTTATATCAAAAAGGTATGAGAAGACTAATGGGTTACAGTTCTATTGCTGGAGCTGGATTTATTTTAATTGGTATTGTGAATATCAATGATATGTCATCTTATGCTCTTTATTACTTCTTATGGGCATATGTGATTGGTAATTTTGCAATCTTCTATTTTATAGGTGAAGTTGAGGATCAAACTGGAGATGATCGTTTGGAATCAATAAAAGGAATTGGTTGGACCAACGCATCACTAATTTGGGGACCTGCAATTGTTGTAAGTGCGATCTCGTTGATCGGATTACCACCAGCAGCTGGTTTCACAGGTAAATTATTAATATTTAGTTCTCTTTGGGATCTATATATGTCTAATAGCGAAATATATTATGCTATAGTGATGGTACTGGGTTTATTAAATACTGCGATCTCAATAGCTTATTATATTAAGATTCCTTTCAATATTTATCATCGAAAAGAAAAAGTAAATATTACATTTAACCCATATATCACACCTTTAATTTTTATTCTTGGGTTATCATTATTTATATTGTTCATTATACCTTCAATTATTCTTTAGAAAAAGAGTAAGTAGGTATTACGTTAATCTAAAGATCTTATTTAAAGATTAACTATCCCCATATTTTTTGAACAAACGACACTAATTTATTTCATTCATGATGACTAACATTTTAATAGTAGTGCTATTGCTATTATTGATAGCAAGTCTTGGGTATAATTATTTTCAACACAAAAGCATAAAAGAAAATGATTTAGCTTCAAATGAGGATCCTAAGAATTATAAGATGCTTAGTCTATTGATGGAGCACTCTCCCGATGTCGTTTTCTCCGTAGATAAGAAATATAATTACCTGGCATTTAATAATGCACATGCCAAAACGATGAAATCAGTTTATGGCTGTGATATAAGTGTTGGTAGCAATATCCTTGAATATATGAAAGTAAGAGGGGATGATGAAGTAGCTAAAGTAGATATCCAGAGGGCCTTAAATGGTGAGAATTTCCAAATAACAAGGACATACGGGGATGAAGATAATTATCAAAGAGCTCATTTTGAGGCAACATATACTCCAATTAAAGCAGAAGAGAAAATTACAGGAGTTGCTGTAGTGGTAAGGAATGTAACGGATCAATATGTATCACAGGAGAATTTAAAGAGATCAGAGAGGAAATATAAACAACTATTTCATTACAACTATTTGGGTGCTTTAGTCATTAAAGACAATACAATTATTGATGCTAATGATACTGCAGTAATACACCTTGGAAAAGAAACCCATGAATTAGTAGGTATGACACTCGATGAACTTTTTCAGATTGGGTCAAAGAATGTGATCAAGAAAAGTAAAAAGGAGTTTATATCTAAATACCTAAATAAATACAGTAAAGTAAAATACCTCAATGTTCGAGAGGAGGTGATCTTCGATCAGAAAGAAAAGCAGAATATCGCCTTTATCGAAGATATTACGGATAAATATGAAGCTCAAGAAGAACTTATAAAAGTCAATCACCAACGACAAGTATTAATTGAGAGTGCCAAGAGTTATATATTCTCTATCAATAGTGAATATGAACTGGAGACTTATAACACCAAGTTCTCAGAATTGATTTTTCAATTGAGTCAAGTGAAGATTAGGCCTTCTATCAATTTGAAAAATGAACCTTACAAGACGGCCTTCTCCATGTATTTTGAATATTTTGAACAGGCTTTTAACACAGGGAGAATTGTAGAAAAAGATTTCTTCTTATCCGACGACTTGATCATTCAATGTGCTTTTTCACCACTGATTTCTGAAAGTAATATTGTTTATGGTGTTGCTGTATATAGTATTGATATTACTGATGAAAAGAAACATGAATCGGAGATTAGTCAGCTGAATAGTTCTTTAGAACAAAAGGTTATTGAAAGAACTTTTGAGTTACAGCAACAGAAGGTGAAACTAGATTTAGCTTTAGATGCTGCAAAAATTGGTACATGGTCTTATGTTCCTTCAGAAGGGTTTTATTGGGATAATAAGTTTGTCAATATTTTTGGTCTACAGCATTTAGTGAAAAACGATGATATTAAAGATTATCTAAGTATCGTCTCAGAACACGATCAAGAACAGGTGGTTCAGTTGATTAGAAATGTCAAAAGTGAAACCGCTGACCTTATTAATATTTTGCTGACTATTGAACACAAGAAATATGGCAAGCAATATATTCAAGTATATGGTAGGTCTACAAGGAAGTTGAACTCTACTTATGCGATGCATGGTGTGTGTTGGAATCTTACCCGACAGAAAAGTGTAGAAATTGAATTAGAGAAGGCTAAAGTAGCTGCTGAGCGATCGAATAAGGCAAAGAGTTTATTCTTAGCGAATATATCACATGAAATTAGATCACCACTGAATGCGATTATTGGCTTTAGTAATATTTTATTTAGAAAATCTGAACTTCAAAAGCTACCTGCAGAATTCTCTGAACAACTAAAGTATATTTATTTTAATGGAGAATACCTTTCTGAATTGATCAATAATTTATTAGATCTTTCTAGAATTGATGCGGGTAAGATGAGTATTTATTGGGAAGAAATAGACCTGAGGAGTCTTCTCAAAATGGTGGTGAAAATCCATGAAATGACAGCTAAGGACCGTAATATCAAGATTACATTAAATATTGATACGGATGTCCCAAAAGTCTTTATCACTGACCCAACAAAATTAAGACAGATCCTAACCAACCTTCTGTCAAATGCAATTAAATTCACAAAGAATGATACAGAGATTTTAGTAGATGTGTTCTTTGCTAATCAGCAAATTATATTAAAAGTTTCTGATGAGGGTATAGGCATACCAAAAGATAAATTAAACCTTATTTTTGAATCATTTGAACAAGGTGATAAGTCTGTAACAAGAAAATTTGGTGGCACAGGTTTAGGGCTTGCTATTACCAAAAAAATGACGGAAATGCTTAATGGGCATATCAATGTATTAAGTGAAGAAAATAAGGGCTCTACTTTCTTGATCACTTTACCTATTAATAAGGAACAGGAGGTAATTCATAATGAAAAGAAAGGAAATATTGAAGATATAGATTTTGATTATCAATACACTATCCTTGTTGTAGAGGATAATAAGATGAATCAAATCATGATGCAGGCATTATTTAAACAGTTGAAGCTGCATATTGAAATTGCGAATAATGGTCAAGAAGCGATAGATTTTCTAAAAGAAAAATCCTATGACCTTATATTAATGGATTTACATATGCCGGTGATGGGTGGTATATCTGCAGTTCAATATATTAGGTTTGAATTGGAAAATATAACAATTCCGATTGTAGCATTGACAGCAGATGCTTATTGGGATAAAAGATTTAAAGCATTTGCCGTAGGTATGAATGATTACCTAACGAAGCCAATTAGTAGAAGACAATTGGTAAATATCTTGGATAAGTACTTGGTGCAAATCAAAGATAAAGGGTTTAAATACTTGGATCCGATTAAAAACAAAGACATCATTGATGAACTCAGAGAAATTACTGTTTCAACAATGATGTCTGATATAGATAAACTACAGAGGCTTAAATCGCTAAGAAATCTATTACAAAACTATGATACCGGTTTTGTGAAATATATTGATTACTTATCTGAAGCTATAGCAACAGAGAAAGAGATTGAAGTATTTTAGATCAACTGAAAAATATTGATCTGGTACTTATTTCTGCATTTAATTGATGTAAGATGGAATATAAACCAAAATAGGTTCTATTGAGATAAAGTCCATCTCTTTGACCTCTTGGCTTCTTTGACTTTCTTAATAAAGATTGATTTTCTTGATTATCTGCCAACTCAGTGATTTCAGAGAAATAAGCTTCATTACTAAAATCAAAAGTAGGAGTGTGAAACGGTCTAGAAAGAATCCCAATCATAGATTGAAAAAGTCGATCTAACTTCTCTTTATCTTGAGGTGTATCATCTTCATATATGAATCTCATATTCCCAAATACTTCCCTTCTCTTAGTATCATTTTGCATGTTCTCAGGGATCATAAGGTTGAAGTAATTTTCATAGAAATCTTCAGGTATTTCTTTTACACAACCAAAATCGATAATTCCTAAAGATCCTTCTGAATCAATCAAGAAATTACCCGGATGAGGATCTGCATGTACTTCTTTCATTTGGTGCACTTGATAATCATAGAAGTCCCAAAGTGCCTGTCCAATTTTATTTCTTACTTCTTGAGATGGGTTGTCTTCTAAAAACTCGCTAACATGTTTTCCATCTAGCCAATCCATTGTAAGAATTTTCTTTGATGAATATTCTGGGTAGTATTCAGGGAAATGTATATTCTCAATATGAGAACAATCTTTAGTGATCTTTTGAGATCTTTTTAGTTCCAACTCATAATCGGTTTCTGAAAGTAGCATGACCTCAACTTCTTTCATGTAATGGTCAACATCTTTTTCATTGAGTCCCATCATTCTTACTGCAATTGGTTTTACCAATTTAAGGTCTGAACTGACACTTTCGGCAACTCCAGGATATTGAACTTTTACCGCATATTTTTTACCATCTTTTACTGCAAGATGTACTTGTCCTATAGAAGCAGCATTGATAGCTTCTTTAGAGAACTCATCAAAAATTTGATATGGTGCTTTACCGAATGCTTTTTGAAAGGTTTTGTTAACTAGCGGTAGAGATAATGGAGGGGCGGAATATTGCGACATCTGAAATTTATCAGTGTAGGCTTGTGGAAGCATGTTTTTATCCATACTCATCATCTGAGCCACTTTTAATGCACTACCCTTTAATTCACTAAGAGCATCATAAACATCAGACGCATTATCTTTATGTAATTCTTCCTTCCTGTCGTAATCAGAGTCAATAACTGATTTTGCGTAATGTTTTAAATAATTCGTACTAACCTTTGCTCCAACTTTTACAAACCTAGATACTCTTTGGGCTCTTGTTGATGGGATACTTTTCTGGATCTTTTTATCGATATCGCTCATGTATAATTATTTTTGAAGTAGAAATTTACCAAGGAGAAATGCCGAATCAGTAAAATTAGGTCCAATTAAATCCATGACTAAATTAACGCTCTTTTCAATGGCTTCGTCGGTGTTTTCAGTATCTTCTGATGTATCATTGCTCCAGTATTTTGTGATAATGACAGCTTGAGCAAAAATAAAATCGATATAATAATCTGAAACAAACATTCTAGATTCAATTTCACCGGTTTCAAAACCTTCTTCTAGCATTGGAGTAAAAATAATATCAAATGCTTTCTTTACTTTGATTCTTCGGTCATCTATTGACTTAAACTCAAAAATTGAATGAATGTTTGTAGAATATTTATAGAAATCTTGGTCTTTTTTTAAAACCTCAATCCAATTATAAAAAAAAGATAAGATCCTTTCTCGTATCATATATTCCTTGAAATTAGGATCGCTACTAGCGTTTGAATAAGCATTTTCAAGAGCCGATATCCATATGTCAGTTTCAATTTGTTCAACAGAAGAAAAACTTTTAATCAGCTCTTCATATTCCAAAGAATCATCGCTCTTTGAAAGAGCTTTTAGACTGTTAGGACGTTGATTATTAGACGATATAAAGTTGATATAAGATATTTTAATTTTTTTTTCAAAATTATCCATTAGACGTTAGGTATTTTGATTAATAGATGTTAATTTCATTATCGAAGTTTGTTTGTTAGTTTAGTTTATTAAAGTGGAAGGAACCTCTGATTTTCGGGGGTTTCTTTTTTTTATTACAATAAACATTAGTAACAAACAATATATTTATAATATCAACGGAATATTTAAATTTGTAGGTATCATAAATACAATAATTGATATAAAGTTCATCTTTTAGACATATAAATCATAAAGATCGTGAATAACAAACAAAGTAAGTCCTTATTCGACAAAGCACAACACACAATTCCAGGTGGTGTAAATTCACCAGTTAGAGCGTTCAAATCAGTAGGAGGAACTCCTCTTTTTATAAAAAGTGCTCAAGGAGCTTATATAACAGATGAAGATGATAATAGTTTCATCGAATTGATAAATTCATGGGGTCCGATGATTTTAGGTCATGCTCACCCAGTAATTACTTCGGCTGTTCAAGAAGCAGTAAATAACTCTTTATCATTCGGAGCACCAACAGCTAAAGAAATCGATATCGCAGAGTTAATTTGTGAAATGGTACCATCTATTGAAAAAGTAAGGATGGTCAATTCTGGTACTGAGGCAACGATGTCTGCAATTAGAGTAGCAAGAGGATACACAAGCAGAAATAAAATCATTAAAATTGAAGGATGTTATCACGGTCATGGAGATTCATTTTTAATTGCTGCAGGAAGTGGAGCAGTAACTATGGGTGTTCCAAATAGTCCAGGTGTAACTGATGGTACTGCAAAAGATACACTATTAGCTCCTTATAACAATGTTGAAGCGATTCAAACTTTAGTAGCTGAGAACAAAGGGGAGATTGCTGCATTGATAATAGAACCAGTTCCTGGTAATATGGGCTTAGTTCTACCGAAAGATAATTATCTTCAAAAGTTAAGAGAGATATGTGATGCTGAAGGTATCGTATTAATCTTCGATGAGGTAATGACAGGTTTCAGACTTGCTAAAGGTGGAGCACAGGAAGTATTTGGTGTAACTCCAGATATGACCACTTTAGGTAAAATTATTGGTGGTGGTATGCCAGTAGGTGCTTATGGAGGTAAAGCTGAAATCATGAATTTCGTTGCCCCTGCAGGCCCAGTATATCAAGCAGGTACTTTATCGGGTAACCCAGTCGCAATGGCAGCAGGTTTAAACATGCTTACTTACCTAAATGAACATCCTGAAGTTTACACAGAATTAGCAGCAAAAGGTGAAAAATTAGCTGAAGGTATTCAAGCCGTTTTAAAAGAATTGAATCTTCCTTATCAAGTAACGCTATTAGGTTCAATGATTTGTATTTTCTTTACAGAAAATGAGGTGGATAATTTCGCTGATGCACAGACTACAAATACTGAAAAATTTGGTAAGTTTTTCCATCAGATGCTTGAGAACGGAGTGTATTTACCTCCATCACAATATGAAAGCTGGTTCATGTCATTAGCATTAACAGACGAAAATATTCAGCAAATTATCGCTGCAGTGAAATCATCATTGATTGCAGTAGAAGGTTAATCTGAAAATATTAAATATGGCTAGAAAGAAGAAGCATCTTCGCCAAAAAAAGGAAGTTGTCACTTGTTCTAAATACAAGTGGCAGCATCTTTTTTTATATGGTTTTAGATTAGAAGACAAAAAATGTCCAATATGTAATAAACAACCTGAATATAATGACAGAGATAGGATGTTTATCGACCTTGGTTTTGGTTTTATTTTCGCATCTCTTTTTGTTACTTTACCATATATTTTTGATGCATTTGGAATCCTATTAGGTAAATTAGGTGCATTTATTATAATTTTAGCGTTAGTTCTTTCAATCAGATATTTTTTTAATAATTCTTGGCCTACTATAAAAAAGAAAAGGTAGGGACAACAAATATATTTACACACATATATAAAAATGACAAAATCACTAAAAAGAATACTATTAGCTGGTGCCCTAGTTGCACATGTTGGAATTGCAGCTCAAGCTCAGGACCCATTAAGAGGAGCACCCGAAAACTGGTATAATTTAGATTATGAACAGGATAGTGTTTATGGCGTTGGAGCTGAAAGAGCTTACAATGAAATCTTGAAAGGTAAGAAATCTAAGAAAGTAGTTGTTGCTGTAATAGATAGTGGTATTGATATTGACCATGAAGACCTTAAGTCAGTAATCTGGCATAACACAAAAGAAGTCGCTGGTAATGGTCAAGATGACGATAAAAATGGTTACATCGATGATGTAGACGGATGGAACTTCATTGGTGGTGCTGATGGCGAAATGGTAAACGAGGAAAACCTTGAGGTAGCTCGTTTATATGGTAAGCTGAGTAAGAAATTTGAAGGTGTAGCTGAAGAAGATGTAGCAAAAGCTGATAAAAAAGAATACGAGCTATGGTTAGTTGTTAAGAAAGATTTTGAATCAGGTCTTACTAAAGCAGAAGAGAACTACGCTCGTTATGACATGATTTTGCACCAGTTCAAAAGAGGTAAGGCATTATTTATGGCTTATTTTGATCTTGAGTCTGAAGACGAAATTTTAGGAGCATTAGAAACACTTGAAACTCAAGACGAGGTTCTTCTAGGTATGGCTCAAATGGTAGAAGGAATGACAGCACAAGGAGCAACTGAAGAAAGAATTGCTGAAGGTGTTAAGTATTTCCAAGATCAAATTGAATACAACTACAATCCTGAGTTAAATACTAGAGAAATTGTAGGTGATGATATCACTGATTTGAAGCAAAAGAACTATGGTAACAATAAGGTTATGGGTCCTGATGCTACTCATGGTACACACGTAGCTGGTATTATTGGTGCTGACAGAACAAATGATCTTGGTATTAAAGGTGTTGCCGATAATGTAGAGATTATGGTAGTACGTACTGTACCAAATGGAGACGAAAGAGATAAGGATGTTGCTAACTCTATTATTTATGCTGTTGATAATGGTGCAGATATTATCAATATGAGTTTTGGTAAACCATTCTCACCAAACAAAGATATTGTTGATGCAGCAATCAAATATGCAGATTCAAAAGGTGTTTTATTAGTGCATGCTGCTGGTAATGATAACAAAAACACAGATAAGGAAAGAAACTTCCCTAAAGATAAATTCAACTCCGGGAAAACAGCTAAAAACTGGATCGAGGTAGGTGCGTCTACATGGCATACAGATGAGGAGCTTCCAGCTTATTTCTCAAATTATGCTAAGAAAAATGTAGATCTATTTGCTCCAGGTTTTGATATTTATTCAACTGTACCTGGTTCTGAATACCAAGCATTAAATGGTACAAGTATGGCTTCTCCTGTTGTAGCAGGATGTGCAGCTGTATTGATGTCATATTACCCTAACCTTTCAGCTTACCAAGTGAAGAAAATTTTAATGAAGACGGTAACTTCATTAAAATCGAAAGAAGTTTTAAAGCCAGGTTATAAAGACTTAGAAGAAGGACAGGAGCCAGAAAAAGTGAAGTTTGGATCATTATCAGTTTCTGGTGGTGTAATCAACTTATATGAGGCTGTGAAGTATGCAGAAAAAATCTCTAAGTAATCACTAGAGATTTTATGTAAATAAAAAGATCCGTTTGATTTTATTTCAAACGGATCTTTTTTTTGAAGTACTGTTCAGTTCATATGGTTGATATAATTATTACTCTATTAAAAGATTATCAATTAACCTTACTTTACCCAAGTGGGCCGCAATTACTATTGCATAACTTAATGGCTTTTTGTAGTCTTCAACTTTTGTAAGTGTTGTTGTGTCTACAATTTCCAAATATTCTAAATGAAATTTCGTATTATTTTGAAATTTAGCAATTCCCCAATCCAATACTTCTTTTGGAGCCTGATTGTGATCAATTTTTTCTTTCATTGTACTAATCACTTCATAAATAAAAGGAGCAACCTTTCTTTCATCTTCTGTAAGTCTAAGATTTCTAGAGGACATGGCTAAACCATCGTTCTCTCTTACCGTAGGAACTCCAATTACATCAATGCCAAATGATAAATCAGATGTCATTTTTCTGATGATTAGAAATTGTTGTAAATCTTTTAATCCAAAATATGCTTTGTCAGGATTGACCATATGAAATAGTTTGCTAACGACAATGCCTACTCCATTGAAATGTCCAGGTCTAAAAGCACCTTCCAATTGCTTTTCTATGATACCAAAATTAAATCCTGTAATTTGACTTTGTTCTATACCCATAGGATACATCTCTTCAACTGAAGGAAGGAAAAGTGCTGAACATCCAGCTTCTTCTAGCATCTTTTTATCTTGTTCATGTTGGACAGGATAATGTTTTAAATCGATGGCATTATTGAATTGGGTAGGGTTTACAAAAATACTGCAAATAGTGATGTCATTTTCTTGAATTGATTTTTTAATTAAAGTGATATGTCCATGATGTAATGCACCCATTGTTGGGACAAATCCAACACTTTTTTTTGAAAATCTACAATTATTTACAAAATCTTTTAACGTGCTAACTTTATTAAAAACGTCCATTTTAGGGGTTGATTTTTTAAAATTAAATTATTAAGTAAAAATGTGAATTTAAGTTAGTTTACTTTTAAAAGTTGAATTTAAGCAAGTTCTTCCGTACTTTTGCGAAGAAAAGGTGTAAATACGGTAGAATATGTCAAAATTAAAAATTCTTTACGTTTCAAGTGAGATAAATCCATTTTTGAAAACTTCTGAAGTTGCAGATTATGTTAGGAAGCTTCCTCAACACATGCAAGAAAGAGGTATGGAAATCAGAATTATGGTTCCAAGATTTGGATTGATCAATGAGCGTAAGAACAGATTACATGAAGTGGTAAGACTTTCAGGGATGAACATTGCCGTAGGCGAGGAGGAAAAACCACTAACTATCAAAGTTGCTTCAATCCAAAGTGCAAAATTGCAAGTTTACTTTATAGATAACGAAGATTATTTCCACAGAAAGTCTGTTTTCAGAGACAAGAAAAGCGATGAGTTTTTCTCAGATAATGATGACAGATCAGTTTTCTTCTGTAAGGGAGTAATTGAGACAGTAAAGAAATTAGGATGGGCACCAGATGTAGTTCATTGTAATGATTGGTTTACAAGTTTCATTCCTTTATACTTGAAAACTTCTTACAAGAATGATCCAATGTTCAAAAATGCTAAAACAGTATTTACTGTTTATGATACGAAATTTGATCATAAATTTAATCACGAAGAACTAGCGAAGAAAGTGAAGATGTTAGATATCGATGACTCTATGTTATCGGATTTGTCTTCAGCTGACTACAATAGTTTTATTAAAATCGGTTCTGAATATGCAGACCGTGTAACTAAAGGTTCTCCTTCAATTAAAGAGGATGTAGTAGAAGTACTTTCAACTTATGGTGAGAAAGTAACGGAAACAGAGCCTGAAGGTGATGAATACGCGGACTCATACTATGATATTTATACTGGATTGGCTCAATAGAACGAGCATTTTGGTATTTTTACAAAAAAAAGGTTATTGAAGTACTTCAATAGCCTTTTTTTATTTGTGTACGTCTAGATAATTTACAATTTTTGTCTCACCGTATTTATACTTTACTTTCAACCATTTTTACAATTCCATTGTCATTCAAGTAAGGAGGGTAGGGTGCCTTTTTTATTTTTGAAAAATTACAAATGAATAATAAATTTTTAATCAGAGCATTAGCTTCATTTTCAGCAATTCTTTCATTCGCTTGTACAAAGACGGATCTACAAACCATTGTTATCGGAGGCGACCTGATCGATGATCAAACAAAAATGTGTTATATCGATACTTTAGAGATCGATATAGAAACACACTACAAAGACTCTTTGTATACAAAGAATAGTGCTTATTTTATGGCAGGTTATGTAGATGAAGGTACTCAAATTGGGCAAACTGAAACATCATCATATACACAATTAAGTATAGGTTCTGAAGAAGCTTTAGATTTTAATGATAGGGTCTTGGATTCTATTTCTTTATCATTAGGTCTTGATTTAACCTCTTTGTACGGAGATACTACAAAGTCGCTAACATTGGAGATTTATGAATTAACAGACGACATCATAGGCGATTCAACAGAGTATTATTCTACTGATACAGTTTCGTATGCCACAGAGCTTTTAGGATCAAGAACTTTTAAACCTCAAGATCTATCAACTGATACAGTAAAAATCAAATTAGATAATGCTTTCGGTAAGAAGATTATTGACAATGCAGAGTATGCAGATCAGGATGATTTTGCTAATAAAATCAAAGGTCTTGCAATAAAAGTGAAGAAAGGACAAGAAAGTGCATGGGCAGGAAAGTTCTCTTTAGAGAACTATGGAACAGTTGTAGAAATGAATATGCACTACTTTGGTGAGTCTAGTGAAGATACTGTAAGAACTACTTACTATTTTGGCTTTAATCAACGTTTTAATAACATTACATATACACCAGGTACTTTAACATCTGGTATTCAAATTGGAGATGTAGTAAAAACTGAAGACTCTAATAATTTAGGATTTGTATTTGAAGGCACTGGAATGGTCTCACGTATCAAATTTCCTAACTTAATGGATCTTTTTGTAAAAGAACCAGGTACTTATACAGGGGATGATAGCTTACGAGAAGTACATTTAAATAGAGCAGATTTAGTAGTCTCTGCTGTAGGTGTAGATGATCCTGAGTACAAGATTTTCCCATCATCTAATATGCCACCTCCTTCAGGGCTGTTTTTTGGTTTTATGAATGAAGATGGTTCAATCCAGACAATATCAGAAACATCACAGCAATATAGATTTTTACAAGCACAATATCCGTCATCTGGTGATCAAACAGTGACATACGGATCAAATACCCAAACATATAGTTACGGTAAACTGGCAACCTATTTACAGGATCGTGCGTATAGAGAATTCTATAACCTTCCACTCGATGATGATGGATTGGTGTTATTACCAAACCAACAATCATCAAATATTAGAAAGCTGGTTTTCGCTGACGACGAAAGTCCAATATTACACCCGCTTAATGGTCAGACAATGAGATTGCGTCTGATTGTATATTATGCGGTATTTAACGACCCAAGACACGAGTGTAAGTAATTTTTTATTCATCTAAATTTAAATTTTTTAATTATGTGCGGAATTGTCGGTTATGTGGGTGAAAGAAATGCCCTTGACATTCTAATTAAAGGCCTTGAAAGATTAGAATATCGTGGCTATGATAGTGCTGGAGTATCCCTTATAGAAAAATCTGATGTTAAAGTTTTTAAGTGTAAAGGCAAAGTTGCTGATCTTAAAAAACAATTAGAAGGAAAAGATACAAAAGGATCAACAGGTATTGGTCATACACGTTGGGCAACGCACGGTGCACCTAATGATGTTAATGCTCATCCTCATTATTCTTCAGATCAAAAATTAGCAATGGTTCACAATGGAATAATTGAAAACTATGAAGTATTAAAAAGTCAGTTAATTGAAAAAGGACATGTTTTTCAAAGTGAGACTGATACTGAGGTTTTTATTCATTTTATTGAGCAAGTACAAAAAGATAACAATTGTGATTTAGATGAAGCTGTCCGTATTGCTTTAAATGAAGTAGTAGGTGCATATGCTATTGTAATTACAAGTAAAGATAATCCAGGTCAATTAGTTGCGGCAAGAAAAGGTAGTCCATTAGTGATTGGTGTAGGAGAAGGTGAATTCTTCTTAGCTTCTGATGCGACACCAATTGTTGAGTATACTAAAGACGTTGTATATATAAAAGATGAGGAAGTAGTTCTACTGAAGGATGGTGAAATGACTATCACTGATGTGAAAAACCAAGAACAAACTCCTTATATCCAAACATTAGAGCTTGAATTAGAAGCAATTGAAAAGAGTGGATATGATCATTTCATGATGAAAGAAATTATGGAACAACCTCGCTCTGTTGCTGATTGTTTAAGAGGAAGGGTGATTGCAAAAGAAAACCACGTAAAATTAGGTGGTATCTTCAATCATTTTGAAGATTTAGTTAATGCTAACCGTATTATTATTGTAGCTTGTGGTACATCATGGCATGCAGGTTTGGTAGCAGAATACATCTTTGAAGAATTAGCAAGAATCCCAGTAGAAGTTGAATATGCTTCTGAATTCAGATATAGAAACCCAATCATTGGTAAAGGTGATGTTATGATTGCAATTTCTCAATCGGGAGAAACAGCAGATACATTAGCAGCAATGAGTTTGGCAGAATCTAAGGGTGCAACAGTATTAGGCGTTTGTAATGTAGTAGGTTCATCTATTGCTAGAAACTCTCATGAAGGTGCATATACTCACGCAGGGCCAGAAATTGGTGTAGCAAGTACAAAAGCATTTACAGCTCAATTGACTGTACTTACCACGATGGCTTTAATGTTAGCGAAAGAAAAAGGCTCGTTAACTGAGAACCAGTTACATTCATTGTTGAAGGAGTTTGAAAATATCCCTTCAAAAATAGAGGAGGTTCTTAAGACAGATGATTCTATTAAAGAAATGTCTCATTTGTACAAAGATGCTTCTAATTTCTTGTACTTAGGTCGTGGATATAATTTCCCAGTGGCATTAGAAGGTGCATTAAAATTGAAAGAAATTTCTTATATTCATGCAGAGGGTTATCCTGCTGCAGAAATGAAGCACGGTCCAATTGCCCTTATTGATGAAGACATGCCAGTTGTAGTCATTGCAACTAGAGATAGCTCTTACGATAAAGTAGTATCTAACCTTCAAGAAGTAAAAGCAAGAGGCGGTAAAGTAATCGCAGTTGTTACTGAAGGAGATGCATTGATTCCAGGTATGGTTGATCACGTTATTGAAGTTCCGGATACTCATGAGGTATTAATGCCGATGATTTCTTGTATTCCTCTTCAATTACTATCTTATCACATTGCAGTGTTAAGAGGTTGTGACGTCGATCAGCCAAGAAATTTGGCGAAATCAGTTACCGTAGAGTAATAAAATATTTAAAGCTGTCGGTAATTAAACTTATCGACAGCTTTTTTGAAATTAATGAATTATATGAGCGAAGAATTTAGCTACAATACCGGAAGATCAGATATCATTCTTAAAGAATATGGTAGAAATATTGAGAAATTAGTAAAGTATATTTCTTCATTAGAAGATAAATCACTTAGAACTCAATACTCATACACTTTGATTGCTTTAATGAAGCAATTACATCCTATCCAAAAACAATTAAGTGATAGTCAACAAAGAATATGGGATCATATTCAGGTAATGTCTGAATTTAATCTGGATATCGACGCTCCTTATCCTCTTCCTACAGAGAACATGATGCATAAGAAGCCTCGTCAGGTTCCTTATAATCAATCTCATATTAGATTTAAGCACTTTGGTAAAAACCTAGAAATAATGGTTGAAAGTGCTTTAAAGCAAGAAACTGTAGAGGGAAAAGAAAAAGCTTTTGTCAAAATCATTAAATTGATGAAGTCTTTTTATTCAATGCAGGTTAATGATCAGATTGAAGACGAAGTAGTGATAAATACATTAAACTCTTTAACCAAAGGAAGATTTAATGTGCGACCACTTAAAGAGAAGTTTCCAGATGCTTTTAAAAATGTGAAACTACCTTCAGCTTCTGTGTCAACGCAATCTAATAATAACTCAAAATCATCTTCAAACTCAAAGAAGAGAAGAAGAAAAAAGAGAAAATAGTTATCCTCTTAAGTACGTAGTGAAGTAATAAAGCACTCCAAGTGTAAGTAAAAGAATTGAAGCTACTTTATTTAAACGTAAATATCTACTGGATAAACTTAAGAAAGCACATAACATACATATTAAGACCGAGAAAGAAAGGTCATAGTTAAGGGTGTAATCGTAAGCGATTGGACCCTTAATTGTTAATATAGAAGGAGCAACTAAAAAGTTTATAATGTAAGAGCCCATAATATTGCCAAAAGCAATATCCTGTCGTTTTCTTCTCATGACAGCTATAGTAGTTGTAATCTCTGGCAATGACGTACATATAGCCATGATACTGACTCCAATAAATCTTGGACTTAAAACGGTATACTCACTTAATAATAATGCTTCTATAACAGATATATAGGCTCCTGCAGCAATAATTAGAAGCCCAACGATGATGTCTCTACTTATGTAGTGATGTCTTATTAATCCTTTTGGGATTTTTTTTATTAAGTAGATCTCCTTTTTATTCTTAGAACTCGCAAAAATAATTAGATAGTAAGTAATAAGATACCCAATTAAAATAATCGTATCATAAGGTGTCAGATAGTTGGTCTCCGAATGAAAAAATAACTTCTTATTTAGAAGTAAAAAGAGAAGACAGCCACTTCCTAAAGCAAATACGGTATCCCGCCAAATATTCTTAGATAATACTCTAATATTGATGATCAGTGAAGAAATACCGAGTCCAAAAACGATATTAAAGGTATTACTCCCTATGATTGTACCAAAAGCAAGCTCTTCAGACTCTTTATAAACTGAAATAAATGACACGCAAACTTCAGGTATAGAAGTGCCTAAGGCTACAACTGTTAATCCAATATGTATTCCTGAAAAGTTGGAAGAAGCTGATAATGCTGTAGCACCTTTAGTAAGCATCAAAGCTCCATATCTCATTAATAAAATACCAATGAGACCAATAAAAATATGTATGAAAATACTATCCAATAACTAATTATAATTGAAGAGTGAAGTGATCAGCATCTAGGTGAGTAGGGAAAGACTCTCTGATTTGTTGAACTTCCTTATATGATAAAGTGATAATTTGGATTTCATCTTCTTCAGAAAGCTCATTAACGAGTTGTCCCTTTGGGTTATAAACGGCAGATTGTCCATTATATTCAACTCCATGTGGATCGTTACCAACACGATTAACGCCTACTGTATAGGATAAGTTCTCAATGGCTCTAGCTTTAAGCAAAGCATCCCAAGCTTCAATTCGAGGCTTAGGCCAATTGGCTAAGCATAAAAGAATATCATAATCGTTGTTAGTGTTTCTACACCATAGTGGGAACCTTAGGTCATAACAAATGATTGGGTTAATTCTCCAACCTTTCCATTCTTCTACCACTTGAAATTTCCCATGAGTGAAAGCCATATGTTCAGACGCCATTCTGAATAAATGCCTTTTGTCATAATGGGATATATGACCATTTGGCCTTGCAAATAATGAGCGGTTATATATTAAACGGTCTTGACGTATAGGAAAACTTCCAATAATTGCTGCATTCATTCTTTTAGATTGTTGCATTAACCATTTTGAAGTAGTCAGACCTATTGGTTCAGCTTTTTCTGCAGCCGTAGTATGAAATCCTGTCGTAAATAGTTCTGGTAAAACCACTAAATCGACCTGTTCATCAATTGTCCAAAGTTTTTCTTCGAGGAGAGCTAAGTTTGCCGTAGGATTCATCCATTGAGGATCAAATTGTACTAAAGCAATTTTGAAATTTTCTTGATGTTGTGACATGGAATACGTTAATTAATTATCTAATCGGCCGACGAAAGTTACATAAAAATAATCACCTGTATTGGAATTTTGAAATACGGCACCGCCAAAAGTATTAGAATTGCGATTATCAAGCGTGTTTGAACATGCTTGAGCCATAATTTTCACAACATCTGGAGTAGGATTAAGATTGGAAAAAGAAGCAAAGCCCGTACACCCTCTTATGTCACTTGCGTCGGTAATTACTTGTATTCTTTGTTTATAGTAGCCGTTCTCTTCTTCTTCTTTTGAGAGTTGTTCCCTCATTCCTGGATTATCCGCCAACTTAGCAGCAAATCTCTTTGACTCTTCAAAGAAAGTGACATTAAAAGTAAGAGGTTGTAACTGTTGATCTTCTCTATGCTTGTTGATTTCATCCATAAAGTATTGGTCAAGGCTGGTAGGAGTGCTCCAATTGATTTCATCATTTCCACATCCGAATAATAGAAAAGAAACCAAAAACAGAGTAAGTAATCTCATCGTAATATTTAAAAAGTAATCGTATAAAGTGAGTACAAGTACTCGCCAAAATATTTAAAAAAAAGCTACTCAATTTTGAGTAGCTTAAAATTAATTATTTTTTCGGAAATCTCATTCTGTAAGCATGAGGAGCTTTTCCTTTTGTGATGTTATTTAATTTACTTTTAATTAACCTCTTTTTAATTGGAGATAAATAATCAGTAAATAAAACACCTTCAATGTGATCATATTCATGTTGGATAACTCTTGCAGTTACACCAGTGAATTTCTCTTCTCTTTCTTTTAAGCTTTCATCAAGGTATTTGATAATTACACCTTCAGGTCTCACCACTTCACCGTTGATGCCAGGAATACTTAAACAACCTTCGTCAAAACCAACATCTTCACCAAACTCTTCAATAATTTCAGCGTTGATAAAAGCACCTTTGTAACCTGTTTCTTCAGATCCCTCTTCTAACATTAAGTTAGAATCAATAACAAAGATACGTTTAGCTTTTCCAATCTGTGGACCTGCAAGTCCAACTCCCTGAGCACCTGACATAGTTTCGAACATGTCGTCTATTAAAGTGCTAACTTCGTTTAATTCATCTTTTGTAAAGTCAATGGCAACTTTTCTTAATACGGGGTCGCCATAAGCTACTACAGGATATATCATTTGACTGTTATTTGTTTGAGATTAAAAACTTTGCTGATCCATGTAGGATTGAAGAATAATAGTGGCACTGATTTTATCTACATTACCTTTTACTCTTCTGTCTTTCTTTTTCATGCCACTTGCCAACATTGATTGTTCAGCCATTTTAGATGTAAATCGCTCATCAATATAGGCTAGTGGAATATTAGGGAAATTTTGTTGCAATTTCTTTGCAAAAGATTTAGTTGGTTTAGTATTGTCGGTTTCTAATCCATCTAGTCCGACAGGTAAGCCAATGACAAACTGATCTACTTCCTCTTTTACTAGGTAGTCTTTAATAAACTGCATTGCCACATTGGTTTGAACTGTTTCTAATGATGATGCGATAATCTTCATCGGATCAGTAACGGCAAAGCCAGTTCTTTTAGTACCGTAATCTATTGCTAATATTCTTCCCATAATTTTTTAAGAAAGGGCAGCTTTCGCTTTTTCCACTTCTTTTTTACTATTTCCTACAAATATCTGATTATTTGCAATAATAACAGGTCTTTTTAAAAAAGAATATTCTTGAAGTATTAACGATTTATAATCTTCCTCAGATAAGTCCTTTTCATGTAGTCCCATTGGTCTAAATTGTCTAGATCTTCTACTGAATAAAGAATCATATGATCCTGAAAGAGCCTTCATCTCTTCAATTTGTTCCGAAGTGATTTTTTCAGTTTTGATATCCTGAAATACATCAAACTTATCTTTTCCTATTTCCTCAATGATTCTCTTGCATGTTGAACAAGTAGAGAGGTAATAAATTTTGGACATTTATTTGGTAATAATTTCTTGAACGTTGTTGTAAATATTTTGAGCGATCCTATCAACTGGTAAATCGTTTGGATCTTTACCAAATGGATCTTCAATTTCCTCTGAAATAGTAACAATACTCATTGCTATGTAATAGATCATCATAACTGCAGGAATAGTCCACCAGCTAAGATTATCAATTAAACCGAAAGGCATAATGATAGCATATACATAGATGTATGTTTTCAGAAGATAAGAGTGTGATGATGGCATAGGAGTATTGTGAATTCTTTCACATTTACCCATAATGTCAATTAATTCATCTGAGTTTTCAATCAACTTTAAAAACTGAAAATCTGTGATTTCTTTATTATCGTAAGCAATCCTTAACCTTCTTTGAATTAATTGATTGACAGCATTCGGTACATGCTTCCACTCTTTTAATTCTTTGATTAGTTTTTCACCTAAAAAATCAAGTTCTGCATAGACCACTCCATCTCTTAAGTGTTCCTTTAAAACGAATGGAAAAGCTCCAATCAATTTAATGATCTCATTTTTATGTTCACTTTCTGGTAGAAGATTCTCTACTTGTAAAGCATAGTTTCTTGAGGTGTTCACTAATCCACCAAGAACTTTTCTAGCTTCCCACCAACGATCATAGGCGGTATTATTTCTAAATACCAATAGTAAACCTAGAATTGCACCAAGGAGCCCCGGTACTGTAAAGTTCATTTTGATATCAACATGATTAAACTCATGAACAGCGCATAGAATAGTAGTGGGGATAACAATCCAAATTAAATCTATGGATAATCGTCTAACTAAATATCCTTTGTACGAAAAGATCATGTACAAAGAAGATTGAGTGAAGTTTCTTTTAGGCATAGAACAAAAAAAGTAATAGTAAAAAATTATCTCACAAATTAACGTAAAAAGTTAATATTAAGTTTTATTCAATAAGTGTTTTGTGCATTATTTTCGCTTCTCCTTTAACAGTTACTTTTTTTTGAGAAGAGGTGATAACTGTTTTTATTATAGCTGTTTTTCTTCTAGAATCAATTTCTGTCACTTCGAAAGTGGCTACATATTCTTCATCAACAAACATTGGTCTTAAGAAATCCATGGATTGAGACAAATAAACAGATCCATTTCCTGGGAATTCAGTTCCTAAAACTCTTGAAAAAATACTTGCAGATAAAAAACCATGCATAATAGGTTTCTTAAAAGGAGTACCTGCAGCAAACTCAGGATCAATATGAATTGGGTTAGTGTCACCCGTTAGTTTAGCAAATGCATCTACTTGATCTTGAGTAAATGAAAAAGTTGTCTCGTAAGTATTTCCTATTAAAATCATTGTTTTTAAAAATAATGCTTATATAAAAATATAAAATTTTCATAAAAAGGTGATGAAAGTCTCCAAATTAAATCAATTCTGCTTAACTTTGAGGAGGCAAAGCTCAAAGCTTGTATAAAAAAAACAATTATTCAAGCCGAGCTAGCAATTTAATTTAGAGTTATCTTTTTTCATTTTCATATTTACTGGACTAAAGGTATTGTCATTGGCAGTGCCTTTTTTCATGAATAATTGAAATAAAAGATGGGATTATTTATAAAATAGTTCCTATTTAAAAAAAATCTAAATAAATTTGCGAGCCGATTGGAATGTGTGTTTACAACTTTTTTATAAGATGTGATATCCAATCTTTAAAGACGAATTTCTAACAACAAAATCATAGATAAAAATGCTGAAGATCAACGATCTAAAAGCTTCGATAGAAGACAAAGAGATTCTTAAAGGAATCAACTTGGAGATTAAAGAGGGTGAAGTGCACGCGATTATGGGACCAAACGGTTCTGGTAAAAGTACTTTAGCTTCAGTTCTTGCTGGTAGAGAAGATTATGAAGTAGAAGGTGGCGATGTTGACTTCGATGGTGAGGATTTGTTAGAGATGTCACCAGAGGAAAGAGCACAAAAAGGTTTATTCCTTGCTTTCCAATATCCAGTTGAAATCCCAGGTGTTAGTAACACTAACTTCTTAAGAACAGCTGTTAATGAGGTACGTAAAGCAAGAGGTGAGGAGCCTTATAATGCTGCGAACTTTATGAAAGAGATGAAAGAAAAGATGAAAATCGTTTCTATTGATAAATCTCTAATGAACCGTTCTTTAAACGAAGGATTCTCAGGTGGTGAAAAGAAAAGAAATGAGATCTTCCATATGGCTATGTTAGATCCAAAATTAGCGATTCTTGATGAGACAGATTCAGGTCTTGATATCGATGCATTAAGAATTGTAGCTAATGGTGTTAATACTTTAAGAGACGGTAAGCGTTCTTTTGTTGTAGTAACTCACTACCAAAGATTATTAGATTATATCGTTCCTGACTTTGTTCACGTACTTTACAAAGGTAAGATCGTAAAATCTGGTACTAAAGAATTGGCACTTGAATTAGAAGAAAAAGGATACGATTGGATTATCCAAGAAGTAGAAGGTCAAAACTAAACCTAACCCTAATTTTTTCTAATTATGAGTAAAGTAATTGAAAATGCTGCATTAAAAAATAATGCATTAGCATATATAGAAGATACAATTGATGCTGTTCCTGCTTTAACTTCTCTAAAAACTGAAGCAGCGGAACAATTTGCATCAACAGATTTTCCTTCAATCAGAGATGAAGAGTGGAAATATACTAATGTGAAGAAATTAGTTTCTTCAGAGTTTAATTTCACAACTTCATCAAAAGCAGTTACTAAAGAAGATATTGCTGATCATTTGATCGAAGGTGTTGAAGTAATGGTATTTGTTGATGGTCAGTTCAATGCTGAATTATCAAACTATACTTCAACAGACAAGGTGACTTTCTCACCACTTTCAGAAGCTATTCAAAAAGACGAAGCATTAGTTTTATCTCATTTAGGTAAATATGCTGATGCAGGGTTACCTTTCGTAGGTATTAACACAGCTTCTATCCAAGAAGGTGTATTTGTTTACGCTAAAAGAAATGCTTTAAAAGAAGAAGCAGTTCTTATTCTAAATGTTGTTACTGCTAATCATTTAGTTGTTCAACCTAGAGTTTTAGCGATTGCTGAAGAAGGTGCTCAGTTTACTTTTGCTGAAAGAAATGTAGTATTGGGAGACAATGAAGTGCTTATCAATGCAGTTTCTGAAACAGTAGTAGCAGAAAGAGCTGTTGTAAATCATATTAAATTACAAGATGAGAACGAAAATACTCATTTAGTAACGTTATCTGAGGCACAACAAGCAGATAACTCTGTATACCATAATGTGACTATCACTACTGGTGGTAAATTGGTTAGAAATAACTTAAATATCTCACTTGGTGAGCATTGTGAAGGTCTAATGACAGGTTTATACTTATTAGATGATAAATCTTTCGTAGATAACCATACAATGGTAGATCACAAAATGCCTAACTCATATTCTAATGAGTTATACAAAGGTATTTTAAGTGGTAAATCTAAAGCAGTTTTCAATGGTAAAATCTTTGTTCGTCAGGATGCACAAAAAACAAATGCATTCCAGTCAAACAAAAACATCTTACTTTCTCCAGATGCAGTTGTGAATACAAAACCACAATTAGAGATTTGGGCAGATGATGTAAGTTGTTCACATGGTTGTACAATTGGTGCTTTAGATGAAGATCCAATGTTCTATCTAAGAGCAAGAGGTATCACTGAAGATAAAGCAAGAGCTTTATTGACATATGCTTTTGCAGGTGATGTAATCGAAAAGATCTCTAATGAGCCAATTCGTTCACTTGTAGAAAGAACTGTAGCTGAAAAAATGGGTTATCCTTTGGATTAATCTTAAGAGTATATTTTAAAAAAGGATTACTTTCTCACTTAGAAAGTAATCCTTTTTTATTTCTAGGCTGTTTTTACATTTCTATGGGTAGAAATAGCAAATGTTATTTCTCTTGTGATTTTATCTAAATCTTCTGCACTACTTTTTAAGTGGTTGACAATTTCTTTAGAAAGCATTTCATCAGAAGAATTAAAAAGCTCAATTAACCCCATTATTCTACATAGGGGACCTCTTACCTTGTGAGAATTGAGATAACAATATTTCTCAATAGCTTTATTCTGAGATTGGAGTAAAGCCTTAAGAGTATCTAATTCTCTTTTTGTCTCAGGTATTTCATTATAGTCAATGTTACTATTGCTAAGGTTGTGATGAATACTTTTCATAAACATCATAATCTCGGTTTTGAGGACTTCTATTCTATCAATTCTAGCCCTAATACTCTGGAGTAACTCCTGTTGAGTAAACGGTTTTGTGATATAATCATCCGCCATCAAATTCATTCCTTTTCGTATATCATGACGATCACTTTTCGCCGATAGAAAGATAAAAGGTACTCCAACTGCTAAAGGATTTTTTCTAAGTTCTTTAAGAAAAAGGTATCCATTCATTGCAGGCATCATAACATCACATAAAATGATGTCGGGTATTTGTTGCTTTATGATCTCTAGTGCGTCTGGCCCGCTTTCGGCCGAGAGAACTTTAAAATCATTAATTTCGAGTAAGTCAACTATGCTTTCTAGTAGGTTTTTTTCGTCGTCAATAACCAGCACTACCGTCTCGTTCATGAGAGTCAAATTTTTGGGTAAATGTTTTTCAACACTCTATTAACAGTAGTTAACCTTCGAAAAGTTTCCCTAATGCCCAATATGTGAGAAAGCAGCCCAATAATATGGGGAGGAGTAAAGACTTCCTTTGATAAGTTTAATTTTTGCCTTCTTTAAAGCTTTGGAAATATTTTCACCTTTTACTATTTCTTCGTAGAAATATTGCATTAATAGGGCAGTTGAGATGTCATCTACAGTCCAAAGTGATACGATGGAATTTTCTACTCCAGCATATTTTAAAGATCGGGAAAGTCCAATTAGTCCTTCTCCTTTACTTATTTTTCCTAAACCTGTTTCACAGGCAGATAAAGTGACTAGTTTACTGTTCAATTCAAGGTTGTAAATTTCAGAAGCATGAAGAAGATTTGGTTCTTCCTCTTCGCCATTTAAAAATATAAAAGATTGATTTGGGCTTTCTTCATCGACAAAACCATGAGTAGCAAAATGCAAATATTTATATCCTTGTTTAGAAGCACTTAATAAATTAGATTTTGTCGCCTTCTTATACATATATGTGGAGGTTGACCATCCTTGTGTATTGGCAATACTTTCAATTTCTCTTACTTCAGATAATGTACCTGGAAGAGAGGAGTAAATTTCTGAGCCTGTAGAGTCAGTAAAGTTTACTGGGGCGAAAAAAGCAATATTATTTCCTGATTCAGATTGTTCATTTCCTGAATCTTCAGAATAGGCTAAAGTTGCCGAAAAATTATATGCGATAGAATATTTAGTTACCATGAAAGGTAATTGATGTGCATTCATCTGGTCAATTTCGCCTACTGATTCATAGAAAAGGACCTCCATTGGAATACTATTAATCTTTCCATCGAGTAGAAAAGTCACTTTTTCAATAGCATCATTTAAGTAAAATGGAAGTAGTCTCGACGATAGATATTTGGAAGACATAAGAATGATTTCATCAAAATTGAACTTCAATCCCGATTCTAGACTTATAATTTCATCCTTAAAATCATCATCAAAATTTTCTGTATAAATATTTAAACCTTTGTCTGTTACTAAAAATATATACAATAACTCTTCAACATCAGAAATAAAGTAACTAATCAACGCCTCATTCTTAGAGATTTTATTTGAAATGTCTTTCAATGAAATTACTGAAGCGTTGTATTTTAAATTATAATATTTAGGGTAGTCCTGCTCTAAATCACTTATTAATTCTTCAAGTGATTGTTCAGTATTAAAGAGTATGTTTTCTAAAGAATCTCTTTCTGTAATAGATGAACTTTTAATTATGCCTTGTTCAATAGCACTAATCTCGTCATGTAAGCTATTTTCTTTTTCGATAAGCTCTTTAGGAATTCCCGCAAAGGTTTTTGCATTTGTGTCTTGAATAGCTTCCAAAAGAGTAGCAGATTTACTCCATTCCATAAATTGAAATGCTTTTTCATTCCATTTATTAGCATTTACCGAAGCTATTCCTAATTCTATACTAAGTCGAATACCATCTGAATATACTGCGTTGGTAATTTCACTTAGCTTGATTTTATCTTCTTCATTTCTTAAAGTTCCTCTTACTTTATTAATTACATGGTGTGCAGCTTCTAAAGATTCAATACCAGAAGATAAGTCGTTTCTTTTTAGTGTTTTTGTAAAATGAATCTTTTCAAAAGCCTCTGCTTTTTTCTGCAAAGCTACAATATTGATAAATGGATTTAAGTAATCACTTGCCTCAGGGTTGGCTTTGGGATCCTCATTCTTGAATTGAAAACTATTTGAACAAATGGCCTTCTGATAATAATTCAGAGCAGTTTTGTATTCTTCCTGATCGTAACTAATATCACCTAAGTGAATGTAGATATTAGCTATTTCAGGGTGTTTATCACCAAAAGTAACTTGATATAACTGTAAAGAAAGATCATAAAATTCAAGTGCCAGATCAACTTGATTGCTTTTTAAGTATGCTTCGGCAATATATGTATAAGCAAAGGCAACATTAGGATGGTCATTAGAATATAATTTTGACCAAATACTTGCTGCTTTTTCAAAGGCTTCAATAGCTTTTGGTAGAAAATAGTTTTGTTGAAAGATTACTCCTAAGTTAATATAGATAGAGGCTACACTAGGATGGTCCTCATTTGGAAAGGCTTTTTGATACTCCTTCAATGCCTTTTCGTAATAGACCTGAGCCTTAAATGGTTCGTCACTAGAATTCACTAAGCCTAAGTTGATATTGCAATTAGCCTCTAAAATGCTATCATTTAATTTTTTTGATAAAACTAAGGCTTGTTTTAAATATTCATTGGCTTCTTTTTGAGCTCCTGTCTGCCAATAAGCTATCCCTAACAAAGAATAACTTTCAATAAATAGTTTTGTGTACTCATTGTTGTTCTTGTATTTATCAAATTTTCGAATTCCTTGTAAAATGACTTGAATGGCATCATAAGAAAAACCTTGATGTTCCAATAAATATCCTTTCGCATTAATAATCGCTAAATATGAAGGTTTTGACGAGACTAATAATGAATCATCACATAGACTTAATGCTTTTGTGTAGTAACTTTTTTGTCCATAGATCTTAGCTTTTAAAGCGTCAACATAATTTACATTCTGTTTATTTACGTTGACCTTATTTAGTATGTTGATTGCAGAGTCCAATTCTCCATATTCATAGAAATTCTGAGCACTTTGTAGTGAAGATTGTGCTAGAGTGATCAATGGGAATAAGTAGATATATATTAAAAAATGATATTTCATCTTAGGTATTACTAGAATTGTTGTTTAATAAAAAAGTTAACGACATAATCTCGTTGTAATCCATCAGGGTTTAAAGGTCTTTGCTGTATGGCATACGCACCTACTGCAGATAGTGTGAGTGAAGTATTTATATTGTATGAAGCTTCTAAAAGACCATTAATAGTTAAACCTTCTGAGCCAATGACTTCATAATTTCCATCTTCAATTGATTCAACATACCCAGGTTGTGGTTTATAAATACCTAGTACACTTGGAGCAATAGACCATTTTGAAGTTTTGATAGCATATTTTAAGCGCATACTAATGTCAGTTTTTCGATCAAGATGTCTTGATGAAGGAAACCAATTTAGTAAGTGTTGGTAGTATTCAGTGTTTCTCCAATAATAAGGATCATATTCATGTTCAGTTAATGTGGTCAATGGTTGTTGGATACCTAGTGAGATATGCCAAGCTTTTGATGTTAAAGCGAGACCAAATAATGCATCATAAGTACCCAAGGAAGTATTGTAGATCATGGGGAGAGGTAACCCTTCATATGTCATATTTGCTTTTCCTGTAGGAACCTTACCACCAATAACTCCTGTAAGATTCCATTTTCCGCCAGAAATTATTTGGTAAGAATAGGATAGAGTGACATCACTCATTCCTTGAGTGTCTGTAATTGGACCTGATTTGAATGAATAAGCTGTTTTAGCTTGAACACTACTTTTAGAGGAGATTTTATAATCTACTGTTAAACCTGCTCCTTGATCATAAAATTGACTTTTATACATCTGCCAATATCCATTATAGGTGATAGCAAACTTATGGTCAATAATATTACTTTTGTCTTTATCATTAGATGGATTAAGTGCTCCAGTTGAGCAAATGCCTGCATCACTACATCCTTGAGCATGTATTTGATAAAGAGATATGATTGATAAAAGAGTGACTAGAATAAAAATTCTTTTCATAGCTAAAAAGATAACTGAATTAGGGTGTATTTGAAGAGGTAGTTAGTATTTTAGTAGTTAACCTAACAAAAATTGAACGAAAATCAGTAATATGTCCAATTATTTATTTCGATTTTTTATTATAAATCTGTTATTCAGTAGTTTAACTGTTTTTTCTCAAGAACATAAATCACCTAAGTTTTTTGATGCTTCTATTGAAGATTTACAGTGGGTAGATTCAGTATGGCAGTCATTATCTAATGAAGAAAAAATTGCACAATTATTTATTGTTCCTCATTATACAAGTAGAAGTTATAAGGAAGTAGAGTTTCTAGTTCGTGAATATAATGTTGGCGGAGTTATCTTTTTTAAGGGGAAAGCGATAGATCAGGTCAATGCTGTCAATAGGTTGAATAATGTAGCAAAAACACCATTGGTATATACTTTAGATGCTGAATGGGGATTAGGGATGAGACTACCTTATGATGGTATTTCTTATCCTTATGCGATGACATTGGGTGCGTTACAAGATGATCAATTGATTTATGAGATGTCTTCACAAATTGCAAATCAATTGAAAAGAGTAGGTGTGACAGTAAGTTATGGACCTGTTGCAGATTTAAATAATAATCCATTAAACCCTGTGATAAGTTACCGTTCGTTTGGAGAGAATAGGGAAAAAGTTACTTCAAAAGCATTAGCATACATGAAGGGTTTGGAGGATCATCAAGTTTTGGCAGTCGCTAAACATTTTCCAGGTCATGGTGATACGAATGTTGATTCTCATAAATCATTACCAGTGATTCCACATTCTAGAAAAAGACTAGATTCTTTAGAATTATACCCATTCGAGCAATTGATAAAGGAAGGAATTGGAGGTGTAATGACTGCTCATTTAGAAGTTCCTGCTTTAGATGATCAAGCCTCTTCATTGTCAACTAAAGTAATTACTGATTTATTAAGAGATTCTCTAAAGTTTGATGGAGTGATATTTACAGACGGGATCTTGATGGATGCTATCACAAAGCAGTTTCATGATTATGGAAAAGCAGATGCTCAGGCTTTGGTAGCGGGTAATGATGTAGTAGAATTTACAAATCATATTGATAAAGCCATTAAAGAAGTGTTGTTGGCGATCAATCAGAAGAAAATATCTTGGGAACAGATCAATGAAAAGGGATGGAGAGTATTATTGATGAAAAGATGGTTGGAGGTAGATAAACAAAAGAGGTTGTCTACAGCTTCATTAAAAGCAGATCTACAACCCCAGGAAGCGAAGAAGTTGATTCAAGAAATATCTGATAAAGCGATAACCGTATTAAAGAATAGCAACCAATGTATCTCTCTTGATATAACAAAAAAAGTGGCTATTGTAAATATCGGGAAGTCATCAACTTTACTTAAAAAGAGATTTTCAGAGAAACAGTTTGACGTAGAATCATTTTACTTATCTAAAAACGCTAGTTCAGAGCAATTAAAACAATTGATAAGTAAATTATCTAGATTTGATGTGGTGGTTACACAAGTCGGGGCATTATATATGAGTCCAGGTGTTAAGGATATTGCTGTAGAATTAGCAAAAGAAGATGAACCTATTAAAAAATCGAAATATCCTTATGGAGTAACCTATACAATGTTGAACTATTTTCATTTGATGAAAGATAAAGACCCTAAACATATTGGTGTATTTTTTGGCAATGCGTATGCAATACGATCTTTTGTGGGTATTGAAAATATAGATGGATTAATAATTGGTTATCAAGATTTACCTGAATTGAGAAAGTCAGTAGGAAAGTTACTTTTAGGAGAGATAAATAGCCAAGGAAAATTACCAGTAACCATTGATCAAAGGTTTAAAGAAGGATTAGGATTATAGATATGAAAAAATCGATCTACTTAATATTTATGATGATTTCACTTTTTTCTTGTGAGGTATCTTCATCAGATAAGAAAGAAATAAAGGAGAAGCCACTAGAAATTATTACAGGGGCTCAGCAGTTGTCAGAATATATCGATCTGTTAAAAGGAAAAAAAGTTGGGCTGCTAGTCAATCAGACCTCTCAAATTGATGGGATTCATTTAGTGGACTCTTTACAAAATTTAGGTGTCCATTTAGAAATGATCTTTGCTCCTGAACATGGTTTTAGAGGTAATGCTGATGCTGGAGCACATGTTAAAGATGGTATTGACCAGAAATCAGGTGTGAAGATATTTTCTATTTATGGAAAGAATAAACGTCCAGCTCCTGAATTATTACAACAAGTTGATATTGTGCTATTTGATATTCAAGATGTAGGGTGCCGTTTCTATACCTACATTAGCTCAATGCATTATATGATGGAGGCTTGTGCTGAAGCAAATGTTCCATTTCTTGTTTTAGACAGGCCAAATCCAAATGGAATGTATATAGATGGACCTGTATTAAATGAGAAATTTAAATCATTTGTGGGCATGCATAAAATTCCAATCTTACATGGTTTAACTGTAGGTGAATTAGCTAAAATGATCAATGGAGAAAAGTGGTTAAGAGGTGAAAGAACATGTGATCTAACAGTTATCAAAGTGAAAAATTATGATCACTCAATGGCTTATAGTTTGCCAGTCAAACCTTCACCAAATTTGCCAAATGATCAATCGATATTATTGTACCCGTCGTTATGTTTCTTCGAAGCTACTCCTGTAAGTATTGGCAGAGGGACAGATTTTCCTTTTCAGGTCATTGGTTATACAAATGAAAAATTGGGGGAATTCACTTTTACCCCAAGATCTATAAAAGGAGCGGCTACGAATCCTGTATTAAAAGGGGAGGAATGTTTTGGACAAGATCTTAGAACGATCAAGAAAGGAGGATTAGATCTATCTTATATTGTTGATTGGAATAAGAAGTTCTTATCGATGGAGCAAAAGTCAGTGATCTCGAAAGAAAAATGGATGGATTTACTTTGTGGAACAGATCAAGTAAGGGTCATGATTAATGAAGGGAAGTCTATTGAAGAAATAAAGTTGTCATGGATTGAAGAGTTGGATATATATAAAACGTTAAGAGAAAAGTATATTTTATATCATGATTAATACTTCCTTTGTATGACAAAATTTGATATTTGACCGATTTCATTTAACTTACTTCTTAATCAGCTTTTTCAGTTTATAAAATTACTAACTCTTTGCTTCACTATGAGCAACACTCTTGTAAACTTAAGAGGGATGACAGACCCTCTTGCAGACAATCTGATCCAAACATACATCCAAAACAATGGCATCAATAAGATTAACGAACTTTTTGAAACCATAACCACTAATAATGAAATTAGTGAAATTAAAGATGATGCTTTAAGAGACTTTTTTGAGAAAAGTTCAGTTGAAATCCTATCTGATAATGTCGATCATGATTTAATTGATCAAGGGCAAAAGTTTTTCGAAAAACATGGGCCTATTCTTTCTTTAATGCTGCTTTGTAAATCGCTACCTGCAACTTATTCATGTGGAAATGGTGCTGAAGTCGTTTACCGTACTGGTCGCTTTATGGAGAGTAAAAGAAAGGGACTAGAACCATTTATCAACCGATTAATGGAAACTGCTCAGTTTGTTATCAATGTAATGTCTCAGGATGGAATGGACCCAGAGGGTAGTGGATTGGTAACTGCTAAAAAAGTAAGATTAATGCATGCTTCAATACGTTATTATTTGAAGCACAGTAATCATGTTACCTGGGATACTGAAGCGTTAGGTGAACCCATTAATCAAGAAGATATGTTGGGGACTCTTTTATCATTTTCAGTATTTCCTGTTCAAGGATTAGAGCAATTGGGAATTACTGTATCTGATGAAGAGAAGAAAGCTTACTATTATACATGGAAATTAGTAGGTCTTGTAATGGGTGTAGAACCTTCAATTATTCCTGAAACTTTTGATGAAGGAGCTGTAACAGGACAAAAAATCTTAGAAGAACAGCGAAAGCCAACAGAAGGAGGTAAAATACTTACAAAATCATGTGTTGATTTCTTGAAGGCTGCAACACCGGGTACTCATTATGATGATTTCCCAGAAGCATTTATGCACTTTTTATTAGGTGATGAAATTTGTGAAACAGTAGGAATTGAAACACACACTTCATTTACCTCAAAGGTGTTTATTAGAACGCTTTCAAAAGTGTTACAAATCTTCGATCAAGGAAAAGATGAGTCAGCATTACTTTGCGAAATTGCTGAAACATTTAATGTTTTTCTACTTCAGCACATGTTGGATTTCTACTATAAAGAAAAGGAAGTAGAATTCAATATTCCACCTTCATTAAAGAAAAACTGGATTGCACCAAAAGCTAAAAAAGAATACGAAAATATTTTTTCGACAAAAACTATATTTAACTACAGAATAACCTTACAAAAACTAATTTAAAAATGGAACAAACAACTGAATGGATTAATCTTACAGATTATACTGTAACACAGCAAGTCTTATTTTTTCTTGACGCAATTTTTTGGGCTGTTACATATATTCTAGTCATTTATAATGCTAAAAAATATAAATTCTTTGGTATACCTGCAGAAGCAGCTGTAGCGAATATTGCTTGGGAATTTATGTTTAGTTTTGTCTATACTACAGAACTAGGTCAATTATTTGTTTGGGGTATTCGTTTGTGGTGGATCACAGATGTAATCATGATTATTTATTTCCATAAGTATGGAGCCAAACAAGTAAGAGTACCTTTAATAAAGAAATATTTTAATACGACTTCCGTTATTGGATTTGTATTCTGGTGTCTGATCATTTATGGTTGGGTTGAACAATATGGTGACCCAATTGGTGCAGGTACAGGATATGTCCTTAATATTATTATGTCCACACTGTTTATATTTTTAATCTTAGCTCATCCAGAAGAAAAGGCATTGAATCTATCTATTGCTTTATGGAAAGGCTTTGGGACAGTATTCGTCGGTGTTGGAATTTTTTTAGGAGATACAGCATCTCCATTTGTTGTGATTATTGCCGCTATTACTTTCGCTTTAGACATGTTCTATGCTTGGCTTACTGTAAATAAAGACAAGATTAAAGCATGGAAAAAGAAAGAGTTTTCTACTGAAAAAGATATATGGGAAGAAGAAGCCTTGGTGTAAATTTCATTTTTTCACCTAATTATTAGCATTTCTCTATCGGCAAAAGATAGAGAAATGCTGCAAATTATACATTCAAATGTTTTGATGACGGCCTCAGATGAAACTGAGCCTTTTGCATTAGAAAATGATTTAGATAGTTTTCAACCTTATGACTACGGTGATGTGACTTCTGAAGTAGAAAACTATTGGATTAAATTTGATGTCCAGAATTTAAAAGATAGTGTTTATTCAGGACAGCTTTCATACAGCTATTTTGATCATCTGATTTTATACAAACAGGTGGATCAGCATACTTTTACCAAAGTGGCTGAAGGTGGAATTCTATATCCTAACATCAAAAAGAACTTTCTTTACCGAGGATATACTTTTCTTCCAATCGATTTGAAACCAAAAGAAAAGGCGACATATTATTTAAGATGCTCACAGTTTGATAGACCATTTTTTGAGTTTCAAGCCCTTCCTCAAGACCTTACTATAATAGAGACAAGTGAAGTGAAAAAGCAGATAGACTATCTGAATAGTTTTATCTACTTATTCCTAGGTGCAATGATTTTAATGATCTTGTACAACATGGGACTCTATTTTATGGTAAAAGATAAAGGTTACATATATTACTCTATGCATGTTTTAAGTGTTGCTCTATTCAATTTTACCATATCTGGAAAAGTTATTAATTATCTAGAGACTGCAGAACACTACCAACAATTAAACCATTGGCTAGGTTTTTCTTCAGCGGCTTTGTTTATCCTCTTCTCGCAGACATTACTTAATATAAAAGAGAATTATCCGAGATTATTTCTGGTGTCTAACCTAACTCTGGTTGGGTTGATGATACTTAATATTCTTGTGATTTTCGAATTGTATTTCATTATTACTCCATTGGGGACTGTAATGATCAATTTGACTTATCTCCCGATGATTTATATCGCCAATAAGGAAAGGAAAAGAAGCATTACTGCCCGATATTTCTTTTATGGTGTTTTGATCAATTTTATTTTCATCACATTACATACATTAGAAGTATTTGAATTGATTCCTCCGTTATTTGGTATTAGATCTGTTCCTACACTATTAATAGGGGCTTGTATAGAACAGGTGATTTTCTCTCTAAGTTTAGGTGCTAAGATTAATGATACTCAATTAAAACTTCATCAATTAATCATAGAACAAAATCAGATGCTTGAGAGAGAAGTATCTATTAGAACAAAAGATTTAGAAGAGACAAAAGAAGAATTAGAAATCCAGAATGAAACATTATCTGGAATGAATAAGCAGTTAGCTTCACAGAATGATCAAATTTTGTCATCAATCAATTATGCCAAAAGGATACAAGAAGCGTCATTACCAAATATAGATAAGCTTGAAGAAGAAATTGGCGATACTTGTCTATTGTATATGCCAAGGGATACCGTTTCTGGAGACTTTTATTGGTATAAGAAAGTAGGAGAGCGCATCATTATCATTATTGCAGATTGTACCGGGCATGGTGTTCCTGGAGCATTAATGAGTATTTTAGGTATACAAAAAATTGAATTTATAGTTAATGAATTGTCAGAGACAGATCCGCATAAAATATTAGAAAGACTAGATATTGAGGTGAAATATGCTTTAAATCAGCAATCAACTAATTTAACTGATGGGATGGATGCGGCAGTTTGTGTTATTGATAAAAAAGAAGAAAAGATCTTATTCTCTGGTGCGAAAAACCCTATGATCTATTTTAAAAATGATCAATTAAAACGAATTAAAGGGTCAAGAAACTCTATTGGAGGCGAAATGAATTTTATTCATGATCCATTTAGTACATCAGAGGTTTGTTATAAGGATAGTGATGTTCAGATTTATATGTTTTCAGATGGTTACCAAGACCAATTTGGTGTCAATGGGAAAAAGTATATGTCTAAGCATTTTAGAACACTTTTATCAACAATTTTTAACTTACCTCTTAAAAGACAAGAGGAAAGGCTTAAAGAAGAATTTAACACTTGGACAGGTAGAGGTACTGTTAACCAAGTAGATGATGTTCTTGTTTTTGGTGCTCTATTGAAAACAAACGCTAATATGAATTAAAATTATCCTTTGTTAACTTAAAACCATGTCCTGCTAACACCGTGTTGCGTTCATTAAAAGGTAGTTAAAAAAATAAAAAATTATCAACTATCATTTACTATGAATTATACAGCAGAAATACAAGGAATGTGTCCTTTGGCACAGATGGGAGGAAATGCTCATATGAATGCCCCAATACCCGTAGAAGGACGAATGGTTCATGCAAAAGATGTTACTGATATTTCTGGATTATCACATGGTGTTGGTACATGTGCTCCTCAACAAGGAGCATCTAAGCTTACAATTAACGTTAAAGATGGAATTATTGAAGAATGTCTTATTGAGACAGTAGGTTGTTCTGGAATGACTCATTCAGCAGCAATGGCTTCAGAAATATTACCCGGAAAAACAATACTAGAAGCATTAAATACCGATTTAGTTTGTGATGCCATTAATGTGGCGATGAGAGAAATATTTATGCAATTTGTGTATGGTAGAACACAATCTGCATTTTCAGAAGGTGGATTGCCAGTAGGAGCAGGCTTAGAAGATTTAGGAAAAGGTTTAAGATCTCAAGTAGGAACAACTTACGGAACAAAAGCTAAAGGTGTTAGATATTTAGAAGTTGCCGAAGGTTATGTGACAAAGTTAGCAGTAGACGAGAACGACGAAGTAATCGGATATTCTTTTGTCCACTTAGGTAAGATGATGGAAATGATCAAGAAAGGTTTGGATGCCAATGAAGCTATGGAAAAAGCAAAAGGTACCTATGGCCGTTTCGATGAGGCAGAAAAATATATTGACCCTCGCGAAAACTAAATTTCATTTCAAATTATTTCTAACATTAAAAAAATACGATCATGGCTTTATTCGAAGGATACGAAAGAAGAATCAATAATATAAATGAAGTAGTTGCACAATACGAGTTGGGATCATTGGAAGATGCTAAAAAATTAGTAGAAGAAAATGGTGTCGATGTTTATAACATTGTAACAGAAACACAACCCATAGCTTTCGAAAATGCAAAGTGGGCATATATTTTAGGTGCAGCTATCGCAATTAAAAAAGGACAAACTAAGGCGAAAGATATTGCAGAAAGTTTAGGAGAAGGTATCCAAGCTTTTTGTATTCCAGGTTCTGTAGCAGATCAAAGAAAAGTAGGGATAGGACATGGTAATTTAGCAGCAAGATTGTTAAATGAAGAAACAGAATGTTTTGCATTCTTGGCCGGTCATGAGTCTTTTGCTGCCGCTGAAGGTGCTATTAAAATTGCACTATCTGCTAATAAAGTAAGAAAACATCCTTTAAGAGTGATGCTTAATGGACTTGGGAAGGATGCCGCTTATCTTATCTCAAGAATCAATGGTTTCACTTATGTGAAAACTCAAATGGATTATACGACTGGACAATTAAATATTTTAGAAGAAAGACGTTTTTCTAAAGGTCCTAGAGGTGAGGTGAAATGTTATGGTGCTGATGATGTACGAGAAGGTGTATCTATTATGCACTTAGAAAATGTTGATGTATCTATTACTGGTAATTCAACTAACCCTACGCGTTTCCAACACCCTGTGGCAGGAACCTATAAAAAAGAACGTTATGAATTAGGTAAGAAATATTTCTCTGTAGCTTCTGGTGGAGGTACAGGTAGAACACTTCACCCAGATAATGTTGGTGCAGGTCCTGCTTCATATGGTTTAACTGATACTATGGGTCGTATGCATTCTGACGCACAGTTTGCAGGTTCATCTTCTGTACCTGCCCATGTAGAAATGATGGGGTTAATTGGTATGGGTAACAATCCTATGGTAGGTGCTTCTGTAGCAGTTGCCGTTGCTTTACAAGAAGCTTTTACTGCAGCAGCAGTGTAGTTGATCTTGTAGATTAAAAAAAAGGGCCGTAGATAATTCTAAATATCTGCGGCCCTTTTTTTACTTTATTGTAGAGTAATGAGCAAAAATTTCTTCTAAGTCTTTTTTGTCTTTAACTTTCAATTTATTTGATTTAGCAAACTTCTGCATTTCTGCTTTCTTATCACCAAATACGGAATAAAAGTTTTTTCCTTTTGTTGAAATTTCAGTTAAAGAATTTCCGTTATCATAGTACAGCTTTGTGCTAGTCCATTTATACTCATCTTTTATATCTTCACTATAGGAGTTGGAATTCTGTTCATCTTTCTTGTGAAATTTCTTCACTCTATAACGGTAAACGTTAAATGTTTCTCCTTTGAATATTGTTTCAAGATATGTAGGTTTATTATTCAGCAGTTTCTTCTCAAAGGATATAATTTCATTATCGTTATCCGTCCAACCAAAACGATTGATCTGTTTTTTGTCGACAATAATTACATTGTCTTCACTTTTTCTGACCAAGACTTCATCTTTATAAGCATCGTATTTGATAAGAATATCATCATAATGCTCGCCCCCTAAAATAGTGACAAATCCTGTAGACCATTCATCGGTGTAAAAAGGAGATCCTTTAAAATTTGCAGCACTGTTCTGATAGAGAAGGTCTGTGTTGAGGTGGTCAGGGTCTACAAGGTCATACAAGTTAGTGTTTGAAGTTACTTGAGCTTGTACTAGTGTTGAAAAAAGAGTGACCAAAAAGGTGATGGATAGTGTTAGTTTCATTTGATTAATAATTAAGTTAAACCTTAAATTGTTTTAGTTTAATTTATTAAGGTTATTGTAAAATATTTTTCGAATATAATATACATTATTCATTTACAAAGAAACAAACTATCATATTCAGTCCAAATGACATCTACACAGGTATTTTTTGTAATATTTTTTTACTTTTTATTACTCTTACTCATCTCTTATTTAACAGCAGAAAAAGGAGAGAATCAATCAAAAAGCTTTTTTACAGCCAATAGAAGTTCAAAATGGTATTTAGTTGCTTATGGTATGGTAGGTGCTACATTATCTGGGGTGACATTTATATCTGTGCCTGGAACCGTCGGTAAATCAGGTTGGAGTTATCTCCAATTTATGATGGGTAATATGTTCGGCTACGCTATAATTGCTTACGTCCTTATACCTTTGTTTTATAGTAAAAAACTAATTAGTATTTATGAGTATCTGAAAGAACGTTTTGGGATGACTAGTTATAAGACAGGTTCTTTTTTCTTTTTGGTATCTCAAACGATTGGAGCTGCATTTCGCCTCTATTTGGCGGTGATGGTTTTACAGTTGGCCTTTTTCGATGATTATAACATGCCTTTTTGGGTATCGGTTTTAAGTACTATTTTATTGATATGGCTATATACTTTTAAAGGAGGTATTAAAACTATTGTTTGGACAGATACTTTACAGACTAGTTTTCTTCTTTTAGCAGCAATTTGGACAATTTATACTATTACAAATGAACTTGGAATGACACCAAGCTCTATGGTTAAGACTATCTCAATGAGTCAAATGTCTGATATTTTTATGTGGGATTGGAAAGCAGGTAACTTCTTTTGGAAACAGTTTTTCGCAGGTATTTTTATCACAATTTCTATGAATGGATTAGATCAAAATATTATGCAGAAAAACCTTACTTGTACTAATGTAAAAGAAGCTCAGAAAAATGTGCTTTGGTTTGCTTTAGCCTTTTTTGTTGCTACTGTAATTTTTCTATCAGTAGGAGTATTATTGTATGAGTATGCTTTTGCAAATAATATTCGAATCCCAGAAAGAACGGATGAACTTTACCCTACATTAGCGTTAAACTACTTTGGTATGTTTACAGCTGTAGTTTTCTTATTAGGTATCATTGCGGCGGCTTTTTCTAGTGCGGATTCGGCATTAACAGCATTAACAACATCATTTTGTGTAGATTTCTTAAACATGGGAGACTCACGAAATTCTAATAAGAAAAGGAAGATAGTGCATATCATGTTTAGCTTTATCTTATTTTTAGTGATCGTTGTCTTTAGAGCCATTAATGATGATAGTGTCGTCACGGATGTATTTAAAGCGGCAGGGTATACATATGGCCCTCTACTTGGGCTGTTTGCATTTGGCCTTTTTACAAAGCGAAAAGTAAGAGATTCCAAAGTGATCTTTATTTGTTTATTGTCACCTGTCTTATCCTATATTTTAAATATCTATTCTATAGATCTATTAGCTGGGTATAAATTTGGTTTCGAGATCTTACTCGTTAATGCAAGTTTTACTGTGTTAGGGCTGATGCTTATTTCAGATAAGAAATAGTGCATTTCATATGAATACGTTTGCTGTTTGTCGAAAATAAGTGTTTAAAATACCTGATTACTTATTTTTGTAATCAATACACTTTTTGTATTTCGTTAAGCGATTCATGCGTTTTTCGAATAGAGATAAATGAAATGATATTCCACTAACATGAAAACTTCCGAACGTATTCTTTCTTTGGATATTTATAGAGGGTTAACAGTAATACTAATGATCCTAGTAAATAATCCTGGTACTTGGTCTGCGATCTATCCACCATTTCAACATGCTCATTGGCATGGGTGTACTCCAACTGATCTTGTATTTCCCTTTTTCCTATTTATTGTCGGTGTGTCCATTAGCTTTTCTATGACGAAAGTGAAACAGGATCCTGTGAAGAAAAATTTGGCAATGCGTAAAGGGATTTGGAGAGGGGTGAAGTTGATAGGAATTGGTTTATTCCTCGGTTTATTTCCATTCTTCAATTTTGCAGAAATGAGAATTCCGGGAGTATTACAAAGGATAGGGTTAGTTTTTATATTTGCTAGTGCGATGTTCCTGTACTTGAGCGAAAGAAACATTTTCATACTATTCCTTGTGATCATGTTGGGTTACTGGGGTATGATTACATTAATTCCTGTACCCAGTTATGGAGCACCAAATTTGGATGATCCTAACGGAGTGATTTCAGCCTATATTGATAACATCATATTAAATGGTCATATGTGGTCTGGTACAAAGACATGGGACCCAGAAGGGTTAGTGACGACACTTCCAGCAATAGGAACAGCAATTCTAGGATTGTTTGCAGGAGGATTAATTAAGAATAAACCAAAATCCGAAGTTGTCAAATTATTAGTGGGCTATGGTGTAGTTTTAACTGCCATAGGTTATTTGTGGGGGATAGTTTTTCCAATAAATAAAAGTCTTTGGACATCTACCTACGTTTTCTTCACAGGAGGACTTGGTTTTATATCACTTGGGGTTTCTTATTGGATATTTGATGTATTAAAGAAAGGGAGAAATTTAGTGTTAATCCCTCAAGCATTTGGTTTAAACCCAATGGCTGCTTATGTATTATCTGAATTAACAGCAAGATTAATAGGAGTTATTCCTGTAGGTGAGACCACAGTTAAAGGTTTTTTATTTAGTTTGATAGCAGGAACAGGAATTCCATTAGAAATGGCCTCACTGATCTTCTCAATTTTATATATCTGTTTAATGACTATTCCAATTCTATATTTATATAGAAAGAAGATTGTGATAAAAGTATAATTAAAAAAGGGTTGTTTTCAGAATAAGAAAACAACCCTTTTTTATATATTCTTGGTAATAGAATTACCTTATTGATTTACAATATTGAATGTGTCTCTTGCAATCATTACTTCTTCATTAGTAGGAATAACAGCAACTCTTACTTTTGCATCATCATGAGATATATCTGCTTCAACACCCATTGTTGCATCGTTTTTATCATGATTGATTTTAATACCTAAACCATCAAGTCCTTTAAGTATTTCTCTTCTTGCTAGAGCTGAATTTTCACCAATACCACCTGTGAAGATGATTGTATCAATTCCTCCTAAAGCAGCGATATATGTACCAATGTATTTCTTAACATCATAATGGAACATTTTTAATGCTAACTCAGCATCTTCGTTTCCTTTTTCGGCAGCCAAAGAAACATCTCTATAATCAGAAGAAATACCTGAGATACCTAATAAACCTGACTTTTTATTGATTAGTGTAGATACGCCATACATATCTAAATCTTCATGGTCAGCAATAAATGGAATAGCACCTGGATCAATAGAACCACAACGAGTACCCATCATTAAACCATCAGTAGGAGAGAATCCCATAGAAGTTTCGATAGATTCACCATTTTTAATGGCAGCCAAAGAACCTCCATTTCCAAGGTGACAGGTAATTACATTTTCAGTTCTATCATCACCATAAATTTCTTTTGCTCTTAAAGAAACGTATTGATGACTTGTACCGTGGAAACCATATTTTCTTAAACCGTATTTTTTATAGAATTCGATTGGTAGTGCATAAATAGCTCTATGCTCAGGAATACTATGATGGAAAGCGGTGTCAAAAACAGCTACTTGAGGAATGCCTGGGATGGCTAATTCCATTGCTTCTACACCTTTAATGTTTGCTGGATTGTGTAATGGAGCTAATTCCACACAAGCTTCAATACCATGCATAACATCATCATTGATCATAACACTTTTTGAGAAAGCTTGGCCACCATGAACAATTCTATGTCCAACAGCCGAGATTTCGTCTAAACTTGAAATAATGTTTAGTTTTTCGTCGGTAATGATGCTTAGTAAAAATTCTATTCCCTTGGCGTGGTTAGGGATATTTAGTTTAATGACTTCTTTTTTGTCTGCAGCGTTCTTTACAGTAATTGATGCATCTTTCAGTCCTATCTTTTCAATTAAACCTTTACCAATTACATTTTCAGAAGGCATGTCAATTAGTTGGAATTTAATAGAAGAACTTCCAGAGTTAAGTATGAGAATTTTCACAATCGAATTTTTAAAATGATATAATTTTTCGTTGTGAACAATATCCTAAGATATCGGTTATTTTTTGGCAATAAAAGTCACCATTTTAGATATATTATTTTTTCTTATAACTCTAAAACGGTGACTTTTTTCATCTATAAATGCTATACTATGTTATGCTTTTATTTTAACGCCCATAAGTAATACATCATCAATCTGCTTCTCATTGTTTTTGTCTTTCCAACTTTCGAAGAACTTGATAAATGCATCATGTTGGACTTTCATAGGTTTTTGTGACAGCATCAATATCAACTCTTTTAATCTTTTAATAGAGATCTTCTTGTTATGATCGCCACCAAATTGATCTTGGAACCCATCAGAGAAAAGGTAGAAGCTACTTTCCTCAGTTAATGGAATACTATGTTCTTTAATTTGAATCTTTTTATGATTGCTTCCTAAGTTAAATCGATCTCCTTTAATTGAGAATAACTTATTGTTCTGTACAAAAACTAATGGAGTATGTGTACCTGCAAAAGTGACCTTCTTTTCTTTTCTGTCCCAAACAAGAACACCCATGTCCATTCCGTCATTCATTAAAGCATCTTCTTGTGAGGTAAGAGATTGAATGTTTTGATGCATCTCAATAAGAATTCTAGCAGGAGAGGTGATTTTCTTAAGGTTGATGATTTTATCCAAGTAACCTCCACCCAAAACAGACATTAAGGCTCCAGGAACTCCATGTCCTGTACAGTCTGCAGCGATTAAGACTACTTTATCTTCTTTTGTGTTTTCTGTTACCCAATAAAAATCACCTGAAATAGTATGTTTTGGACGATACATGATGAAGTGATCTTCAAACAATGTATCAAAGTCTTTATTCTGAGGAAGAATTGTTTTCTGAATCCTCTGAGCATAGTTAATACTATCTTGAAGACTCTTAGTTACCACTTCTAATTTCTTATTTTTAATTTCCATCATATCCCTTTGAGCAGCAATTTCTTCATTGATTTGCTCAAGTTCTGTGTTGGTTTCAAGCATCTGATCATTCATACTTTGAAGCTCTTCTGCTTGGGAAGTGACTTCCTCATTTTTTATTTCTAATTGATTAGCCTGAGTTTCTAATTCTTCGGTTTTTTCTTCTAATTCTGTTGTCGCTTCTTGTAGCTCTAATGTTCTTTCAACAACCTTTGCCTCTAATGTTTCTTTAGCTTTCGCTTCCATATCAAGCATTTGCTTAATGGCTTCATTTTTTTGCTCTCTATAAACAGCGTATTTTTTACTTAAAGCAGTAAATAGAAGTGGAGCCATAAATAAATCACCAAATTCTAACGCATGTTGAGTAAAGAATGTATCAGGAAGGTGCCCTGTAGCAAATCCAACAAAAATCATTAAACCGAAAATATACACCGACCAAGCAGAGATATAGTATCTAGCAATTCGTTGTCCTTTATTATAAGCAATGATACCTAGAGTTAAGGCTGAAATACTAAAAGGAATAGCCGTTACAGTCACTAGTTTAATAGCAGCATAATACGATAAAAATACAGATGTAATGATGGTTGCTATTGATAATGTAAATCCAAAGATATTTAGATAAAAGGCTGCTTTAGATAGCTTTCTTGTTTTTAGGAAATATAAATTAAACATCGATTCACCTAGCATCCATAATGCAATGGATAACGGAGTGATCATATTGGCCATTACAGGTGAGGTTGGAAATAAATATTGGAAAGTGTGTCCCGTTAGTGAAAACGTAAACATTATTTTCGCCACTAAAGGAAGTGGGAAAATTAAATAAGACCAATCTCTAGTTGGAAGGAAAGTAACAACACTTAAAATACAAAGCATGGCCAAGATACCAAGTAGAATGCCATAAGTTACTTCATACTTAGAGTTTACTTCTGCATATTTCCAAGGTTGGTATAGGTTAACAGGTAACTTTACAATACCATTTGTTTTTACTCTAAAATAAATGGTAGCCGATTCCAAGTTTTCTAGTGCAACTGGAAAAAGATAATTGTGGTGGTCAATGGGTCTTTCCGAATAGTTTACATGGTCTCCTGTTAAGTGGTGATCCACAAGCTTTTCGTTCTTTACCAGATAAAACTCTAATTCATCCAAAGGGGCATAAGCAACCTCAACGAGCCATTCTCTGTATTGGTCGTCTTTATTTTGGATGTCTACTTTTGCCCAATATGAACCCGTACCATATTCAAATGATAGGTTGTCAGTACTGTTCCAAGGTGTGAATTTATTGAAAGCAGGGCTTGATATTTGATCAAATTGCAATGAATTGTCTTGATCAATATAAAAGAAAATGTTTTTTGCAGCATTAACGGACGACTTTTTCTCGCTTAATGTTAGAATATCCTCTGCGTAGTCTCCGAATGTGGTGTACGGTATTATGATACCGAGAAAGATGAATGAAATTAAAATTCTCATGAGCTAGTGAATGATCTTGAAATGAAGTTTAAATCAAGTAGATATGGATTATATTCGTCTTTTATTTAGAAAAATAAGTAAATGTTATTGGTGATAGAGGTATTGAATAAGTAGTTTATCATTAAAAATTAAAACAAAAATCGATTTACAGGAACCAATAAAATTTACAATTAAATCTAGTTTAAATAATATTTTACCATTTTATAACACAATAATAATGCCTAGAATCTTATTATTCAACCCTTACTGTGAATTAGCTATAGTAAAAAGGTCAAGATTTTACACTCCACCTAAATTATACAAGAAATTATCAGTAGAATTGGCAATTTTAATGTCATGGTTGTGTAATGAAGATGATATGCTTCTTTTTGATAATGAATTCGATAAGTCTTTTTTAGGTCATCTTAATCAGCTTAGAGGAAGACCTGTTCAATTCATCTCAAGAAAGCAATTACAAACTCAAAAAGTACCCATTGACCTAATTTTACCATGGGGCGAATCTATTGAGTATTTAGAGGAGTTTAAATCAAACAGGTATAACCTCAAACATAAACAATCTTGGGACCCTGACTTCAGAACTCTTTACTCAAGAAAAACAGGGTATGGTATGTTATCAAAGTTATTAGAGCTTAACTATCAATCGTTTATTGAAACAAATATGATCGGGCGTTTTATTTCAGAAAAAGAACAAGTGATTAGCGAATTAAAAGACTTATTGAGATCTAATTCTAATGGAGTAGTTTTAAAATTACCTTACAGTGCATCTGGCAGGGGACTAATGAAATTACAGAAGCCTGAAATGAACTCTTCGATAGAATCATGGATTGCTAGTGGATTACAGACACAAGAATCTATTTTGATAGAACCTTGGTTAGATAAGATCATGGACTTTTCATTATTATTTGAAATTACTTCTAATAATGTAGAATGGTTAGGTGGTACTGCATTTTCAACACATGGAACTGGTCAATACGATGGTGCTCATTTGGGTGATTTCATTAATAAAATCCCTTCCAGACTTCATGAGAGTGTTGATTTCTTAATCCAGGAATACAAAAAATTACTCTACAAGAGTGAGTATGCAAGACTTCACACTGGGAAGATAGGAGTAGATTGTATGGTAGTTAAAGATCAAAAAGGTCATCTAAAGATACATCCATGTGTCGAGATTAATCCTAGACATACAATGGGGCATGTGACTTTAGCATTGAAAGATCATGTAGTAGATAGTGAAAATTCTGAATGGAAGATTGTTACCAAACATAAAATCAAAGACTTCCATTTATTTGAAGAAGAAATGAAAGAAAAATACCCTATGAAGATCAAGGAAAACAAATTGGATAAAGGTTTTTTTCCTTTGGTTGATGTAAATTTGTCAACTCAATATTATGCATACCTTATCGCTTATTAGATGAAAAAATACCGATTAAAGTTAACGGAGATAAACTTCAGATTCTTACAAAGTATATTATTAAAGCTAGCAGAGGCATATAAAGCAGAACTTCCAAAAGAAATCGCACATCAATTATTGATAGAGTTGTATGATAATAAATTTAACATATCTGTGTTAGATATTGATAAAGAAAAGGTCATCCAGTTAAATAGGTCCCAAGTGATGGCACTACATGAGTTTTTAGCGGAAATTCCTTTACAAGGAGATGTTGATGTGCTAAGAAACCATATGTTTAATGAATTAGATCAGTTTTTAGGCTAGGAAGTAGATGTCAATAATTCATTGCCAAAGTTGATAATACTTTCTTTGAAATCAGGATGTTGCAAGGAATGCCCGCAATTGTCGATAATATTTAGTTGACTATTAATGCATAATTCATGAAGCTGTAGAGCTGAGATAGCAGGAGTAACTAGGTCATTTCTACCATGAGTGATATATACGGGGCAGGAAATAGGGTGTTCGGATAGAAATTCCTCTAGACTTTTATTATGGATAACTCTTGGTGATTGTAAGAAGTAATGATTTTCTATTTTTATACAAGCTAATGCTTCTTTGGAGGCTCTCCATTGATACAATTCATCATAATTTGGGTGAGGGTGTTCCGAGGCAAATGACTCCCATAGTAACCAATTTATACTTTTCTGATTTCCTTCGTTAATCATATTCTTATAGGCTACCAAAAATTGTTGAAGGGTTTTGTTGGGTATGTTTTTATGTAAAATGCTAAATACATCAGCATACATTGTTGGTGCTGCTGTCTGAAAAAACCATTCTAATTCGTTCTGATTACAAAAGAAAATACCCCATAAATTGAGCCCCATTACTCGTTTTGGGTGAATGGCAGTATAGGCTAAGGCTAATGTCGAACCCCAGCTACCACCATAAATGTAAAATGAGTCAATATGTAATAGTTGACGAATACCTTCAATATCGTCTATTAGATGGTTGATGGTATTGTTTTCCAAACTACCCAATGGCTTGCTTTTACCCGAACCTCTTTGGTCGATACCAATTATTCTTACTAGTTTTTGATTATCAAATAGTGATTCATAATGATCATCCAATCCTGCACCGGGACCACCATGAAGATACAAAACAGGCACTCCTAATGGGTGCCCGCATTGTTCATAATATATTTTGTGACCATCAGATGTAGAGTAAAACCCTTTGTCATAAGCAGCCATATATTTCTTAATTTGGTTTCTGTTCTTCTAATTCTTCAAACTCCATCGTCCAATTTTCCCATTCTTCAGTTGCAGTTTCAAGATCACTCTTAACCTGTTCATATAGACGATTTGTTTCTGCTAATTTATCAGGATTTCCGAATATATCAGGGTTAGCCAGTGAACCTTCAATTTCTTCTTTCTTTTCTTCAAGTTCCATGACTAATTCCTCAAATTTTTCCATTTCATTTTTGGCTTTTTTGAATTTCTTCTGCCATTCTTTGAGGTCGTAGTTTGTGTATTTTTTCTTTTCTTTTTTAGTGCTTGATGAAGTCTGCTTGTCTTCTTCCTCCAGTTTCTCTAGAAGCTCCTTTTCAGCTTCTTGTCTTGATTTCCATTCGACCCATTCTTGATAAGTACCTGGATACTCTTTCAATTGAGCATCTTCGATATACCAAATCTTATTGGCGACATGTGAAATAAAGTGACGGTCATGGGAAACAATTAAATAGGTGCCTAAATATTGTTGAAGTGCTTGTATCAAGATATTCACCGAAGGAATGTCAAGGTGGTTAGTAGGTTCGTCAAGCATTAAGAAGTTGGCTTCAGAAATAAGGGTCTTGGCTAAGGCAACACGCGATTTTTCTCCTCCAGATAGTACTTTGATTTTTTTGAAAATCTCGTCTCCACCAAACAGAAAACAACCAAGAATACCTCTTAATTCTTGTTCAGTTTTGTCAGAACCTGCTTGTTTTAATTCATCAAGAATCTCATTTTCAACATTCAGATCTTCTAACTGATGTTGAGCATAAAAAGCTGTGATTACATTGTGGCCGCCGCTTCTATCTCCAATATCAAAGTTCTCTTTACCTGAGATAAGGCGTAAAAGAGTCGATTTACCTTTACCGTTCGCACCAATCAAAGCAACTTTGTCACCTCGCATTAATTGTAAATTCGCATTCTTGAAGATGATTTTCTCATCGTATGCCTTGTCAAAGTCATTTAGTTCTGAAATCACCTTGCCAGGTTGTTGAGAGAATTTGAAATCCATATTGATTTCTGGGTTGTCATTTCTGACATCCTCAATCATCTCCATTTTATCAAGCATTTTAATTCTTGACTGTACCTGTTTTGCTTTTGTAGCTTTAGATCTAAAACGCTCAATAAAGCGTTCTGTCTCTTTTATTTTCTGTTGCTGATTTTCATAAGCATTTTTCTGAAGCTCAGCTCTTAATTTTCTGTCTTCTAAGTAGAAAGAATAATTGCCTGAATAAGAAGTTAATCGACCATGTGATACTTCCACAGTTTGATTTATGGCTCTATCCAAGAATTCTCTATCATGAGAAACGATCAATACAGCCCCTTCATAAGAAGAGAGGTAATTTTCAATCCATTGGATCGAGGGTAAATCAAGGTGGTTGGTAGGTTCGTCAAGCATTAAAACATCAGGCTTCATTAAAAGTAATTTACCTAACATTACACGCATTCTCCATCCACCAGAAAAACTTTGTAGCGGTCTTTCTAATTCATGGTTTTTGAAACCAAGACCAGCGAGAATAGCTTCTGCTTTAGATTTAATAGAATACCCCTCCATTGCATCAAACCTTTCTTGAAGAGTCGCTAATTTTTCAACTAGTTCTTCTTTATAGTTCGTTTCCATCTCATGAAGAATGGTGTCAATTTGTTCCTGAATTTTTAGCACAGGTCCAAAGGCTTCCATGGCTACATTCAGTATTGATTCATCCGTTTGATAGGAGAGTAGGTCTTGGTTTAAGAACCCTATTGTACAACCTTTAGGCATAGTGATCGAACCTTCATCGGGTGTGAGATCACCATTTATTAGTTTAAGTAAAGTGGTTTTACCTGCTCCATTATGGCCGACAATTCCAATTCTATTTTTGGGGTAAACAGTAAGGGAAGCATTTTGATACATGATTCTACTACCAAAATGAAACGACACGTTACTTATAGCTAACATACTTAAAAGTTTGAATTCTTAAAAAATGATGGAAACGCAATTTAGAAAAAAAGACCTATAACACGAATGCTATAGGTCTTTTGCTATGTGAGGAGGTTAATTACTTAACTTTCTCGATAACTGCTTTGAATGCTTCAGGGTGGTTCATAGCAAGGTCAGCAAGAACTTTTCTGTTCAATTCTACACCTGCTTTGTGTAAGTTACCCATGAATACAGAGTAAGACATATCACCGTACATACGAGTTGCAGCGTTGATACGTTGGATCCATAAGCTACGGAAGCTTCTCTTCTTATGTTTACGACCGATGTAAGCATATTGCCAGCCTTTTTCAACTGTATTTTTTGCTACTGTCCAAACATTTTTACGAGCACCGTAATAACCTTTTGAGAACTTAAGGATTTTTTTTCTTCTAGCGCGAGACGCGACGTGGTTGACCGATCTAGGCATTTTTTTCTAATTTTAATAAGTTTTGTAATACAATTTGGTTGATTTGATAAATGTGAAAGCTTGGTATTATAACCAAAGCATTTTCTTCACGTTTACTGTATCAGCCTTGTCTACCTCACCCATCAAAGTTAGGTTACGCTTTTGCTTAGTAGTCTTTTTCGTTAAGATGTGAGACTTGTAAGCGTGCTTTCTTCTGATCTTGCCAGTACCTGACAACTTGAAACGTTTTTTCGCTCCAGATTTAGTTTTAACCTTTGGCATTTTACCTTTCAGTTATTAAGAGCCTAAACTCTTAAGGTGAAACATTTATTTAATTAACGTGATTACCTACGGCAGCCAATAGCCTCGGTATGTCACTGTACATCATTTATGAAACATAAAAAATGCACACCTGTGTTAAACAAGCGTGCAAATTTAATCATAAATATTGGTAAGTCAATATTCTAGTTCGAATATTTACTTTTATTATTTCTTTGGAACATTTGGAGAGATAAACATGATCATTCTACGTCCTTCAACACGCATCTGACCTTCAACTTTACCATGTTCTTGAATTTTCTCAGCAAAACGCTTTAAAAGTTCTTTACCTCTATCCTTATAGATAATAGTACGGCCATGGAAGTGAACATAAGCTTTCACTTTGTTACCGTCGTTTAAGAACTTAACAGCGTGTTTTGTTTTGAAATCTAAATCGTGTTGATCAGTGTTTGGACCAAAACGGATTTCTTTAACAACAGTTTTAGATGCTTTAGCCTTTAACTCTTTTTCTCTTTTCTTTTGTTCATACTTGAACTTTGAGTAGTCAATGACCTTACAAACTGGAGGTTTCGCATTTGGAGAAATCTCTACAAGGTCAAGACCTTGATCGTCTGCAAGACGCATTGCTTCGTCTCTTGAAACAATACCATTTTCTACGTTTTCACCAACTAATCGAACTTCTTTGACTCTGATCTGGTGGTTTATTCTATGAGAGTCTTTTGCCATCTAAGATTTAATTACGTTAAAAATTTTTTATAAAATTTGATAAATAGTGTACTGAATCCTTTATTTTTGTAAATATAAAATCAGCAACACATACCTTGCTGCTAAGGTACTAACTTTATTTATTTCATTAAATAATTTTTTACTTAAAAGTTAGAAATACTGATTTTTTATAAATAAACATACAATCATTAACAGTAAATTATTCCAATTCAATGTTTAAAAACCTTATTCAATCTCTATTTGTACTACTAATAATCAGCTCGTGTACAAAGGATGAACCTGACTTTTCTCCTGCATCTACGGTAGATAACCGAGATTACCTTAAAGAATTGATGGAAAGTTGGTATTTATGGAACGATGAACTTCCTGCTAACATTACACCTTCCAACTATAGCAACCAAGATGAAATGTTGCTTTCACTACGTAATGAACAAGACAGATGGAGTAATATCGAAGACAAAGCGGCTTATGAAGCGTATTACGAATCTGGCCAAGTAACGGATGAAAACACAGGTGCACATGGTATTTACTTACAATACGATGAGCAAAATGATCTTTATGTTCGTTTCTCTTATCCAGGTTCAACTGCAAATACAGCGGGATTAAAAAGAGGGACGAAAATTCAAAAAGTAAATGGATTAGATGTAGCTTCCTCAACTTGGGAAGAAATCAGCGAATCTATGGGAGAAAACAACTTGGGGGTGACAAATACCTTTGAGATTGAAATTCCTGAAATCATGAACTTTGTTGATGGACAATCGATTAGTGTCCCTTCAGAGATAAAAGAAATTACTATTTCGAAAGAAGCAGTAATTATTTCTCCTGTATTACACTCAAGTGTTATTACTGTAGATCAAAATGGACAAGATGTGAAAGTGGGACATGTTGTCTTTAAATCTTTTATCGAAACAGCTAGTGATGCTTTAAACGAGGTTTTCGCAGATTTTAAAGCACAGGGTGTTACAGAGGTAGTTTTAGATATGAGATATAATGGTGGTGGTAGAGTAGATATTGCTGCCGAACTTTGTGGATATTTGGCACCTTCTTCAGCGGCAGGTAAAGATATCTTCAGATATCGTCATAACGAACAACAAACTGAAAATAATGAAGATTACTCTTTAGAGTTACAGTCAGAAAACTTAAACTTAGAAAGAGTATTTATGCTAACTACAGTTAACACTGCATCAGCTAGTGAGTTGATGATAAATGCATTGAGACCATTTATGGATGTTCAAGTGGTTGGACAAAACACACATGGAAAGCCTGTAGGTAGTTATGGTTTCGAAAATAACGACTTTATCTATTCTGTAATATCACTTAGAATCTTAAATGCAGATGATGAAGGTGATTACTTTGAAGGTCTACCTGTGAATCAATCAGCGATTGATGATCCTTCATACTATTGGTCAGATGTAAGAGAGCCAATGTTGTATCAAGCATTACATCAGATTCAGTATGGACAGTATGATCAATCGTCTTCTACTGCTAGAAAGATGAAGTTTGAAAACATCAATAACAGAAACTTGAAAATTAAAGAAGGGAGAGAAGCCTCATTCGAGACGATTCTTAAACTTAAATAAAAAATTAAGGCCTGTATCTAAAAAATACAGGCCTTAATTTTTATAACTCTAATTCTATATTTGGATCCCAGTATACCTCTTTCATATTCTGGATCTGATTTTCTTTTACGATAATTCCTTCATCTTCTAAACGGCTTTGCATTTCATTAAATTCGCCGAAATGATGTTTACCTGTTAGCAGTCCTTTTCGATTAACAACTCTATGTGCTGGAACATCATCTGATTTGTGTGAAGCATTCATTGCCCAACCCACCATTCTGGCACTTCCTTTTGAACCTAAATATTCAGCAATTGCTCCATAAGATGTTACTCTTCCTTTTGGAATGAGTTTGGTAACTTCCCATACATCTTCGAAAAATGAACCGTCTTTATATTTACTCATATTAGTTTCCTTTCTCAACTATAGACGAATACGTTTTTTTGTAAATCTGTTGTCCATAGTTTTTTAACCAAGCTATAATTTCTTCACTGTTTTCAGAATTATATTTTTGATAGGCGATGCCTAATTCTGAAGTTTTGCTTTGTATCATATCCTCAATTATAGGAAGATTAGCTTTCAAGTTTTGCGAAAGCTCTTTTAATTCTGCGATACTAGCATCAGCGGCTTCTTTTGCTTGTTTTTGTAATTCTCTCTCTTGAGCTAATATATCATTTTGCAATAACTTTTCTGCTGTCATCTCAATAGAGTCTGCTTCTGCATCAAAATTATCTGTAAAGCTTTCTTGTTTTTCTTTTTCTATTTGAGTCAGTTGTTCTTTTAATTTTGAGGATAATCTTTCCGATAGTGTTTCACATTGTTCCTTTTCAAAAATGGTCATGGTATTCCATGTTTTTCCCATGTAACTTTCCCATAAGATAGTATCTCCTGGATTTACCATTAATTGAGCAAAGACATCATCTTTAGATTTTAATGATTGACTAAATGTGGTTAAAGAAGTAAGAAATAAAGTAATTATTATATATGTTTTTCTCATAATGGATGGTACTCATTAAATATATAGTACTAGTTCAATTGTTTTCTTCATAAGTAATTGATTACTTTTATAAACAAAAATTTGACCATTAATATTCATTATTATTGAAAAGGTATTCTCAATTGATTCATATTCATGAGTAGATCACAAAAAGAAGGTATTTGTGAATTGTGTGAAAAGGAATCTTACATTACTTTTCATCACTTAATTCCTAAAAGCACTCATAAAAATAAGTGGTTCCGAAAGAACTTTGATATCGAAGATATGAGACATAGGGGCATTAATGTGTGTAGGAAGTGCCATAGCTATATTCATAAACTGTATTCTGAAAAAGAACTTGGGAGAAGATTAAATACCTTGGAATCAATTAAAAATGATGAGCAAATAATGCGATATGTAGAATGGGCCAAAAATCATTAAGACTCAATAAAATGCAATATAAATATATACTCTTCTTATGTCTGTTTTTCTTCGTTCAAACTATCACTAAAGCACAAGAAGAAATACCAAAACCAACAAAATATCTTGAAATAGGTCCAGCTATTGGGAGTTATAGAGGTGATTTATCTCCCAATTATTCTAAAGTGAATGGGGGGGTAAATGTAGGGTATATTTTTAATAAAGAAAGAAGATGGAATTTTAGATTGGACTTTTCGTACCTATATGTACAAGGTCAGATTTTAAGAGCACCCGATTATATACCACCATTAACTGAACCTTACCCCAACGATTATTTTCAATCGCATACATTTAATACCTCTTTATCGGTAATGTTCAATATTATCAATAAGGATAATTTTAAAGTCTATATAGCTCAAGGTATCGGATTATTCTATTATAACCCAATGGATGAGAATGGAGAAGAGTTGATTGAAAATATCTCAGATCCAAGACAAGGTTATTATAAGACAAGAAATGATGGTGAAGATTATACAAATTTTGCACTTTCACTACCCACTAGATTTGGAGTGAATTACTTCTTTCCAACAAATTTTGGGGTAGGATTAAGTGCAACCTTTGCGAATATATTTACTGATTATTTAGATAATGTCTCAGAACTTGGTAATGTAAAAGGAAATGACAATCTGATGTCTGTCAATTTCTCATTCTTTATACCACTACAGTATCAAAAACTAAATAGAGTGAAATAATTATTCCTCTAATTTTGCGAGTGAATTCTTGTCAGTAATTTTTCTGTAGAAGCATGATTTTCTTGCTACACCATTTTTATTTTTAGTATGACAAGCTCCATTTCCTACAAGCTTTACTTTATATAAAAGGCTATCTTGATCACAATCGGTAAGAATATCTACAATTTCAAGGTAGTCACCAGATGTCTCACCTTTAGTCCATAATTCATTTCTAGATGTGCTCCAGAAGGTAGCCTTACCTTTTTCAATCGTGGTTTTTAAGGCAAGTTCATTACCCCAACCTTGCATTATTATTTCCATGGAATCAATGTCCTGAACAATAATAGGTACAAACCCATCTCTTTTTTCAAACTGAATGTTGATTTCAGTTCCTTCTTCTAATAATTTCTTATCCATGTCTAATATATTAATGTGAAATGTTGTTTCGGTTGTTTCTTTCTAAAGTATACTAAGCCTAAGTGATATAAATCTATTGATATCCCAATTTCTTTATCTTGAGAGATTTCATTCCAAGCTTTTTTCATACCCTTCGACCAATAAATATCATCAAAGATAAAAAGGGTATTCTCATGAGCATAATTCTTACATAAGTTGTAATAATTCATCGTAGCATCGTACGTATGATTCGCGTCAAAATACACCAAATCAATTTGTTTTTTTTCTTTAAGTACTTCAGGTAATAAGTTGTTGATATTGCCAACCTTGGAATCAATATTTAGGTGCTTGTGCTTATTAAAAATATCTTGAGCTATGTTGGCAATGTTAGGGCATCCTTCTATCGTTGTAAGTTTTACTTTTTTTGAGGCAGCAGCTAAATACATTGACGATATACCTAATGAGGTGCCTAATTCTAGAATATTTTCATATTTATATCGGTGAACTAATTCAAACAGAAAAGATCCAGTCCTTTTATTTGATAATGAACTTTCTGCAATTGAATTCACTTTCCTATTAATAGTATTGTGTTTTCTTGATCCTGCTCCCAAATCAGTGACCTTTATTTCTTGATCATTTGCTAATAATTGTTGTCTTTCTTTTTCGATCTGATCGAAAAAATAATAATACTTTTGTGGTTCAATTACTTGAGTATAAAGCTCATAAACAAAAGGTGAATGTAACCCATGGGCATTCCCTGCATTGTATTTATACTTTAGGAAGTCGAAAACTTGCATATAGTAAGCATTAATTTGTTCATTATTTCGCGTTAGTCCTTATCTTTGCGAGGTTTATTGCGAAATTATTCGCAAATATGTCAAAAGAAATAATCTTCTGAAACAAGAATTGTTATATAAATGGGATTAAAATGTGGTATCGTTGGATTACCAAACGTAGGTAAGTCAACACTCTTTAATGCTTTAACAAGTGCAGAAAATGCTGAATCAGCAAACTTTCCATTCTGTACTATCGATCCAAATGTAGGTGTGGTTACTGTTCCAGATCCTCGTATGAAGGAATTGGAAAAATTAGTTAACCCACAAAAGTCTATTCCAACAGTAATTGAATTTGTAGATATTGCTGGATTGGTAAAAGGAGCAAGTAAAGGCGAAGGTTTAGGAAACCAATTTTTGGCAAACATTCGTGAGGTTGACGCAATCATCCACGTTGTTAGATGTTTTGATGACCAAAATATTGTTCACGTTTCGGGTAAAGTAGATCCAGAAGAAGATAAAGCAGTGATTGATATGGAGCTTCAGTTGAAAGACTTAGAATCTATCGACAAGAAACTTCAGAAAACAGTGAAAATGGCGAAAACAGGTAATGCTGAAGCCAAGAAAACTGTAGCTGCTTTAGAAAGATTTAAAGCACATTTAGAATCAGGTGAAAATGCTCGTTCTTTTGATGGAACTGAAGATGAGTGGGAAGAGGTAAAAGATTTAATGCTTTTAACTGCTAAGCCTGTGATTTATTTAGCAAACGTAGATGAAGAAGGTATCAATGAAGATAACGAGTTCGTTGATCGTATGCGAAAAATTGCTGAAAATGAGAATGCTCAGTTAATTAAAGTTTGTGCTGCCATTGAAGAACAAATTTCTGCTTTAGATGATGAAGAAGAAAAAGAAATGTTCTTAGGTGAGTATGGCTTAACAGAATCAGGTTTAGACCGTTTAATCCGTGCTTCATATTCACTACTTGATCTTATCACTTACTTTACTGCTGGTGAAAAAGAAGTTAGAGCATGGACAATCTGTAAAGGTTGGAAAGCCCCTCAAGCAGCAGGAGTTATTCATACAGATTTTGAAAAAGGATTTATCCGCGCAGAAGTAATCCATTATGCAGATTATGTTCACTACAAATCTGAATTAGCTTGTAAAGAAGCAGGTAAACTTTCTGTAGAAGGAAAAGAATATGTCGTTGAGGATGGTGATGTAATGCACTTCAGATTCAACGTATAATTAGAAATTAATTATAAAAACTCCCACTATACATTTTAGTATGTATAGTGGGTTTTATGTGTCTATGCTCAAGAAAATTAGTTACATTTTCTTCTTCTTTCTGATCTTTATTATTGGCATCTTATTTACTGTGACGTGGAGGAAAAAGCCAGGTTATACCGTTCATGGTATAGATGTTTCCTATTATCAGAAACAGGTTAATTTCTCTAAAGTCGTAGATGATGGGTTTTCATTTGTCATTATTAAAGCTACCGAAGGAGATTATCTAAAGGATAGAAACTTTGCTGTCAATTGGAATGCTGCCAGACATGATCAATTAATAAGAGGAACGTATCATTTTTTTCGAGCTGATATTGATCCAATAAAGCAAGCCAATTGGTTTGTGAAACATGTTAAGTTATTACCGGGAGATTTACCTCCTGTACTTGATGTGGAGACTACAGAAAATGTATCAATACCTTTGCTAAGAGAAAGAATGACGATTTGGTTGAATTTAGTTGAGAAAAAATTCGGAATAAAACCAATCATCTACACCAATCTTTCCTTTTATAATGACTACTTGTCAACTAGCAAAGCTTTAACTAAATATCCAATTTGGATAGCAGCATATTCAAAGTTCTTTTCACCCCGTTTGGAAGGGAAGAATAAGTGGATGATATGGCAATATGATGATAATGGATCTGCTAAGGGAATTGAGGGCCCAGTTGACTTGAATGTATTTCAAGGGACAATTGGTGATTTAAGAAGATACTGTATTCCTGGGAGGTTTGAAGAAACCCCTTTAGAAATACACATTCCGAAAGAATTACCTTCAATTAGCAGATAATGAAAATAATTGAAAATATATTCGATTTACGTCTATTTACTTTGTAATTTAGTAATTCGAAATAGATACAAATTTATTTTTTTATAAATGGATAGTGTTCAAGTAAAGAAAGTTAAGCCCACAGTGCTTTATGTAGATGATGAACAACAAAACCTAGTGTCATTCAGAGCAGGTTTTCGTAAAGTTTATAAAGTACTCATAGCAAACAGTGGAGACGAGGCTTTAGAAATACTTAAAGAAGAACATAATAATATAAGTGTTGTGATCTCCGATCAACGTATGCCTAAAATGACAGGTGTAGAGCTTTTCGAAAAAGTTAGAGAGCTGTACCCTGATATTATGCGTATTGTGTTGACAGGTTACAGCGATGTACAGGATATTATTAATGCAATCTCTAAAGGTGAGGTATATCGTTATATCACAAAACCTTGGAATAGGGATGAGTTAATGGTAACTATCGACAATGCAATTGAAGCTTATAATCTTAAAGTCGAAAATAGGACTTTATTTACTTCTCTTCAGGAAGCCAATGAGCACTTAGAAGAGAAAGTAAAAAGTAGAACAAAAGCATTGCAACGTCAGAATGAGGAGCTGATCGAATTAGATGGTGAGAAAAACCACTTAATTGGTATTGTTGCTCATGATTTGAAATCGCCTTTATCCCAAATTGGTGGCTTGATTGAATTAATGAAGTTCGATATGGAGACTTTTACTTCAGAGCAAAAGGAGTATATCGATATGATTCAAGAATCCATTAATAAGCAAGAGGAGTTGATTACACAGATTTTGGATCTTAATGCATTGGAATCTAAGGCCTCTAACTTAACAATTAAGCCTTATGATCTTTCTAAATTAGTCAAAGAATCTGCTGAGCGTTTTGAACTGACAGCTCAGAAGAAAAATATAACTTTAGAGGTAGGAGTGATTGAAGATAGCTTTGCTGAAGTAGATGAGACTTACTTCGGACAAGTTCTACAAAATCTTATTTCTAATGCTGTAAAATTTTCACCTGTAGATAAAAAGATTTTCATTTTTGTGAAAGAAAATGGAGAAGACTTGGAAATTCATGTAAAAGATGAAGGACCTGGTTTAAATGAGAATGACAAGAAGAAATTATTCGGTCGTTTTCAAAAATTATCTGCAAGACCAACAGGAGGTGAGCATAGTACTGGGTTAGGACTTTCTATCGTAAAGAAAATGGTAGAAGATATGTCCGGAAAAGTATGGTGTGATTCTGTTGAAGGTGAGGGTGCAGACTTTGTAGTTTCTTTTGCAAAAGCATCAAAAGAAGCATAAAATAATAGAACAATATCAAAAAGAATCTTTATCAGTTAGAGTAGTTTAGTTGGTAAAGATTCTTTTTTATGATAGATACTACAACAATCTACATTTCAATGAGTTTATCATTGAAACATTTATAAAGAATATGAAAAAAGGGGTATTAATTGTCAATTTAGGGACACCTGATAGCCAAAAAACTCCAGATGTTAGAAAATATCTGAGAGAATTTTTAATGGACGAGAGAGTTATCGATATACCATTCTATAAGAGATGGCCTCTGGTAAATCTTATTATTGCTCCTTTTAGAGCACCAAAATCTGCTAAAGAGTATGAAAAGGTTTGGACTGAAAATGGTTCTCCTTTGTTATACTATGGTCTTGAAAGTAAAAAACTTTTACAAGAAGCTTTAGGTGATGAATATGTGGTAGCCTTAGGAATGAGGTATCAAAACCCATCTATTCAATCTGCATTACTAGAGTTGAAAAGCAAAGGAGTAAATGAGATTGTCGTAGTCCCATTATTTCCGCAATATGCTTCTGCAACAACTGGTTCAGTAACCCAAAAGGTAATGGAATTGGTAAAAGACTGGCAAGTTGTGCCTGATGTTACCTTCATCCAGCATTATCACAGACACCCATTGTTTATCAAAACATTTGCTGAACTGGGACAGAAATATCTAAGAGAAACAAATTACGACCATGTGATTTTCAGTTTCCATGGGTTACCTGAAAGACAAATCATAAAAGCTGATATCGATACTTGTTGTAAATTGAGAGGAGAGAGCGGCTGTGTTAAGAAGGCATATCCTAAAAATACGTTCTGTTATCGTTCCGCTTGTTTTGAAACGGCAGATCTAATTGCACAGGAATTAAAACTATCTAAAGACCAATATAGTGTCTGTTTCCAATCAAGATTAGGAAAAGACCCATGGATTCAACCATATACAGAAGATGTTATCATTAACTTGGCGAAGGGTGGAAAGAAAAGTGTTCTAGCTTATTCACCTGCCTTTGTAGCTGATTGTTTGGAAACTACTGTTGAGGTTGGGGAAGAATATAAAGAAGTTTTTGAAGAAAACGGTGGAGAACATTGGCAGTTAGTTGAAAGTCTCAATGATCATCCACAGTGGATTGAGTGTTTGACTGATTTAGTAAAAGGAAATCAAAGTAAAGTTTTAGAATTACAGACTAACTGATTTCCAAGCAATAGAAATATTTACGTCCTTTTGTTCCTTTTTGATTTTTTCAAGGTGCTGAAGGACGTTTTCTTTTTCTTCTTTCTCATTTTGATTAACTTCTAGTTCGTCAATGCTCTCAACAAAAGATAAATCTTTAAGTAAATTTTTTACTAATGAGGCATTTTGTTCGTTCTCGATGGAGATTACTAATTTTGTCATGATAATAGGTTATTTAAAGTGTAAGTACATCATATTAAATACGTATTAAGTAGTGTACCGTTTTGTTATGACAATTAATAAATGTAATCAGACAAGAAATTGTAGTTTAAGTTATTAATAATTAATAAGTTGAATGTCAGATAAGACAAAGTTTAAGATCTTGAAATTTCTCTTGAAAATACATCAAGCAGTAATTTTAGATCATAAAGAATGGAGGTATCAATTACAGAAACTGATAGAAAAACGATTGCCAATCTTTGAGTTATTCTTAGGTGTATTGGCAATAATCAGCCTAATATATACCCAAGGATTTCAATTATCAGAAGAAGACCTAGTAAAATCAATACGTTATGATAGATACCTGGCAACTATTTATTCCATTTTAATATTAGTCAAATTGTACTACATGAAATGGAGCGAAATGGATTGGCGTGAATATGTTGTTGATCTATTCTTTCTTGCCATAATATTTTTTATTCTAGCCTATAGGGTATTTTTCCTTCATGAATATGATTTCGATGCGGACAACAAAGGTTGGACAGCCTACATAGTTATTGTTCAAGTGTCAATGATTATAGCGTCTTTAGTTTCTTTGTCCAATAATAGGTCCTATTGGATGTTTTTCACTGCTAATAGTACGGTGATGATTTTAGGATCGTTGGTTTCTATTATTTTCATTGGGACTATTTTATTGAAATTGCCAGAGGCTTCTACACAGCCAATAACGTGGTTAGATGCCTTTTTTACGACAACGTCAGCAGTCTGTGTAACAGGCTTAGCACCGTTTAATATATCCGAGGTACTTACCTTTAAGGGACAAGTGATATTGATGATATTATTTCAGATCGGTGGTTTAGGGATTGTCACATTAACGACATTTATTGCTCTAACAATTCAGAAAGGAGTAAAAACAAAAGAGGAAGTGATTATCCAAGATATTATGGAAGCGGATAATATTAGTACCTCTTCAAGAATATTAAGGGGGATTATTATTATCACTTTTACAGTAGAAGCAATAGGAGCCTTTTTCCTCTATTTAGCATGGGGCGATTTAGGGCTCTCCACTTTTGAAAGGGTATTTGTTTCTGTATTCCATTCGGTTTCTGCATTCTGTAATGCTGGGTTTTCAAATTTTCCAGAAGGTTTACAAGGGGCTGATTTTGCGAAAGATTGGTTTTCAGGTGGTGTGGTGATGCTACTGATAATTATTGGAGGGTTAGGATTTAGAACTTATAGAGAAATTGTAAGTAGAAAGAAACAATACAGACGCCACCTTTCATTACAGTCACGAATTTCTTTACAAGCAACAATAGTTTTGATTATTGTAGGCACAGCAGGAATTTTTGTTACTGATATTGATTATTGGATGTCTAAAGATTCGTGGTCAGAAACTTTATTTCAGACGCTTTTTACTAGTGTGACATGTAGAACGGCAGGGTTCTCTGTTGTAGAGATTGGAGATTTGTCTTCAGCGTCTGTAATGATGATGATCTTGCTAATGTATATTGGTGGAGCACCCAATTCTACTGCCGGCGGCATTAAAGTAACTACAGTGACCTTATTGTTTTCCTATTTTTGGGCACAAATAAAAGGTAGAGATCATGTACATATAGGATGGAATACAATTCAAGATGCAAGCTTAAGAAGAGCTGTGATTGTGTTTATGATGTCAATCCTCATGTCATTTGTCTCTATATTTATATTAACAATAACAGAAACACATCTTAAGCCTGAAGATGTAACATTTGAGTTTTTCTCCGCGTTAGGTACAGCAGGGCTTTCCCGTGGCATAACAGCAGATATTTCTGCAGTTGGAAAAATTGTCTTAGCGATAGTGATGTTTAGTGGTAAGATTGGCTTATTTACGTTGATATCATTACTTGGGGAAGACGAGAAAAGCTTTGAATATAGATATCCAGAATCATCAATATTAGTTGGTTAGAATGAAAAAGATAAATAAAAGATATGTATTAATTGGTATGGGGGCTTTTGGTATAGAAATCGCCAAAACGCTACGCAATAACAATGAAGATATATTAATCATCCTTCATAATGATTTTGATTCTACATCGAAACTGAAGGATAGCTTAATCACTTTAAAGCGCCTAAGAGAAATGGGGTTTGAGTATTTGTATGAAACAGATACTACAAATCCAATGGCCCTTAAAAAGCATATTAAGCAGACTGACATAGTAATTTTATCTCATGGTAAAAACTTTGAGACTAAATTACTGACAATCGAAGCACTGAAAGAAATCAATGTTCAGGAAATATATGCAAGGGCTACTCGGGATATGCATGCGAAAGTACTGACGAAAATGGGAATAACTCGAGTGATTTTCCCAGAAAAGCAAGAAGGAAAACGCTTTGCTTTAGAATTAATGAACCGTCATGTTATTGCTATGGATGAAGTAGCTCCTGGGGTATATATTATTGAGGTATCTATACCTAAAAAGTTCCTAGGTAGTAGCGTTAGGAAATTACGTTTTAGGGATACGATGCATGTATCTGTAATCTGCTTAAAAGAGAATTCTTCTAACTGTAATAAGGAAGGGGAAGAGAAGGTATATATTCAAGACTTCAGAGATATCACATTAACTGAGAATCATACTTTAGTAATTGCAGGAGGTAAAGAAAGAGTGAAAAATATCGCTGATATGGTTTCTTAAGACTTGGTAGTGAAATTCTGATAGACAGTTTTCATTAAATTGGTAAACTGTTGATCACGGTCAAAATGTTGGGTACATAATGTACGGGCGTTTTGACCTTTTTTTATCAGAACATTCCTGTTACTTTGTGTGATTTCTTTTAAGTTAATGACTAATTCTTCTGGAGCATTAGGATTTGATACCCAACCACAGTCATTTTCTTTAACAATTTTAGCACCTTCGCCATCACCATGAAAAATGATAGGTAAACCCATACTCAAACTCTCAAATAATTTTGCAGGAAGAGTGCCTCTCACATAATTAATTTGAGAGATAAATGCAAAATCATATTCCTGTAAGACTTGAGGTACTTTTTGATAAAGAATTGGCTCAAAAACTTGGATTGAATTAAGCCCTTTTTCTTTAATAATATGTTTGATTTTTGGAAGGTCAATACCATTACCATAAATATGGAAATCAATTCCTAATCTATCAAAAGGAATTTGATTGATGAGTTGAGACAGTCCATGTGCTACCCCAAGAACACCCATATATACCATTTTATACCTTTTTTCATTTAGATCTTTATCTGATGGTTTAAAGGTGTCGATATCAGCTCCAATACGATAAATTTGAGGTTTTTGAAAGCCTAGTTGTTGAATATATTCCTGGGATTCAATAGACTGTGTTACAATATGATCCGCTTTTTTGTAGAAATACTTTTCTACCTTATGAAGTAGTTTATAAGTGAATGAAGACTTTTTTAAATGATTAATATCGACCATGGCTTGAGGCCACAAATCAGAGACATTTAAGATAATAGGTATATTGTATCTTTTTTTTGCAAGAATAGCTAAAAAAGGTAATGATATTGGTGGTGTTTGACAGATGATTAGATCTATTTTGTTCCTCTTCAAATAAGGCAAAGAGAAGAGCATACTCATTAGCATTGTCATCATACTGATCAATCTCAATAAAGAGTTGTTTTTCTGAGATGGCAATAACCAATGTCTTCTTACAGTAATTCCATTTTCATTCGTTTCTGAAATGAATTTGTATCGATCTTCTTTTTTTAATTTTCCACTAGGATAGTAGGGATGAGAAGTGATTACAGAAACATAGTGACCTTCTTTTTGAAAAGACTTGGCCATATGTTCATATTGATGAGGTGCTGCACCAAAATCAGGAGGGTAGCAGTGAGTGATGATGCAAATATTTAGTTTTTGATCATTCTTCGCTTTATCTGTACTCTTTAAAATAGTATCTGAATACAAAGTCATTGATTACCTTTTCCTTCCCTACAAAATATTAACGGTCAACTTCACCCATAATGATATCAATAGATCCCATAATTGCAATCAGATCAGAAAGCAATACCCCTTTTGAAATTTCAGGTAATACGGATAAGTTACAGAAACAACAAGATCTAGCTTTTAATCTTTCTGGAATATCAGATTTTCCATTTGTTCTCATGAAGAAGCCTAATTCTCCTTTTGGACCTTCAGCTCTAGCATAAAAATCCATTGCTTTAGGTCTAATTTTCTTTGGAACTAATGCTTGAGGATCAAATGTTCTATCTCTTTTATGTTCTTTAAGTAAAATATTGGCAGACTGCTCAATTATTTTTAAGGACTCCCAACACTCTTCAACTCTTACATAAGTTCTGTCCCAGCAATCGCCCACGCTACCCATCAGACCTTTACCTACAGGAATATCAAAATCTAGTTCTGGATAGACTGAATAAGCATCAACTCTTCTTAAATCATGTGCTACTCCTGAACCTCTAAGTACTGGTCCGGAACAAGCATAATCAATCGCTGTACTTAACGGTAGAACACCAACATTAGCAGTTCTTTCAACAAAGATTTTATTGTCGATAATCATTTCTCTAAACTCTTGTAGTTTAGGCTTTAGATAATTGACAAACTCAAGACATCTTTCTTCAAAACCAACAGGAACATCATAGTATAATCCTCCCACCCAAATATAATTATAGAGCATTCGAGCACCAGAAGCCCATTCTAACATTCTTAAAATGTGTTCTCTGTCTCTCATTACCCATAAAAATGGAGTAGTGGCACCAATATCAAGAACATAAGTACCTACAGCTATAAAATGCGAAGCGATACGATTAAGTTCAGCAACAAGAACTCTAATGTATTCTACTCTTTTTGGAATTTTGTGATCAATTCCCATCATTTTTTCAACACCCATTGCAAAAGCATGCTCTGAATTCATAGAGGCTACGTAATCCATACGGTCTACGTAAGGGATAATTTGTTGAAAGTTTAGGTTTTCTGCATGTTTCTCGAAACAGCGGTGCAGATACCCCAAATGAGGAGTGACATCAACGACATATTCACCATCAGTGAGCACCTCCACTCTAAGTACACCATGTGTAGCAGGGTGATGAGGACCCAAATTAAGTACCATTTCTTCCGTTCTAAGTTTAGACGGATCGTAAAAATTTTTAGATGAGTTTTTTAAATGTTGCTCATCAAACTGATATTGAACTTGTCTTTTTTCCATTGAAAGCTGTTTGTCTTTACTGCAAAGTTGACCTATTGTTGTCAATAAATCAATAAAGTGACACTCATGTTACAAAGATTAAAAAAATTAATGCAAAAACGGAGTAAAATTGTGTTTTGGTTAGAATAGATAAGAAATTAAGAGTATTTTTGCTTCCGTATTTTGACGGTATATTGGTCTGTAGAAACAAACCTATACCAAAGGTCCATTTCATTTTTTTCGAAATGGTCGGTTGTAATTATTGACGCACTTAAAATCGTTTTAAAAGATGAGTACATCACAGGACGAAACTCAAAACAATGAGTTAAACGAACAAAATGTAACTGAAAACACTGTAGCACAATTTGATGATGTTGCAGATATGGATGATGTTGCAGATTTTGGAGATGATGAAGTATCAGTAGAAGAGGAGCTTCAAGAAGATCAAGATTTTAGTAATCATTCTAAATCAGAATTACTTGCTGAAATCAGTAAGCTTGTTAACAATAGTGATGTTGTTAAAGCTGAAAGAATCTCTAAAAAGATTAAAGAATACTTTGATCCGATTAGACAAGAAGAAGAGGCTGCTGCTAAAGCTGAATTCTTAGAGAAGAACGGTGATGTAGAAGGTTTTGAATATCAAGATGCTGATGTCAAAACATTTAATGATGCTTTCTACGCAGTTAAAAATGCACGTCGTCAACATTTTGAGCAAATGCAAAAAATGCGTGAGGACAACTTAAAGAAGAAGCGTAGCATTATTAACCAAGTAAAAGAATTGATCGAGACAACTGATGATAAAGGTGTCATGAACAAGATCAAGGAATTACAAAAAGAATGGAAAGCAACAGGTGCTGTACCACAACAGTTTGCTGATGAAATCTACAAAACTTACGGTGCTTTACTTGATCGTTTCTATGATCAAATGAGTATCGAGTTCGAATTAAAAGAACTTGATAGACAGCATAACTTAAAAGCGAAAAAAGCTTTAATTGAAAGAGCTGAAAAACTTCTTGAAGTAGAAAATATTAGTGAGGCTGTAGTTTCATTAAATAGCCTTCATGAGGAATTCAGAAATATTGGTCCTGTACCAAAAGAAGAAAAAGACACTATCTGGAATTCTTTCAAAGAGATTTCTGATAAGATATATGATAAAAAACGTAAGCACGCTGAAGAATTCAAGAAAGTTCTTGATGAGAACATGAAATTAAAGCAAGCTTTATGTTTAAAAGTAGAGCCGTTCTCAACATTCAATACAGATCGTATTAAAGAGTGGAATGAAGAAACTAAGCGTTTATTAGCGGTTCAAAAGGAATGGGAAGAAATTGGTCCAGTACCAAGAGAAGTAGCTAACGGAATTAACAAACAATTCTGGGCAAACTTCAAACAGTTCTTCGCAAACAAAAATAAATTCTTCGAAGTACTTGAAGCTCAAAGAGCAGAGAACTTAGAGAAGAAGAAGGTTTTAGTTGCAAAAGCAGAAGAAATTAAAGATTCTTCAGATTGGAATGCAACAGCTGATGCTTTAATCGCTTTACAAAAAGAGTGGAAAAGTATTGGTCCTGTTCCTGAAAAATTCAGAGATTCAGTATATGCTGAATTTAAGGCAGCTTGTGATACTTTCTTTGAAAGAAAGAGAAATAAGAGAAATGAAGAGAACAAGGAGTATGCTGAGAACCTAAATAAAAAGGAAGAAATTATCTTAGAGTTAACGAAATTAACCGAAGATAAAACAGCCTTCGATCAAGCATTATTAAGTGAGAAAGCAGAAGCGTTCTTTGCGATTGGTTTTGTACCAAGAAAAGAAAAAGATGCTATTGTAGACAAATTTGTTGCAAGTGTAGAAGCATATGTGGAGTCTGCAGCTGATCTTGATGAGAAAGGTAAACTTCAAGTATTGGCGGGTGTATTTAATCAAATCCCTGCTGGAGGTAAGCGTTTTAGAAACCAAGAGCAAAATATCCGTACTAAGATTAAAACTCATGAGGACGATATTGCTTTATGGCAAAATAACCTTGCTTTCTTCTCAAATTCGAAAACTGCTGATAAATTACTAGCAGAATACAATGAGAAGATTGAAGCTTCTAAAGTAGAATTGAAAAAATTAAAAGAACAATTAAAAATTATCCAATCAATGGATAACTAGTATTGATCTTTTGAAATATAAATAAAGGCTGCCTTATTTATTTAAGGTAGCCTTTTTTAATGCCTCAATAATCGGAATATCTGCAGGAGCAAGTAAGATATTTTCAAGTTCTTCGATGTTTACCCACTGAACTTCATCATGGTCGAGTAGTTGAAATTCCCCTTTTATTTTCTTGCAAATAAAACTGTGTAGGTGTATTGAGATTTGAGGATAGTGATGGATATTATCATGCAATTTTTCGAGAACCTCAATTTCTACATTAAATTCTTCCTCAAATTCTCGGATAAGAGAAGCTTCAAGTGTTTCTCCAATTTCATGTTTTCCTCCAGGGAACTCCCAATATCCTTCTAAAACATTTCCTTTCTTTCTTTTGGCTATGAAAACGGTTTTATTTTCAATTATAATACCTGCAACAACTTGTATCATTGATTTTTATTTGGAATATAAAATGTTAGACATGAAACAAAAATATTTAAATGGGGTATACTTATATAGAAGTTAGATGAATGCGCTTAGTAGATAAGTGAAAAAAAATTGAGAGAGTAAACAAAAGACCTCATTGATTATGTCAGTGAGGTCTTTATTTTTTATTTCATCCCATCAAGCTCATCTAGTACTAAGTGAGCAAGAGTAGGATGTACTTTCTCTTTTTTTGCAAGTTCTATTGCCTTTTCAGCATTAATTCTTGCTTCTTTATATTGTTTAAGTTTAAATAGAAGTCCAGCTTTTGTTTCGTAGTTAATGGAATAAGGATGTGATTTTATGGAGATATTAATCCATTCAAGGCCCATATTCAACTTATCCTTATCATCATAATAATGATATATATTCCAGGCCCAATTTCTATATAAATAGGCTCTAACTTCAGGGTCTCGGTCGGAGAGTAGTTGAACCCCTTGTTCCATTTTGCTAAATGCCGTCGAATACTCCTTTATATTGATGTAGAATGTTGGATTGTAGGCACAATTCAATGTTTTTCCTTGTTTCCCTAATGACTTATCTAAATATGCCATTAAGTCTTCCCAACCTTGAATATCACGCATTTCGACAAAAGGTTGCATGGATACATTTGCAGCAGCATTGATGGTCTGAATAATATCTTTGATACCATAATCCTTTTCAATTGAAGCAGTATGTTGTACTAATTTTTGTAAAGCATCTGAATGTAATCCAGAATACATTGTTGCTTCTTTTAGGGCCATCCATACCCACTTATTTTTTAGTGAATTTTCATCAACTTTTACCAGGAACTCTTTTAATGTTTTGTCATCTGCATAACCTGCTTTGTAAGAGACATAAATGTACCTAGAAAGAACATTTAAATCTTGTGACTTATTTGTATGTATTTCCTTTTGAAGATTAAAAAGTTGTGTGCTAGTGTTTTCAGCTTCCTTTGTGTCTTTTACAAACTCATCTTTATTCATTACACCTGTAAGTAAGTGAATTGGATTGCCATCGCTATCTAAATACAAGAAACTTGGGTAAACATGTAATTTATATTTCTTGATTAAGGCAATACCTTGGGTGCTCTCAGCATCAATGTCAATACAGATATAATTTTGATTATAATGATTGCCGATTTTTTTATTTTGAAAAACTTCTTCTTGCATCCAATCGCAATTGGGACACCATTCGGTATGTATATCAATGAATACTTTTTTATTATTGGTTTTAGCTTCATTGATAGCTTTTTCTAGTGAAATTTTCTGAAACTTTATTCCTTGACTAAAAGAATATTGAGCGGATAAAACTAGTAAAAGACAGAAAGTTCTAAATAACATGCTTGGGGAGTATTTATACACAGTTAATAATTAGATATAATTTAATAAAAAACTCCATAGAAATAGTTCCCCAAGCCTTATTTATTTTGCTAATCTTTTATAGTGCCTTGTGTTTTTCTTTGGTTTTGAGAGAGAAAGAATTCCAGCAAATAATAGTATTTGTATTGGTGATATTGCAAGTTGAGGTCCTAGGAATAACCACGGTTGATATTTCATAGTTGTGAAATGTTGCCAATTCCACCATGATTTAGTAAACTCACTTCCAGCAAACCAAACAGGAATCACTAAAAATAGAGATAAGAATATAGCTTGTTTGAGCTTTATTCTACCTTTTTTATTGGTGTTTAATAATCCTACAATAGAACTGACTATTATAGTAATAAAGACAGAGGTAAAAGAAATGAAATAATACATCCATGAAAAATCCATATGATGATTTACCCATAAATTTTTGATAAAAGGTATCGCTAAAATCTGATGAATATTCTCCATAATCACCTTACTGAAGATAAACATTAAGCCAAGTATTATAGCATTGTAAATCATAGCATTTTTAATGCATGGCCTTTTGAAAAAGTGACTAAGAACTTTAAAAGGGGCTTTAGCTAATCGATAGATATTCTTTTTGGTTGAATATAAAAAACTATCACTTTTTTTAAATGGAGGAGGAGAAGGTAGTATGTTTTTAGTCCGTTCACCAATCTTAGTGGGTATAACTTCATGGTAAGTATCTTGTTTTCCATCAGTAGTCCAAACAAACTTTGCAAGAATAGCACTGGCATAGGAAAACCCTTGGTCAATAGCTCCTTCAAAAACTGAGGAAGATACCCCTTTTTTCTTACACTCCACGATCATGAAAGGTTCTAAACCTTCCATGTCATTGTAGGTAATAATATCGGCTTCTTTTGTTGAAGATCCCATTTTCACAGGGACACAAACCCTTACATATTCTGCAGGGTAATTGTAATCATAAATTAATTTTAAATAAGTTTCTAATTGTACTTTCTCTTCAGGATTATTTAATGATCTTGTTTTGGTATGAGGTAGATAGGTGACTTCATTCGTTTTTTTATTTATGCTGATAACTCTATCTCTCTTACCTTTAGAGAGGTATTTCATATTTGGTATAATTGTTCTGTACTGAAAAAAATCGTTTGTTAAATATAGTGGAAATTTAAATAATAATGATCAAAAAAAACGCAAAATGATGTTTTTGTGTATTTTTAAGCTTAATGTATATGTTTTATAATTAAACAAAAAAATCCTTATGTATTGATTGTTACTCAACTACATAAGGATTTATAATATGAATTACTGAATAAATATTGAGGTTTCTATCCTCTCATTTTTTCAGAATATTCTTTTACAGTATTGATAAACACTTTAACCTTTTCAGGGTTGATGTCAGGGTAAACTCCATGACCTAAATTAGCGATATGTTTATCAGGGCCAAACTGATCTAACATGGCTTTTGTGGCAGCCTCAATATCTTTATCTGAACCGTATAAAGCACAAGGGTCTAAATTACCTTGTAGTACTTTACCGTTAGCAAGAGCTCTTGATTCGGCTACATCCATGTTCCAATCAAGACCCATTGTATTACAATTTGACTTACCAATTGCTTCACGAGCAAAGTACGCACCTTTAGCAAATACTGTTTTTGGTACTTCAGTGATTGCATCACAGATTTGGTTGATATATGGCATTGCAAATACTTCATATTGTGCAGGAGAAAGAATACCCGCCCAAGAATCGAAGATTTGAATCATATCTGCACCAGCTGCAATTTGAGCCTTTAAATATGCAATAGTAGAATCTGTAATCATCTGTAACAACTTATGAGAGAACTCAGGTTGTGTATAGAACATTTTCTTTGCTTTCGAGAAAGTCTTAGAACCTTGACCTTCGATCATATAACAGAAGATAGTAAATGGAGCACCCGCAAAACCGATTAATGGAACGCGGTCATTTAATTCTTTCTTTGTTAATTTGATCGCATCTAATACATATCCTAAGTCAGATTCCACATCAGCCACTCTAATTTTATTTAAGTCACTTTCTGTTTGGATTGTAGTAGGGAAGAATGGACCTCTTTTTTCCACCATTTCATATGGAAGTCCCATTGCTTCTGGAATCACTAAGATATCTGAAAAAATAATAGCAGCGTCAACACCTAATAAATCAACAGGTTGAATTGTTACTTCACATGCTAATTCAGGAGTTTGACATAACTCAACAAATCCAGATACGCTGGCTCTTACAGCTCTATATTCTGGTAAAATTCTACCCGCTTGGCGCATTAACCATACAGGAGTTCTTTCTGTTTTTTCACCTCTTGCGGCGCGAAGAATTAAATCGTTCATATATATAGACTTAGTTTATTCTTTGTTGTCTTTAATGGGAGTAAGCCCTAGTTCAATTCCTGATTGAATCATAAATGGAAGTGCTTCTTCCATAGTATTTTTGATTTTGCCATCAAGGATAGCTTCTCTTACAATTGCTTTTATCTGTCCAACTTCTTTGGAAGGCTTGATCTCGAATGTATTCATGATTAACTCTCCAGTAATAACAGGTTGGAAGTTTCTCACTTTATCACTTTCCTCTACTGCTTCCAATCTTGTTTCAACATAATCAAAATTAGATAAATAGCGTTTTACTTTGTTACCATCTTTAGAGGTAATATCCGCTCGGCAAAGTAACATTAAAGCATCAATATCATCGCCAGCTTCAAAAAGTAATCTTCTTACCGCTGAATCTGTTACTTCTTTCTTTACTAATGCAATAGGTCTTAGGTGAAGCTTCACAAGTTTTTGTACAAACTTCATCTTATCATTCAATGGAAGTTTCATTCTTTTGAATATACCAGGAACCATTCTCGCTCCTTTGTCTTCATGTCCATGAAACGTCCAACCTACTTTGCTATTAAATCTTTTGGTAGGAGGTTTTGCAATGTCATGTAATATTGCAGCCCAACGGAGCCACAAATCATCTGATTTTTCAGCTACATTGTCAAGTACCTTTAAAGTATGGTAGAAATTATCCTTATGGCCTTTACCATCTCTACGCTCAACGCCATAAAGGTTCTGCATTTCAGGGAAAATTAGTTTTAATAACCCTGAAGTAAATAGCAATTTAAAGCCATAAGAAGGAAGTGGAGAAAGGATGATTTTATTAAGTTCATCCATGATACGCTCTTTAGAGACAATTTCGATGCGTTCTTTATTTTCAGTAATCGCATCAAAAGTGTCTGGATCGATATCAAAGGTAAGTTGAGAAGCAAATCTAATGGCTCTCATCATTCTTAATGGATCATCAGAGAATGTGATATTCGGCTCAAGTGGTGTAATTATGTTCTTCTTTTTCAGATCATCTATGCCACCGAAAGGATCTACAAGATCACCGTAATTATCCTCATTTAATGAAATAGCAAGTGCATTGATTGTAAAGTCTCTTCTATTCTGATCGTCTTCAAGTGTACCATCTTCTACGATAGGCTTACGAGATTCTCTTCTATAAGATTCTTTTCTTGCTCCTACAAATTCGACTTCATACTCGTCAAATTTTACCATTGCAGTACCGAAGCTCTTAAAAGTATTACAAGGAAGGTTACCACCTCTTTTTGCAACATCCTCAGCTAAGACTATACCACTGCCTACACAAACTATATCAATATCTTTGGAAGGACGTTCTAAAAGTAAGTCACGCACAAAGCCTCCGACCAAATAAGTATCGAAGCCTACCGCTTTTGCACTTTTAGCAACAATTCCAAAAATTGGATTTTTATCTAAAGTATCTTTAAAATTCACTATTGTAAATTTTTCTGTATTCTATTTGAATTTGCAAAAGTACATTATTTCATAAACAATTGACGTGAATAGAGCTTAATTTATCAAATTCGATGTATAATTATATACTTGGAGAAAGGATTGTATATGAAAAACTATTTAGATAGTTTTGGAGAAACTATTGTAATAAAGAACTAAAATTAAAAATGACTTCACTAAAGCTTACCTGCTCTTGCTTATCCGCAATATTAATTTCTTGTATACTATGTATTCCAGTCTTTGCTCTTGATGTCGGTGAAAAATTAACTGACTATGATGAAGTTAGATACATGGAGTCTTCTGGTGATATTGTAATTGTTGGTGCATATGCATCAAGTCAATTAAAAGGAGCCGTATTTGTTCATCGTTTAGAAAATGGAGAACTAGTTCAACTGGCAAAACTTACTACAGAAAGTGATGAAACCGCAAATAATACCCATTTTGGTTTTGCCGTAGATATTTCAGATGATGTAATAGTTGTTGGAGCACCTAAATCGGATGCTGTTTATGTATTCGAAAAACCTGATGGGGGTTGGGTTAATATGACCGAAACACACAAAATAGATACTCCTTTTTTATCAAATGGTTGGTTTGGTTTTTCATTATCACTCAAAGACAATTTACTTTCAGTTGGAGCATATAGGTTAGATAGCTATGAAGGAGCAGTAACAGTATATAAAAAATCATTCGGAGAGAAATGGAGTGATAATAACTACTTCTATAAAAATATTTCAGCTCCAGTTGAAGGTGGTAATCAATATTTTGGACATGAGGTAAGACTACATGGCGAAACACTTGTTGTGGGAAATATAGGTAATAATAATTGGACAGGAGCAGTACGAGTTTATGATGGGTTATTTTCTAAAATAGAAAAAGATGAAAAGATACTTCCCACAGCTACTTTGACAACTTCAAATAGCTCTTATCAATTAGGTATGCATGTAGCTATTAATGGTAATACTATTGTTGCTACTGATTATGGACGTAATAATGCAGGAAGAGTAGTTGTATTTAATAAGCCAAATCAAGGATGGGAAGATGCTACTGAGAGCTATTTTATTACTAATGAAGAAATAGTTAATGGTTCTCATTTCGGTTCTGATTTAGATATTACTTCAGATAAATTATTAATTGGAGGATCACAACATTTAGGAAAAGGAAAAGTCTATTTATACGGATTTGATAATGAGAAGAATACTGGCGTCACTTTAATGAACTCTTATCAACTCGAAGAAGGAGCATCAAATGATTTCTTTGGCTCAGCGGTAAAAATTTTAGGTGAATATGTTGCTATTAATTCGATGTACAACCCTAGACAAAAAGTCTACCTGTTTAAAGAAAAGGAGTCTAATATTTCGCTATATACCAAATCTCGCCATTTAGACGTAGATGGGGACGTAATGGTTTTAGGAACTTATGAAGGAGAGAATAATATCCCAGGTAGTGCCTTTGTATATGAATTCCAAAATGGTGAATGGGAAGAAGTCGCACAGTTAAGTTCATCAGATGGTGTAGATGATGATATGTTTGGTTTTGCTGTAGCGATTTCCGGTGATGAAATAATAGTAGGTTCTCCAGAAACAGATAAGGTTTATATATATGAAAAGCCAGCAGAAGGTTGGTCAGATATGACGGAATCTTATCAAATAACTAATCCACTTGGGGATGGTTACTTTGGATTCTCAGTAGATATATTAAATGGAAGAGCAGTAGTAGGAGCTTATAGACAGAATCATTATGAAGGAAGAGGGTTTTATATTGAAAGGCTTAAAGAGTCTTGGTCGGAAGGCGTGAATATAACAACTCTAAAATCTCCTAACCCTAAGACAAATGAGTATTTTTCACATCAAATAAGAATTTCTAAAGATGCAATATTAGTAGGGGCTTTAGGTAAAGATAATTGGAAAGGAACGGCTTATGTTTATAACCTTCCTTCAAATGGTTTTATTGATGAAGTTGAAACTCCAAGTGTAGAATTACAGCATCCTAATAATCGAGGTCATCAGTTTGGTATTCATTTGGATTTAAATGATGACATGATTGCTGTAACTGATTATAAAACAGATAATATAGATGGTGAAGTTGTTATTTATCATCGACCAGATAAAGAATTATGGAGCTCAGATTTAAAAGGCTACGTTGTATCAAACCCTACAGGAAATAATGGTGAAAGTTTTGGGTCAGATGTTCAAGTAAAAGGTGATACATTACTTGTTGGTGCATTTCGAGCTGATGTTCATGGTTCAACCCACTTATTTTTATTAGATAATGATTCCATGAGTGCTGAATGGAAAGAAACTTTTATTCCAGAAGAGATTGAGAGTGAAATTAGATTTGGTACTGCCGTGCGTTTTCATGAAAGTCACTTCGTAGTTTTAGCAGAAGATAATCCTGATCAGTTTTACTTCCTCTATGGTTACCCGAATTTAATGGTTTTATCAAATGCCATTACGAATTTGAACAAAATTGAGATATTAAATACAGACCCGATATTACGTAATGAAAATACAGTAATGGTTAAAGGACTGTCAGAAGGTGTATTTCAATACCACATCTATAACGGAAAAGGAAGTAAACTTCATAGTGGAGAAATTACTCCTTCAAATAATGACATATCATTAGAAGGTCTTGAAAAGGGGCTTTTATATATCGTTCTTTCGAGTGATGTGTTAGAGGCTGTCCATACTTTCAAAGTATTGAACTAAAACTTGTAGAAGACTTAAAAGCAAGGGTATTTGTTGTTATTATAATTGCCCTTGCTTTTCTATTTAGAGGTATAGTAAAATGTTCTAGATTTAAATGTAAACTTTATTGATTTTTTATCGAAAACACCGCATTTTGCAAGTTCAATTTAAATTCGACAAACATTCCAACAATATATGCGTAAGTGGGAAGATCTCTTGACTTTTTCAGCGATACTTTTTTTGTTTATTTTCTTAAACATACATTCTGATAAAGTCTTTTTTAGATGGGATTTAACAGAAGAAAAACGATTCACAATTAATCCTGCAACAGAACGTTTATTAGAAAATCTTCCTGATCAGGTAAGTATTGATGTGTATTTAGATGGCCCATTGAACGCTGAGTTTGAACATCTGAAATTAGCTATTCTAGAAACTCTAGAGGAATTTAAAGTACAATCAAATGGGCAATTAGATTTCAGGTTCATTGATCCAAATGATTTTGCAGATACTAGACAAAAGCAGCAATTTCAAAATTCATTAATAAAAAAAGGTATTCCTCAGACTACTTTATTTGATGTTGGACCGAATGGCGAGCAGACACAAAGATTAATTTACCCCGGTGCTTTAATATCCTATAAGGGTAAACAAAAAGGGATTTTACTATTAAAAGGTAATAAAGCAAAATCAGCTCAAGAGCAGATCAATCAATCGATAGAAGGTGTTGAATATGAATTAGCTTCTGTTATTCAAGAATTAGTAGAAGCAAAATCAAAAAGGGTGGGTATTGTTCAAGGTCATCAGGAATTATTTCCAAGTGAGATGAAAGAGTTCACAGAGGCTCTTGAGAATAAATATATTGTCAATTGGGTAACTGATCTTTCAACCATCAAAAACTTTGATGCATTAGTGGTTGCTCAACCAAAAACAAAGTTCTCTAATAAAGAAAAGTATTTTATTGATCAATATTTAGTTGATGGAGGAAATGCTCTTTTCTTATTGGATAAAGTACAAATGAATAAGGATTCTATTCCATTGGGTGGAACTTATGCTTTTGGATATGATCTAAATATTGAAGACTTATTGTTCAGATTAGGAGTAAGGCCTAATATTGATTTAATACAAGATCAACAAGTCGGTCTTATAGAAATTGTGGCAGGGAATTTTGGTGATAAAGCGAATATTAAGAAACTACCTTGGCCTTATAATATATATCTGAATACATTTTCAGAACATCCAATCGTAAGGAATATGGATGTTGTTTATGGTCGCTTTATTACTTCTTTAGACACAGTTAAATCCATTGGAATCAAGAAAGAGCCTTTGATATTTACTTCAAACTATTCTAGGAAGAGGGCAATGCCTAATATCGTATCATTGGATGAGATAAAAGAAGTAAACAAAAAAGAATTATTTAATCAACCGAATATTCCAATCGCCTATTTATTGGAAGGGACATTTAAATCTCTTTATGCGAATAGATTCCCACCAAAGGGTATTGATAAAAAATCATTGATTAAATCATCCACAAAACCAACAAAAGTAATTATAGTAGGTGATGGTGATATCGCAAAAAATGAAATCAATCCAATTAATAAGCAACTAGAATCAATAGAATTTGATAGACATAGAGGGCAATCACTTTCTAATTTAGAATTCTTGATGAATAGTATGAATTACCTAACAGATCAAGATGGATTGATAATGGCAAGAAATAAAAAAGTGACCTTAAGACCTTTAGATAATTTCAAAATTAGAGAGGAGAAGGCCATGTGGCAATGGATAAACGTTGGAATTCCAGTATTGTTAACAGTATTATTTGGAGGTATTTTTATTTATTTGAGGAAACGTAAATATGAAATCTAAAGTTTAAATGATTTCAAGCTTATATTACTAATAGATATATTGTCCAGTACAGTATATCTATTTTTTCTTATTTGACTTGATAGTAGTAGGATATTCTCTAGTTGCTCATCAGAAAAATTGATGTTGGCTTGAAGTATTTTTGTTAAACCAATGTTTTTATAGAACTCTTGTACTTTGGAAGTTGAAGAACCTAAAAATACCTGCTCAATAAGAATTTGCCCAAAAGCTACTTGTAATCCATGTAATGTTGAATCCTCAGGGTATAGTTCATCTATAGCATGACTTATTAAATGTTCTGCACCACTTGCAGGTCTTGAATTACCAGAAATAACCATAGCGAGGCCTGAAATAACTAACCCATTGGCCAATGTAATCAGAAATTCATCATTTTTCAGGTCTTCTTCTGCGTATTCGAGGATTGAATTGGCACTTAATAAAGATAATGAAACAGCAAAATTGTCAATTTTCTCATTTGTTACCTGATTAGATAACTCCCAATCTTTTAATGCATTTAGATTGGATACTAAGTCACCAACCCCTGATAAGATATTAACTTTAGGGCTTTTTTTAATGATATTGATGTCTGCTATTATACCTAATGGAGGTGTCACGCCATAACTTTCTTTTTTACCAGACTTATTAATTAGCCTAGAAATAGGTGAGTATAATCCATCATTTGATAAGGTAGAAGGAACACTCAAATAGGCATTATTAGTTTTATGAGAAATTAATTTGACAACGTCAATAACTGATCCTCCTCCAAAACCAATGAACAGTTCATCAGCGCTGAAATCATTTTCAAGAATTATTCTTTCAACTTCTAAAATTGATGCTTCATTAACATGAATAGTTTTTAAAGCACCAATTTTCTCTAAAACATCAGCATACCTATTTCCTAGAAAAGAGGATGTAAAAACAACAATCTTTGGGAAGTAGAAGGACTTGTCTTTTAATATTTGTGGAATTTTTTCAACAAGTTGATTCCCAATTTCTAAAATAACTGGAATAGGTATGTGTTTGTAAAACATTATGAGTTCTTAATGGTCTTAATTAATTCAGAAGTGCTGATTCCTTGTGTATAAGGTAAGAACGCTAATTCTATTTTATTCTTATCCAAAAATTCTTGATCAACTCTAATTTGCTCCATATAACCTTCAACATCCCAATCATCTCCATGAACAACAACATCAATATCATATTCAATTAAAACATCTTTATTGTCGAACTGATTAATAATAAATGCTTGGTCTACACACTCTAAAGATTCAATAATTGCAAGGCGGTCTTCTTCACTGACAAAAGGTTTTCTTTTATATTGAGCTGTCATGTCATCACCATTTAAAGCGACGATCAGATGAGTACCTAATGCTTTAGATTTCTTCAATAATTCTAGGTGTCCACGGTGAAATAAGTCGAAAACACCTACAACGTATATATTTTTCTTTGTCATCTATTTGTTTGATTAGTCGTTAAATTTTACATCGATAGCATGAGTCATTCTTTTGTCTTCCGGAGGTAATTGCATATAGTCTCCAAAAACATGACTCAATACATAATCATAATCTGCAGGACCTTCAAATTGAGTGTCTTCAAACTCATATTTTTTTATAGGATAATATTTCTCTTTTGGAAATAGCTCCTTTTTGTAATAATAAGGACTGCTGAAGTTGATAAAATAGTTGTAACCTTTGTTGTTATTGAAGGTCATTATTTTCTTCTGGAGCTTTACTAATCCTTTGATGTTATAGAAGCTAAATACGAAATCAAAGATTTTTTGAAACTTACTTTTGGAAGGGTATACTTTAGTTCCTCGTTTCTTACTGAGAGTATAAGTTAGTTGGTTAACAAGCTTGGCTTGTTGTCGACAAACAAAACTATCAGGATCTTTAACATCATCAAAAGGGAAAATATCCAAGAAAATACCTTTATGGGTATCTACATTTTTAGTGTCTTCATCTATATATTCAGTACCATCCTTTTTTAATTTCACAAATGGAAGGTAATACTGAGCGTCATTCTCTGTTGTATGTAAGAATAAACCGTCTATTGGATTTTGAAGGTAGAGCTTGATGAATTTGTCATAGTGTTCTCTAGTCATCCCTACATCAATATCATCATCCCAAGGGATAAAACCTTTATGCCTAACAGCACCTAATAATGTACCTCCAATAATAAAATACTCAAGCTGATGTTGCTTACAGAAAGCATCAAAAGCTAAAGTAATTTCAACTTGTATATTTTGTAATTTTCTTAATTTACCTTGTTCCATTCGTTAGTTATTACTTTTAACGAGTTTCCAAATCTGAAAAGATTGTAATACCCACTTATTCAAAATACGGGTATCTTCATAGAAGAAATTTAATACATAATATGTTGCGAATTGCGTAACACCTGTCGCAATTGCAGCTCCATAAATTCCAATATTCTTAATAAGAATGAAGTTAAGGATAATATTAATGATCATTCCGATTACATTCTTATAAAGAAGATACTTTGTCTTTTCATATATCGTAAGATATGAAGTCTGTAAATTACAAACCGCCTGAATGAAGATAATGATTAGGAGTAAATTATATACTTCAAGACAGTCATTATACTCACTAACAAAGAATAAATGGAATGTATACTTTAATACAAGGACACTGCTAGGAATTAATATTAAGTAAACCGCAACAGTTTGCCTACTGAATTTTAAATAAGCTCTTTTAAAGTTTTCCTTATCCTCCTTATAATTTAATAGCATTGGAAAAGCTGTATTCCTGATAGGGGTCAGCAACATTTGAGTAACTGTAGAAAGTAGTAACGCTATCGAATATACACCAACACTTGCATCATCAATTAGAGATCCAAGCATCACTTTGTCCATCTGACTGAAGATAACAAAGGCAGTAGTACTGATCCATAGGAATTTACTTTCATGAATAATATCTCTTAAAAGAGGGAATTTAAGATTGAATTGAATAGGAAACTCTTTTACATAAATCACAAGAATAATGAGGAAGGAAAGAATACTACCAACAGCATGCATAAATGGAATGTATACTATAGGAACATCCAATGTGATTAGATAATTAATGACACCATATGCTAATGCTTTTGTGATATTCACTGGAACCACAATTTTTCTAGCCTTCAGACGATTTTCATAGAAACTTTGTATACCAAAGAATAGGTTGATAAAAGTATTATTGATAATCAACCAAAAGAAAATCCATATGGTTTCAGTTTCTGACTTTAAGATCCAACAGTATATAAATGCAGCAATTAAGGCGATACTTGATAAAATAAATCTACCAATGGTAACGCTATTAATAATTGTCTGATGTGATTCGGAATTACTTGAAAAGAATTTTTGGACTATTCTTTCATTGATGATCTCATAAAGTAAGGGAGAAAAGCCAACAATCGAAGCAATATATTGATAATGCCCAAAAGTATCAGCACCATAATGGTTGGCTATTTTTACACCTACTAAAAACTTTAATAAAAGAATGAATGCTTTATCAAAAAATATCCAGAAGATATTACTTAAGACATTCTTCCTTGTGTATTGACTCATTAACTATTGAAAACTCTATTAAATTTATTGTGATCACAAAGGAACAATTAAAGTATTGAATATAAAAAGGAATAAATCGATAAGGTTGAATATTTATATTAATATCATTTTTTGAAGACATCTATTGGTGAATTTTTGGCTAAAACTATCATCTTTGTAGAAATTTTTTGAAATGAAAGTTCTTCATATAAACACATATCCTCATGGAGGAGCTGCGTATGCAGCCATAAGAATGAGCAAAGCCCTTCAAGATCTTGGTGTAGACTCTAAAGTCTTAGTACGAGATGAGTTTAAGCAAGATGGAATAGTAAGCTCAGGCGAGAGTGTGTTTTTTCGAAAAATCACAAAGTTATGGCAAAAGTGGAAGGCATTTCCTTACATAAAAGAAGAGAAGGATATTGAAACGTTCTCTAGTCCATTTTCATTATACCCAATCCACCATCACCCTGAAGTTGCAAAAGCAGATATCATTGTCTTGCATTGGGTGAGTCTGTTTTTAGATATACCATCCTTTTTTAAAGAAGTAAATAAACCTATTGTTATTTATATGCATGATATGAATTACTTTAAAGGAGGATATCATTATGCAGAAGATGAAGAATATTTTCCACACCTTCATCCTTTAGATATGCGGTATAAAGCCGCTAAGAAAAAAGCATATGACGATTCAAAAAGTTTGATAACAGTCACTGCTCCATCTCAGTGGTTAGTGGATCTATCCAAGAAGAGTGATTTATTGGGGCAGTTTGAACATCATCATATACGAAATGTTATCGATAGTGATACTTTTGATATTATTTCAAGAGAAGAAGCAAGACGAGAGTTGGGGATTCCAAATGATAAAAAAGTCTTACTTTTTGTTAGTGAAAGTATTAAAAATAGAAGGAAAGGAGGACAGATACTCTTGGATGCTATTAAAAATATCAAAAATATTGATGATGTTAATGTAGTTATTGTAGGTGAGGTGGATAATGATTTATTCAAGTCAGAAAACTTTTATAAATTGGGACGCATTTATGATCCTCAAAAAATGTGTTTAGCCTATAATAGTGCAGACCTTTATATTATGCCTAGTAGAGAAGATAATTTACCAAATGTTATTCTTGAAAGTCATTCTTGTGGTACTCCGGTTATGGCTTTCTCTATAGGAGGAATTACAGAAATGGTTAATAATGAAAATGGATACTTATTAGGAAGTCCATCAAGTGATACATTACAAAAAGGTATTGAAGATTGGATGAAAGTTCCAATAGAATTTGATAGGATGAAAATTAGATCCAATGTATTGAAAGAATTCAATACTAAAGAAACCGCAAAAAGATTTTTTACATTACTAGAACATAAACTACAGCAGTAGAACTTTATATAATATGCAAAACAGCAATTTCAAAAAATACAGTTGGTTATTAGTTATACCAATTTTCTATCTAGTATCTATCCTTTATTTTTCTCCAGAATTTTTTGATGGAAAACACTTAAACCAAGGTGATTTAATGCACTTCTCAGGAATGTCACATGCATCAGGAGAAGAGTATAAAAGAACTGGTGAGAGACCATTATGGAATACTGCCATGTTCTCAGGTATGCCTGAATTACTTTTTTCAGCATTAGATGGAGACCCTACAGAAGTATTATATTCCATGTCTTTAGGATTCATGCCTCACTCACATGAAAACCCAATGACATTATTTCTATTGATGTCTAGTTTATGGGTAGCATTATTATGCTTTAGAGTGAATCCATGGGTAAGTGCTATAATAGCAATTACTTTCTCATTTAATACATTTTATATCACCTCTTTAGAGGCAGGGCATATGACAAAGCTATGGGCTATCGGTTATGCAGCAACTGTTTTAGGAGGTATGAAATTATTGTTTGATAAAAGATGGTTATTGGGTGTGGCTGTTTTATCGACTTCTGTCGCAATAGAATTAAGAGCAGCCCATTATCAGATTACCTATTATTTAATTTTCGTTTGTTTAATTTATGGGTTGTCTGAGTTATATAATTCATATAAAAATGGAGAACTAAACATCTTCCTTACGAGAGTGATTCCATTAGGTATTCTTGCTGCTGGTTTAGGAGCTTCTACTCAATTGTGGAAAGTTTGGACAACAAAAGAATATTCAGAATTTTCTATTCGTGGTAAGAAAGAATTACAAGCGTTACCTGGTCAAGAAAATAATCATACTCAAGAAGGTTTAGATAAAGATTACGCCTTTAGTTGGAGTGAAGGTAAAATGGAATCATTGACATTAATTGCTCCTAATTTCTATGGAGGAAGTAGTCAAGAAAATGTTTCCAAAGATGGGCCTTTAGCGAAACAATTAGAGAAAGTAGCGGGTAAACAACAAGCACAAAATATTGTTAGTAATCCCAACTTTAAATTGCCATTGTACTTTGGTGAACAACCATTTACAGGAGGACCAATTTATCAGGGTGCTGTACTTACATTCTTGTTCATCTTTGCATTATTTATTCTCGATAAAAGAGAACGTAATTGGTTGATTGGTGGTGTACTTATTACTGCCATGTTCTCTTGGGGTAAACATTTGCAATGGTTTAATTACACTTTATTCGATATCCTTCCAGGGATGAACAAATTTAGAACTCCTGCGATGTCATTAGGCGTTACCTGTGTCATTATGGCAATGGGAGCAGCACTAGGTTTGGACAAATTGATTAAAGTTGGATGGGATGAAAAAACACAGAAAACTTTTTATCAGGCAAGTGGAGCTACATTAGGTTTATTGCTACTTATGTATGTAGGAGCTGGAATGATGGATGTTAGTGGAGCTAGAGATGCTCAGATTTTCCAACAAATGTTTGGCTTAAATGATGCAAACATGGTGAGACAGTTCACAAATGCATTGGATGATGAAAGAGTGGCTTTAATGAGAAAAGATATTGTTAGATCTATATTCTTTGTTATTGGAGTTTTAGCTATATTATTTGCAAATGTAAAGAAGAAAGTAGGGATGATTCCAACGATATTAGTAGTTGGTTTATTAACTATTGGAGATGTTTGGGGTGTTGCAAAGAGATATATTAATGATGCATCTTTTAAATCAACTAGTAATAAGGAAACAAATATTGCTACAGGAGCTGATAAGTTTATCTTAAAAGATAAAGATCCAAACTACAGAGTGTTGAATCTAACAGCTAACGTATTTAATGAGGCAAATACATCCTATTTCCATAAATCGATAGGTGGTTATTTTGCCGCTAAGCTTAGACGTTATCAAGATCTTATTGAAAGGGAATTGCCAAAGGAAATGCAAGTTTTAGCAGGAGCAATTCAAAAAGGTGATACTCTTACTGTAAAAGCTACTCCAGCACTAAACATGCTGAATATGAAGTATGCCATTTTAGGTAATACGTCTAATGATGTTTACCAAAACCCTAATGCTTTAGGTAATGCATGGTTTGTAGATAGAGTAGAAAAAGTAAATTCTCCTGATGATGAAATCGAGGCAGTGGGTCAGATAGATCCAAGTTTCCAAGCAGTAGTTGATATAAATAAGTTTCCTAATGCTGATCTTGCTACTTCAAAGTCAGCCGGTGACTTTGTGAAACTAGATAAGTTTAACCAAAGAAGATTATCATACAAATCACATTCAAAAGATGGAGGATTTGCAGTATTTTCAGAAGTTTATTATCCAGCAGGATGGATTGCAAAAATAGACGGAGAGGAAGTTGATATTGTATGTGCGAATTATGTATTAAGAGGTTTGCAAATTCCCGCAGGTGATCATACAATTACATTTGACTTCGATCCAGATTCTTATGTAATGGGCGGAAACATTTCTAAATTAACAGGCTATATTACTTTATTATTATTAGTATTGGCTATAGGAATGACAATCAAGGAAGAAATGGTAACTACTAAAAAAGAAGATTAGTAGCCATAGAAAATATTTCAAACAAACGAGACTTTTAAGTGATTAGAAGTCTCGTTTTTATTATTGACAAAAATGAAAATTGCAGTTATTGGAGGAGGTGCAGCAGGCTTTTTTGCAAGTATTTCTGCAGCTGAACAAGGAAATGAAGTACATCTTTTTGAGAAGACTTCTAAAGTTTTAGGTAAAGTGAAAATATCTGGAGGAGGACGTTGTAACGTTACAAATGAGACATTTAATCCAGTGCAATTATCTAAGAACTATCCTAGAGGGGAACGTTTCTTGAAAAAAGCATTTGGTAAATTTAATGCCACTCATACATTGGACTGGTTTAAAGAAAGAGGAGTTGAAATAAAAGCAGAGGCTGATGGGAGAATGTTTCCAGTAACTAACGAGTCACAAACAATTATTGATTGCCTGATGGAACAGGCCAACATTAATAAGGTGAAAGTACATTACAACTCAGAGGTGAGTAAAGTTATTCCTCAAGAAAACAGTATCGAATTAATTATAAATAACGAAGTAATTGTCTTTGATAAAGTAATTGTGACTATAGGAGGTCAACCTAAAAAAGAGAGTTTTTCGTGGTTAGAAAAGTTAGGGCATAAAATTGAATCACCTGTACCGTCCTTATTTACCTTTAAGATCAATCATAAACCATTATCAAAATTAATGGGTTTATCTGTAGACAATGCTAAAGTAAGGGTAGTAGGAGAAAAGAAACTTCAAGAAGAAGGTCCGTTATTAATTACTCATTGGGGACTTAGTGGTCCTGCAATATTGAGAACCTCTGCTTGGGGGGCAAGATTGTTGTCAGATCGAAATTATCAATTTGATATTTTGGTTTCTTGGTATAACAAAATGTCAGATCAAGAATTAAGAGAATTTGTACAGGAAAAGAAAATAGAGCTCAAAAAGAAACAGATTAAGAATAAAAATCCATTTGAGCTTCCTCAAAGACTTTGGGATTATCTTTTAGAACGTATTGAGATACCTGAAACTAAACTTTGGCTTGATCTAAGTAAAAAAGAGCTGAATAAGCTTGTTGAAGTATTATTGTCTGATAACTATTCAGTCCATGGCACAACAAAATTTAAAGAAGAATTTGTTACATGTGGAGGAGTTAGTCTAAGTGATATTGATGTAAAAACAATGGAAAGTAAAAAATGTAGTCACTTGCACTTTGCAGGAGAAGTAATGGATATTGATGGTATTACTGGCGGTTTTAACTTCCAGGCTGCATGGACGACTGGATTTATATCTGGAAATTCAATGAAATCTTAGAATAATACAATTATAACTATATTTTAACGTTATATGTAAATAAAAGAGGAGTGTTCATAATTTAACATCAATATTTAAGTGTTAAATTATGAACACTATTTTTTTAATTAATACTCCTGTATTCCATGTTTTTGTGAATGATATTTAATCTTTGTAACTCTTTTTGAAAAGACTTGGAACCCTAAGAACTATTACTACACCTTTAAACTAACAAACTAAGCTACATATTAATAGTACAATTTTTATTGATGAAACATCTTATAACTTTATTAACCATTTTATTCATTCAATCCTCCTTATATGCTCAGAATATTACTGTAAATGGTAATGTATCTGACCAATCTGGAGAACCATTGCCAGGTGTTGTGATTTATGAAAAAGGAAATCAAGCACATGGTACGACAACAAATTTCGATGGTAACTTTGAATTTGAAGTAGAAAGTACTTCAACTTTAGTGATTCGATTTGTTGGTTATAAAACACAAGAAATATCTGCTACTACAAGTCTAATTAAGATAAACTTAGAAGAAGATGCTACAGAATTAGAAGCAGTAGAAATTGTTGGTTCAAGATCACAAAATAGAACTGTTACAGAAACTCCAGTTGCCATTGATGTTATTAACCTTGAAGAGGTAACAGCAGCTACCGGGCAATTAGATATGAATCAACTACTGCAATACGTTGCTCCTTCTTTTAATGCAAATAGACAATCAGGTGCAGATGGTGCAGACCATGTCGATCCAGCAACATTAAGAGGTTTGGGTCCAGATCAAACATTGGTTTTAATTAATGGAAAGAGAAGACATCAGTCTTCACTCATTAACCTTTATGGTACTAGAGGAAGAGGAAATACGGGAACAGATTTAAACGCAATCCCTATGTCATCTATCGAAAGAATCGAGATTCTTAGAGATGGAGCCTCTGCACAATATGGTTCTGATGCCATTGCTGGTGTAATTAATATCGTATTGAAGAAAAATACAGACGGTGTAAATGTCAACGTTGGTACGGGTGTAACTTCTGAAGGAGACGGAGCGACCGGAAATGTTGATGTCAATTATGGTACAAAATTAGGAGATAACGGAGGTTTCGTAAATGTGACAGGCCAATATCAATATAGAGGAAGAACGAATAGAGTACCAGAAGGTCAAGAGACTTTTAGAAATTATATTGGAGATGCATTAGCTGAAGGTTATGGAGCATTTGTAAATGCGGCCCTTCCTGTTTCTGAAAACACTGAAGTTTATGCTTTTGGTGGATATAATTACAGACATGGAGAATCATATGCTTGGACTAGAGAAGCAGATGACGATAGAAATGTTCCAGAAATTTATCCAAATGGATTTGATCCAAATATCATCTCTGATATCACTGACTTTTCGATTAGTACAGGTGTGAAAACAAAATGGAACGATTGGAAAATTGATCTAAACAATACATTCGGGCATAATGAATTTAAGTATAATGTAAATAATACTTTGAATGCTTCGATGGGCATTAATTCACCAACAAGTTTTTACGCAGGTAAGCATTATCTATCTCAAAATGTAACCGGAGTAGATGTATCTAAATTTTACGATGGTTTCTTAAATGGATTAAACGTTGCTTTCGGTTCAGAATTTAGAATCGATACTTATGGAATTGGTGCTGGTGAAGAAGCGTCTTATACTAATTATTCAGAAGATGGTTCAATTCCTGGTGGTTCACAAGGTTTTCCGGGTTTTAGACCTGAAAATGTGGTTAATGCACATAGAACAAATGTGGCTCTGTACTTAGATCTTGAGACTGATATTACTGAAAAGTGGATGGTAGCAGTAGCAGGCCGTTATGAAAACTACTCTGATTTTGGAAGCACTTTTAATGGTAAAATTGCGACAAGATATGAAGTGTCTAAAGCTTTAGCTTTTAGGGGATCGTTTAGTACAGGATTTAGAGCTCCATCATTAGCTCAAAAATATTACAGTTCAACATTTACAGACGTAGAAGGTGGGGTAACTATTGATAAGGTAATTGCTCCCAACGATAGTGAATTGGCACAAGCATTAGGAATTCCTGAATTGAAACAAGAAAAAGCGTTGAATGCAAGTTTTGGTTTTACTGCAAATCCATTAGATGGTTTGTCAATTACGGTGGATGGATACTATGTGAAAATTGACGATAGGATTGTACTTACTGGTGCATTCACTTCTGATGATCCTGATATTGGCGATGAATTGGAAGCAATGAATGTAGGTGCAGCTCAGTTCTTTACAAATGCACTAAACACACAAACTTATGGTGTAGATGTAGTAGTGGCGTATACTCATAACTGGGATTTACATACCATTACAACATCATTAGCAGGTAACTTTAACCATATGGAGTTAGGGGAAATTAATACCAATGAAAAGTTGGAGGGTAAAGAAGATATCTACTTTGGTGAAAGAGAGCAAATGTTCCTTTTAGCTTCAGCTCCTAAAAGTAAATTCAACTTTTCGGTAAATCATAATTACAAAAAATTCTCATCAATGATCAGACTGAATAGATATTCAGAAGTTGAATTAATGGATTGGGATGGAAATATAGATCATTATGCTCCAAGAGTTACAACAGATGTGGCTGTAACATATGCTTTGTCACAAAAGTTAAACTGGACTTTAGGAGGGAATAACATATTTAATGTTTATCCATCAAAACAAGACCCATTGTCTACTGAGTCTGGAGGATATTACGATGCCGTTCAAATGGGATTTAACGGTGCATACTTTTACACTAAGCTAGGAATCAAATTTTAAATTAACCTACATCAAATAGTTGAAAACCCATGGATATTCTATGGGTTTTCTTTTTGAAGCTATTGTTCAATTGAGAAGTAAATAATTTGATCTTGGAAGGTTGTATTTGCCGTCTTTGATTCAGTTATCCACTCTTGGAATTTCTCTGGGGAAATTGTTTTGATCCCATTCTGGGTAGTCAATACTGGTTTTTGTATTGGTGTCTTACTGTAAATGATATATAAACGATTAAATAATCGATCTTTTCCCATGGTGGATAACCTTAGTTCATCAACATCTCTGCTTGTCAAGCCATTAAATTCAGAAGCTTTTTTACTGTCAAAGAAAAGGTACTTCTTGTCCGATTGTATTTTAGTGATCAATTCTTCATTATTTGAAGTAGAAGAGTAGGGAAATAATCGATAAACCTGATCTTCCTCCCTCATATATATATTTATATAACCTTCTTGTGCAGAATTTACAGTAGTATATAAGCTTTGGTTTTCTTTAAATTGTTTTGTTTCGCAATTACTTTGCTGATTACAAGATAAAAGTTCAACCTCAATTGGTACTTTCTGAGTAGTAATTGCCCTTCCTTTGCCTTCTACTTCACAACTCAAATAAGGTGTTTGTTCTTGTAGGAACCAAGTGTAATTTACTTGTACTGTTTTAACCCATTCACCTTTTACAAGGGAAGAGTTTAAAGTAATCATATCTGTTCCGCTATTATCAATTTTAAGATCGGACCCACTTGCTATATTGGTACCGAATTCATCAGCTAAAGCTTGTATTTGAGCCTTCAATAGCAAATTCTGTTTGAATTCAGCCACTGTGATATTATCGGTTAAAGGTTCAGTTATTTTAGCTTTTACTTTTTTAATTTTCTGACCAAAAATGGGGTTGGAGAATAGTATTATCAATAATGATAAACTTAATATAGCTTTGATGTTGAATGGTGATAATTTCACTGTATTGAAATGTTTATTTATTTAATTGTTTTACTAATTTAGTGTATATATCAAGAAAATAACTTTTACATGAACAACAAAACAAGATTATTTTTTTTGTTCTGCTTTTTATTGACTGTTTCACTACAGTTGTCAACTTTGGCCCAAACTAAAAAGGAAAAGAAAGCAACTTTAAAAGAATTAAAAGGAAAGGCAATTAAAGAAGCAAAAAGACAGGCTAAGCTATTAAGAAAAGAGGGGTACTCAGAAATCCCTGGAGATTTACCAATGGATTTACAACTAGAGAACTCTTACTTCGCTAAACTAGCTACTGATGATATGGGTAATCCTAAATTTTTTGTTTCTCTTCAAGAATCTAAAGCAGAGTCTTTTGCTGCAGCTAAACAAACAGCTTATCAATTGTGCTTAAATGAAATCGCTACTCAAGTAGGATCAGAGGTGATAGGACGAGTTCAAACAAAATTATCAAATGCTGAAGGTATTGAAGATGCCACCTCAGCAACAGAGGTAATTGGTACTTACCAAAATAACGTATCTTCTAGATTAGGGAGAACAACACCTGTTGTTTTAATCAAAAGAAAAGAAGGAAACCTAACATATATCACAATGTCTTTAAAATACCCTGTATCGGAAGCAGAGCGCATTGTTAAAGATGATTTAAGAAAAGAACTACTAAAATCGGGTAGTGTGGAGGAAGGAGAAATCGATGCATTACTAGATATTAGATAATTGGCTCAAAATTCAATTACAATACATTACTAGTCATATTTTGTAATACCATGTTTCTTTTTGATAACATAAGAATTAATGACCTTTGGATTAAGAAGAATATTTTACATGATTAAAAAGTTATTCTTTGTATTGTGAATTATCACTATAGAAAGAATAGAAGAATTTTTTAACTATTAGGGATAATAGTTGATCGAGATTATAATATACGAGTAGTAATGAAAAAAAATGGCTGTCCTTATAGGGTAGCCATTTTTTTGTGGCTAGTATTTCTACTAAAATGACGAAAAAACACAATAATGTAATGATTTGAAACATAGTTGTAAGTAGAAAAGTGCGTTTTCAGCCACCTTTGTAAGGTCGTCGAACAATTCTTACAATTAATACACTCATTCTATTACTATGTTACAATCATTGAAATTAACTGATTCTACTTCTAATATTCTTCAAAAAGACTACTCTTCTAAAGAGAACCTAAGTAGACATAACCATCAAATTTTACAGATGTTGGTAGGGCTAAGTTTCGTGTTTTTTTATTTTACTAAGGTCGATTACTTAATGGCTTTGCCGGTTTTTTTAATGCTATCTATGCATGTAAACTTGTACTTTATAAAGAAAAGAAAATTTGAGTACTCTAATTTTTTAAACGTATCTGTATTGCTAGTAATCACTTCTGTGATAAGTGTTTTTTTGCCGTCTTCTAACATTGAAAGCTTGTTGATATTGACAACAATTGTTCACCTTATTGTACAAAGGAAAGAAGATATCTCAAAATGGTTTTATCCAGTAATTACTATCGCAAGTATAGGTTTAGTAATCGTTCGTTTATATTATCCATCTCAACAAGTTGTACTTCAATCATGGGAGGTGTTATTTATTCAATTATCGATTTTTATCATTATCGCATTTAGCATTTTCTCTTCAATAAGACAATTTGAAAAAAGAATTAAAGTGAAATCTAACGTATCTTTTAATACACAAGGACACCAGAGAAATGATAGTGACAATTTCTCAAATGATGATTTAGTTGTAGAAAATGAAATGTTGAAATCTAAACTAAGTCAGCTTCATAAAGATTTTGAACAGGTGAATGCCAATGTTCTACTTCAAATGAAGAACAAGAGAAAAATCTTACAATCTCTTCAGGAAATCAAACAAAATTCTGATCAGAAAAAAGAATTAAACAAAGTCATAATAGATATAAAAGCACAGTTAGATACAGATAATAAACTGACACTTTTACAAGAAAATATCTCAGATGTAAGTGCGTCTTTCTACAGTGGACTTTTAAAGAAGTTTCCAAGTCTTACTAATAATGAAAGAGAACTATGTGCTTACATGAAACTAGGTCTTACTTCTAAAGAAATAGGAGAGATCAGAAATACGACTGAAAATGCTATTAATGTAGCGAAGTCGAGATTAAGAAAGAAAATGAATTTAGAAAATAATAGACAAATCAATAATGTCTTATTTCAGATTGAGCAGGTATAATTAAGTAGAAGTGGGCATCAAGTTGAGGATGTGATGCCCTATATAATTATTGTCAAAAAGTACTCACAGATTGTGCAGTACTTTTTTTTCGTTTTATCTTAATACTATTAATTAATAATCCTGTGATAACAAAAAATCCGCCAAATATCTGAGCACCAACTATTTCTTCTCCTAAAATAAATGAAGCACTAGTTCCAAAAACAGGGACTAAATTCATAAATAAAGTACTGGTCTCTGCACCCATTTCTTTGATAGAAATAATCCAAAATGCTCCTGCTATTGCTGTAGATAATACTCCCATAAAAAGAATACTCCACAAATACTCTTGAGTAGTAGGGAATGATATAGTCTCGAAAGAAAGTGTATATATCATGAAGCAAATACAGGCAACAATTGTGACTAAATTCGTTAACCACAATGGAGAGATGTTATTTAAGTATTTCTTGATATAAACATTAGCAAATGAGAAACTTATATTGGCAGCAAGGATGTATAAATCTCCTTTTGAGAATGAGAAAGATCTTATAGTATTGATATCACCTTTTGATATAACCAGAAGGATACCTATAAAACCAAATAGTATACTAATCATTTCCTTTCTCTTTAACCTCGTTCCCAACATTGGGATTGATATCAAAGCGGTGTTTAAAGGAGTGAGTCCTATAATCAACACGCCATTAAATGCAGAAGTAGATTTAATTCCTTCAAGAAAAAGAACATTGTATAGAAATGCCCCAATTACACCCAAAAATATAATCGATTTCCAGTTGCTGATTGCTCTTGATACATCCTCTTTTGATGGCTTTTTGATAAAAGCGAAACCAATCAAACAGATAGCACCTAAGAAGTATCTATAAGTACCTGTGACCATAGGAGAGGTGTATTTTAAGGCCACCTGACTAATATGGAAGTTAATTCCCCATACAAACGTAGTGAAGATGAGAAAGAAGTAATATTTGCCTTTATTAGTTGAGTTCATATTATTTGTTAATGGAAGTAACGAAATGGATAATTGTAATTTATTGCACGGTTTTCGCAAACATACTTACTATTTACTATTATTTCATAAAAAGACTATTCCATGAGAACAATTATTATTAATGTTCTTTTGTTTTTGCTAGTATCTAATAATATTCTTGCTCAACAATCACAATACCGAGGTATGGTGATAAATAACAAAACAGAAGGTAGAGAAGCGAAAGTAGAATCAAATACTTATGCTCTCGTTATCGGAACAGATATCTATAATGATTACCCGAATCTATACAACCCAATAAAAGATGCAAAAGGTGTTGGAGAAGTTCTAGATAAAGGATATGGATTTAAAGTAACATACTTAGAAAATCCGTCTTCCAATCAGGTATTAAGTACATTAAGGACTTATCATAATAAACTAAAAAAAGATGATCGTTTCTTGCTATATGTTGCAGGACATGGCGATTATGATTCTGTGTATTTTAATCAAGCTTATTTGATTTTAAGACATAGCAAAAAAACAGATATGAACAGACTTACGCATTTACCGTTTCATACGGTAAGTAAGATGTCTGAAAAGTTACCCGCTCAGCAGGTACTTATTATTGCAGATGTTTGTTATGGTGGTGCATTTAATAATCAGTTATTAAGAAAGGTGAGTAGTGGTTATAGCACCCATCATGTTTCTGCATCAAAATTCTTAGAAGACCAACTAAAACATAAAAATAGATGTGTTTTAAGTTCTGGAAGATTAACCCCTGTAGCAGATGGTAGACCAGGAGAGCATTCACCATTTGCAAAGATGTTGATTCACACATTAGAGAATCACCAAGAGGACAGTATTGTTACAGCATCAGATATTAAAAATGAACTTGCAACGCTATCTTCAAAACCAACTTTAGGTTACTTCGGAGATAATTTATCTGTTTCAGAGTTCGTCTTTAAATCAGAGTCAAAAAAAGCTTCTTCAGAAGAACTATTGGCATTAGCTAAAGATGAATATCAAAGTGTTTTGATGAACCTAACAGAGAACCAGTGGAGTACAGGTATAGCTCCAAAGAAGAAGCTACAACATATTTTATCTTTACTACAAGAATCCAGTCAGTTAGGACATCCTGAAGCTTCTTTTTGGATTGCGTTGATAGAGAAAAAATATCAAGTGAATCATTTGAGTGATAATCAGATTGAATTATATGCAAAACAAGCCGTAGACCTATTTAAAACTGAAATTCAAAATGGGGATAATATTCATGAAGGAATGTTGGCAATACTTCAATCCGAAAATATCTATAGACATTCCTCAGATGAAGACGTAAAGAAATGGTTCAAGTCATCTATGGCCTCTGAAGATCCTTTGAGTTTTTATTATGCAGGTAAGTATTGTTTAAAACACAGGCAACTAAAAAGAGCATATCAATTCTATAAAGAAGGGGCTGGTAATGATGATGCTCTTTGTCAATTCGAATTAGCAAAATTAAAATATACTAGAAAAAATGACCTTTTTGCTTTAGGCTTGGAAACTGACGATTATATCGATTGGTTGAAAAAAGCATCAAATAATGGGTTGAGAATTGCAAATGAGGTTTTAATATCTATTGGACAAATAGAATAGAGCATATTATTATTTTATAATTCTTGATTAATTTCTAACTTAGAATAGTTAATTACTCTTACTAAAATAGATCGATTTCTTAAGATGACGATACAAGAACTTCAAGAAAAATATCAATTTAACAAAGAAACTCCTATTGTGATTGGTGATCGTTGTAAAGTGTATTTTGGAAAACTGAACAACGAAGATGAAGTAATCATTATTTCTGATCTTTCTCCAAGAATTATAAAAGAAGAACCCGTAGATAGTTATGAGGTTGGGGCTACCTTATCTTTTGATGAAGATAAAGTACCTGATAATCCTGATACTTTCGTCTTCGGTTCTGTACAATATACAATTCGAATGTTGGAGAATTACACTAGTAATGTCATCGATGTCGTTCATAAAATTATTGAAGAAATTGACGAGAATAATCTAAGAGCTTTAGAAATTCAACTGCTTCATGAACTTAGGTTACCCGAGTTGGATCGTACACAAAAACTCTTAGACATTAAGAACCTTTACAAGCAAGGTTTATATGATGAGACCTTTAAAGCAATCGCCTACGACTATGCTGATGATATTCTGTTAGATGGCGATATGTTGTATTTACTCGGCGATATGTGTGAAAAAGGCATGGGTACATTCCAAAATAAGGAACAGGCCCTACAATTTTTTACTCGAGCAGCTGAAGTTGGAGTCACAAATGCAGGGAAGAGAGCTGAAATGATTCAACAAGAATTGGATGATTTAAAAGTAACTGCAGCAAAAGAAGAATCACAACCTGAAGAATCTGCATCAGAAAAGATTAATCCAACTGATACATCAAGATTAAAGAGAAAATCGGGTGGACCGGTTAATAGAAAGAGAGGATTATCAAAAAAGAACAAAATTAGATATTCCATTATCGGAAGCTTTTCATTTATTCTTGGGGCAATTTTTAGCTCTTTTGTGATACTAGCTATCGGAGGTGATAATTCAAGTCAGGAGCCAATAGCGACTGAAAATGTAACCAACGAAAATAAGGATGAGGTCACTGTAAATCCAAGTGATGCTATCTTTGAAAGTATTGAGTCTGATGTACTTAAGAATATGAGAGATCTTCAGAATTTTGGAGTGGCTCAGAAAAAATTAAATGATGCCATTAAGCTCATTGATCAAGGACAGGAAGTAAATACTTTTACACCTGGGCAAACCAAAAGACTAGATCAATTGAAAGGGTATATAATGGGACAAATTTCTGATATGAAGGATAATGAAAAAGGAAACTTCACTATTAAATATATTCCTAAATCAACAGAATCAGTTGTAGCTATAGCCAACAGATATAAGATTCCAGAAAAAAATGTAATTGATCAAAAAGGGAAGTCAATTCCAATAGATTATACTTTTAAAGATGGTGAGGAAGTGAAGTTAAGAATACCTTCTTATTTCTTTAATCATAAAATTCTACCTGGAGAAAGTATAGGTACAATTGCTAATAAATACGATATCCAAACAGAAGATATTAAGAAGTTAAGTGAATTGTCTTCTGATGTCTTACAACCTGGACAAACACTAAGAGTTTATATTAGACAATAGAATATGTCTAAAACCAAAAAATCCCATTCACAATAAAGTGGATGGGATTTTTTATATCGTAACTAAATTATTTTCTTATTTAGATAGCATGTCTTGCGTCAAAGTTAGAGACAAACATAGATTTTCTACTTGAAATCTTAATTTGCTCATACATAACAGACATTTTTGATTGAAGAAGTTCTGAACCTTCTACTAATGGTAGACGAACATGTTTTTTACAGATTCCTGCTATTTCAAGACCTGTCTTAACACCTACAGGATTACCTTCTTCGAATAATGCATCTGTATAATCAAGTAATTCAGACATCTGAATTGTTGCTTGTTTTGTATTACCAGATAATGCATTATGAACTGTACTTCCAAATTCTTGAGGAAGAACATTTCCTAAAACTGTAATAACACCCGAACCACCTACAGAAATAATAGGAACTGTTAAAGCGTCATCACCAGAGATATATAAGAAATCATCTGGAGTAGCAGAAATTACGCGCATAGCTTGAGTTAGATCTCCGCCAGCATCTTTTACTCCAAAAATATTTTTATGCTTAGACAACTCAACAATTGTATCAACAGTCATGTTTACACCAGTTCTACCAGGAACATTATATAATAAGATTGGTAGAGGAGATGCATCTGCAATTGCAGTATAATGTGCAATGATCCCTTGTTGTGAAGGTTTTACATAATAAGGACAGACAGATAATATTGCAGAAACACCACTTAAATCTAATGTTTCTAATTTCTCGATCACATCTGCTGTATTGTTACTACCAATACCAAACATAATTGGCTTGTTAGTAGGATTATTCGCTTTCACAAAGTCAAGAATCTCTCTTTTTTCATCTTTGGTTAACGTCGCACTTTCAGCAGTTGTACCACTGACCACCCAATAATCCACATCCTTCGTATGTTCCAATAACCTTTTTAAAGCTGGAAAATCAACCTTGCCATTTTCTGTGAATGGTGTTACTAAAGCGATGCCTTGTCCAATAAATGATTCCATGACTAAAAGTGATATATGTTTTCTTTGTGTATGTGTCTTAATTAATACGATAGTAAAAATAACTAGTTGCTGTTAATAGCACAAAAATACAATAAAAAGAAAACCTTTTCGTAACAAGTTGTTATATTTATAACTTGAAACAAAATTAACATCCAATTTTTATGATTACAATCGCTGAAGCAGTAGAGGAAATAGTTCGTAAATCACCTTTTTTAGAAGAGGCAATAGTTGACGGAATCGTTAACTACACTGGTCTTGCACGCCAAATTATGCCTGAAGTGGAAGAAAAGCTTATGAAGGATGTGCAAATTGGCGGAGTTGTGATGGCTATCCAAAGACTCCGTCCGAAACTATCAAAATTAGATATTGAGCATGAAGTGTTGGATTATCTAAAGAAGATGGGGGAGATAATCGTAAGATCTGACCTAATTGATTATACTTTTAAAAATTCTCCTACCTTATTAGGAAAACAACAAGAACTTTTAAAAGTTATACAAGGAGAGAAAGATGTTTTTCAGGCATCCTCAAAAGGTGTCTATGAAACCAACCTTGTAACAAGTAAGAAGATGTTAGATCAGCTTAATCAAATTTTTACGGGTGAAGAAATTATCAGTAAAAAAGAAAATTTGGCATCTCTTACAATGAGGTTACCACAAGACAATACTTCAGTTCCTGGTATTTACTATTACTTATTAAAGAAAATTGCTTGGGAAGGAATAAATATTGTTGAGGTAATTTCAACAACCAACGAATTCACGCTAATTTTAGATAAGAATGATGTGAATCGTACATTTGGACTACTCCATAACCTAGTTAACGACTAATAATTTCTACTATGAAAGAATTAACTCCTTTTGAGAGATGGGTGATTGAAAATAAAGGAACAGAACGCCCTTATACCGGTAAGTATTATTACCATACTGAAAAAGGAACATATACTTGCAAAAGATGTAATTCGCCACTATATAAATCAGATGATAAGTTTGATGCTAACTGTGGGTGGCCTGCATTTGATGATGAGATTGAAGGAGCTATCAAAAAAGTGAAAGATCAAGATGGCGTAAGAACAGAAATTCTTTGTTCAAATTGTGATGCACATCTAGGTCATATTTTTGAAGGGGAAAACTTTACTCCGAAAAACATCAGACATTGTGTGAATTCTATATCTCTTGATTTTGAATTAGAATCTGTCAAAAATAAAAAGATTGCCATTTTTGCTTCGGGATGTTTTTGGGGAACAGAGTACTATTTTTTAAGAACAAAAGGAGTCATTTCTTGTGAAGTAGGATATATTGGAGGACATGTAGAAGACCCAACATACGAAGAGGTGTGTACAGGTAAAACAGGTCATGCAGAGGCAGTTAGAATTGAATATGATGCGGATAGAATCAGTTATGATTATCTGGCAAAATTATTCTTCGAAACTCATGATCCTTCACAGTTGAATAAACAAGGTCCTGATATTGGAACTCAATACCGCTCAGAGATCTTCTATCTTGATGATGAGCAAAAGAAAGCAGCACAAATCTTAATTGCACAATTGAAAGCAACAGGTCTTAAAGTTGTAACTAAGCTAACAGAGGCAACTATCTTCTACAAAGCAGAAGATTACCACCAAGATTATTATGAAAAGACGGCAGGGAAGCCCTACTGTCATATATATACGAAAAGGTTTTAATGAAAAAGGCTACGAAATTTAATTCGTAGCCTTTTTCATATTCTTAATGATTATTCATCATTGTCTTTTTTGTCTTTGTCGTGTTGTTCAATATGTTTTTTCTCTGCAGCTCTAATTACATCAATTTCTGATAAAGTAGATCCTTTCTCGTTGTCTTGTCCAACATGTTTAGGACTACCAACAATTTGTGAATTGTAGATACTTGTATGACCAGAGAACATATATGCAGTAATACATGCCACTGCAATAAATACAGCAGATGGTGCGCCAAATAATTCAATTCCCATCATGGTACAGGCCATCGGAGTATTCGTAGCACCACTAAAAACACCTACAAATCCCATACCTGCTAACAAGGCAACTGGTAAAGAAATATGGGTGGATAAGAAACTACCTAATGTAGAACCTATATAAAATAATGGTGTTACTTCACCACCTTTAAAACCAGCTCCCAAAGTAAAAGATGTGGTTAGTGTTTTCATTAAGAAATCATACCAATCCATTTGTGTTGTAAATGAATCTACGATCACAGGAACACCTAAACCAAAGTATTTTAAATCATAATTAGCATAATCAAAACCATGATTAAAGTTAAGAATAACAATGAAAATGGCTAATACCAACCCACCAATGACAGGTCTTAAAGGAGGGTATGAAATCTTAGATTTAAATAGATTACCCCAAAAATGATTGGCTTTTGAAAATAACATACCTGTAAGTCCAAAAGCGACACCAGCAAGTACGCATAATAATAGATTTTCTAAAGTCATTTCAGGGATCACCTCTGTTGGAATCAAGTATTCAGTATGTGAAATGCCAAAATAATGACCTACATGATGTGTTGCATAATTGGCTACAATTGCAGTAAAAAAACTAGGGAAAATAGCTTCATAACGCATACGACCAATAATATATACTTCTAAACCAAAGATTGCTCCTGCTAGAGGTGTTCCAAAAACAGATGAAAAACCTGCTGCAATACCTGTAATAATAAGTATTTTTCTATCGTACTTATCGAGTTTGAAGATTTTTGTGAACTGATCTGCTATAGCCCCACCCATTTGAACTGCCGTACCTTCTCGACCCGCTGATCCACCGAAAAGGTGAGTGGCAATAGTGGCAACAGTTACCAAAGGAGCCATTTTTAAAGGTATAATTCGGTTGGGTTTTGTAATTTCATCTAACAATTGGTTATTACCTTTAACCACTGATTGTCCAAGGTAATGATAACATGCCCCGATAAGAAAACCACCAGCAGGTAGTGCAAAAATAATCCATTGATGACCACCTCTCCATTCAGTAGCCCAATGTAATCCCCATAAAAATAATGCTGATCCAATACCGGTCAATCCACCCACAAGAGTACCAATGAGTACCCATTTCAATATATAGAGAACAACAGGGAATTGTTCTACTTTTTTCACCCATTTAGGTAATTGCTCATGAGTATACCCCAAAAAAGCCATAAATGTTAATTAATTTTAGATCATGTGATAATACAATATTATATTAAGTTACTCTTTTATGCGTAATTTTTTTATAAAATAGACTAGTATATATCTTCAATAAAGAAAAAAATGAGATTAACGTTTGTAATCAATAATTCTCTTAGAGATTTAAGGCAAAGTATACATAAAATAGGTCCTTTTATTTTCTCTATTGTGGCAGGCATAGGAAGTTTAGTCGCCATGATGACTTTTTCTGAGAATGTAAATAAAGACCTAGAAAGTCAGACCAAGGAATTATTGGGGGCAGACCTTGAGCTTAGAGCCAATCATATTTTAGAGGATTCACTATTGTCTCCATTTGCTTCTAAATCCGAGCAAGTGGTTAAACAATACAATTTTGCTTCTATTGCTTTCAATCCTGAAACCAAATTAAATAGAATGGTTGATCTAAGGGCTCTTGAATTGGGTTTTCCATTTTATGGTAAGTTGGAAGTCTCACCTGAGAAAGCATGGACTGATTGGGAAAAAAGAGAGAAAATTGTTTTAGTAGATAGTATGGTTTTGCTTCAATTGCAAACAAAGGTTGGAGACTCATTACAATTTGGAAAAACTAAATTTAAAGTAGCGGGAATTATTAAAAAAGGAGTAGGGCAAAGTGCAATAATGGCAGCAACAGTACCTATTGTTTATTTCCCATTTCAATATCTTTCACAAACTGGATTGGTTCAAAAAGGGAGTAGGGTAAATTATAGATATTATTTTAAATATGGCGATGATATAGATTTCAATGCTATTGTAGAAACAGAAGATAAATTAATTGAAGAAAATGCAATTCGAATTGCCACAGCAGAAAATAATACCGCAAGGGTTGGCCGGTTCTTTAATGACATTGATAGCTTTTTGAAACTAGTCACTTTTGTCTCATTATTATTGGGTTGTATTGGAGTCTCTAGTGGTATTTATATTTACATCAAAGGGAAACTTCAGTCTGTTGCTATTTTGAGGTGCTTAGGAGCAACCTCAAGAGAAGCTTTTATGATTTATTCCATCCAAATCAGATTACTAGGTTTAATAGGTGGAATTTTAGGGGCGATCATTGGTTCTCTTGCACAATTATATTTTCCTGTTCTTTTTTCAGACTTATTAATGGTCAATGTATCCAATGATTTTTCTTTAGAAGCCTGTTTTTATGGTATTATACTTAGTGTAATTATTTCAATCCTTTTTGGTTGGTATCCTTTACTTCAAGTATTAAATGTTTCTCCAATATACGTTCTCAGAAATGTTGAATTGTCTATTCAAAAGAATTCAAGGTGGAAACAAGTATTGCTTGTAGTATCTATTGGACTTTTTGTTTACGGTTTTGCCTATTGGCAAATGCAGGATTACATAAAGGCATTAGTCTTTTTAATGTCAATATTGGTAGTCTTATTTATTTTATTCTTGATAAATACTGTTCTGATCAGATTATTAAAATCGTATGATCTTAGTAATTTCTCTTTCAGTTTAAAATATGGGATTTCTCAATTATTTCGTCCTAATAATCAAACATATATATTAGGCATCACCATAGGTTTAGGTGTTTTCTTGATTATTTGTATGGTATCTGTCAGAGCTATTCTAATTGATAAGGTGGAAAATGTCGGAAAAGAAGGGGATGCCAATTTAGTATTTTATGATGTTCAAAAAACACAGGTAGAGCCATTATATGAACTAATTGAAAAAGAGAACATAAAGGTAGATCAAGATGCTCCAGTAGTCACTATGTCTCTAACGACTTTAAATAATGAGGATAAGAAAACAGCGTTAGCAGATTCCACAAAGAAAATAAAGAGGTGGGTATTCGATAGAGAATATAGAGTAACTTATAGGTCAGAATTAAAAGATAATGAACAGACTGTCGAAGGTACTTGGGTTGGTTCCTCATCTTTTAACACAGTAGTACCGATATCAATTTCAGAAAATTTTCTAGAATCTTCAGGTATTAACTTTGGAGATACATTAGTATTTGATGTTCAAGGGTTTCCTATTACTACAACTGTTAGCCATGTTCGAGCAGTAGATTTTGCCAAAATGGAAGCCAACTTTGTGGTCTTATTTCCTTCTGGAGTATTGGAAAATGCACCAGCTTTTCATGTTTTGGCAATAGGCGTCAAGGATAAAAAGAAAATTGCTAAGATTCAATCTGACGTTCTTGAAAAATTCCCTAATGTATCAACAATTGATTTAGGCCTTGTCTTTTCTTCTCTCAATGATATATTGGATAGAGTAGCCTTTGTATTTCAATGGTTAGGAGGTATCTGTATACTTACTGGATTTTTGGTATTATGGAGTAGTATGTCTATTGGAAAATATCAAAGAAAAAATGAGGCTGGAATTTTAAGAACCTTTGGAGCAAAAAGAAAACATCTAGTTAGGATTTCCTTTGTAGAGTATTTTGCTATAGGTACAGTCTCGACGTTTACTGGATTACTTCTAGGCTGGATTGGAAGTTGGTTATTAGCATATTTTGTTTTTGATATGCCATTTTTTATAGCCTTGAGCGACAGTATGATAGTTTCCGTTTTGATTATCTCAATGACAGTTGCAATTGGAGTAATCTATATGCGATCTATTTCTAAAGTATCAGCATTACAAGTATTAAAAAATTAATCAATTGTATTGCTTACTTCAGATAATGACTTCGATGTTAGTTTAGCTTCTTGTACTTTTTTAGTGGAGTGATTGGTGCCTGTAATATAATGATGAGCACCCACTAAGAAGAATAAACCAACAATTAAAAAAAGAAGTTTAGCTTTCATTTTAAACGATAATATTATAAAAAATTGTTATTCACCCGATTCGATTCACAATATATTAAAAATCTTAAAAAAGATGTAAATATTTCGCGATTAGGTGTAAAAAAAACTCTTAAATCTATCCGAATAATAGATCTAAGAGTTTTTCTTTATTCCTAAAGTAGAGTTTATACTACTTTTGACTTCTTCTCTTTAACTCGTTTTGAACTAATGTAAGTTCTCTACTTGCTTGTCCTGCTACTGAAGTATTTTCTTCCGCTCTTCTGAAAAGGTAAGGGAGTGCTTCTTTTACAGGCCCATATGGAAGATACTTTGCTACATTGTATCCTGCATGAGATAAATTAAAAGAGATATGATCACTCATACCGAACAATTGAGCGAAAAAGAAATTCGGGTGGTCAGTAGTAATACCATATCTATTTAATAATTCTACTAATAGTAGATTTGATTTCTCATTATGTGATCCAGCGCATAAAGCAAAGCCTTTATGGTTCTCCATAATATATTCAAGAGCAGCATCGTAATCTTTATCAGTAGCCTCTTTAGAAGGTTGTACAGGATTGCGGTAATTCATTTTTTGTGCTCTTGCTGCTTCTTTCTCCATGTATGCTCCACGTACTAATTTCACACCTAGGATAAAACCTTCTGTTTCTGCTCTTTCAAAATCTTCTTTTAACTGAGCCAATTTGCTATGTAAATACATTTGGTATGTATTATATACAATAGCTTTTTCTTTGTTGAATCTACGCATCATTTCTAATGCTAATTCATCAACAGGACCTTGCATCCAAGTTTCTTCAGCATCAATAAAGATTCTTACATCTTTTTGATAAGCGGTTTCACAAAGTAGCTCAACTCTTTTGACTACTTTTTCCCATTGTTCTTGTTCATCAGTAGTTAGAGTTTCTTTTGCGTGAACTTTCTCTAGTAAGCTGATTTTTGCAATACCTGTTAGTTTAAAAACAGAAAAGGGGATGTTTTTGTCCTTAGAAGATTCTTCGATGGTTTTTAAGATTTCTTCAACGGTTTGATCGAAGCTTTTATCAGTTTCAGCTCCTTCAACGGAATAATCTAGTATAGAACCAATGTTGTACTTACCTAGTACGCCAATAGTATTTGCACTATCTTCAATATTTTCACCTCCACAGAACTGTCTGAACAAAGTTTTCTTTACGATACCTTTGATGGGTAATCTCAAAGCGAATGCAAAGTTTAGTGCAGAGGTACCCAATTTAACCAATGCTGGAGAACCCATCATGGCAAAAAGCGCGTAAGTCTTTCTTAATTCGGCATCATTTCTCCACTCAAACGCTGTTTTAGTGTCCTGAAAATTAACTGTTGATGTGTCAACCATAGTTACGAATATTTATATGTTTTGTATGAGTTAGTTGTGTCTAGATAATAAAATGATGAAAGCGTGTTTTTTCGTATGATAACACAAAAGTAATGTAACATGTTATAATTTCTAGTACTTTTTGAGTTGAAATCGCATAAATCTGTGTTAATTTTGACAAATAAACATCAATAATACTATGCAGAACAAAATTTCAGAGCTGATAAGAAATAGGAGATCCTTCTTTCCACATGAATTTATTGAGGGTGAGATACCTAAAGAAGATATATTGGAGATACTTGAGAATGCAAACTGGGCTCCAAACCATGGATTAACAGAACCTTGGAGATTCACAGTTTTTTCAGGAGAAGGTTTAAAGACACTTTCTCAAATTCAAGGTGAAGTGTATAAAGACAATACTCCTGAGGAAGAATTTCAACAGGCGAGGTATGAAAAATTGGTAAAATTACCCCTTCAGTCTTCTCATGTGATTGCTATAAAAATGAAGAGAGGTAATAATGCTAAAATTCCAAAAGTAGAAGAAATTGAAGCAGTAGCATGTGCTGTACAAAATATGGCCTTAACTGTAACGGCTATGGGTTATGGTGGATATTGGAGTACAGGTGGAATGGTCAAGTTTAAAGCATCAAGAGAATTCTTTGGTCTCAACACAGATGATGAGTTTTTAGGACTGTTTTACATTGGTAAAGTGGCAACTACAAAAAAAGAAGGGAAGAGAGGTGATTTATCTGAGAAAGTTACTTGGGTAAATGAATAATCTTTTACTACATTTGTGCAACCAAATAAAATCTGTTACGTTATTATAAACGGTTGAACAGATGATAATTTGTTCATATGTAACTTAATCTTATTTAAAAAATGGGAAAAGCAGTAGAAATCACAGATGCTAACTTCGACGAAGTAGTATTAAATTCAGATAAACCAGTATTAGTAGACTTTTGGGCAACTTGGTGTGGACCTTGTTTAATGATGTCTCCAATTATCGAAGAATTGGCTACAGAAATGACTGACGCTGTAATCGGTAAGTTAGATGTTGATGCTAACCCTCAAGCTGCAGCTAAGTTTGGTATCCGTTCTATCCCAACAATGTTGGTATTCAAAAACGGTGAAGCTGTAGATAAGCACGTTGGTGCTGCTAGCAAAGCTGAAATCGCTGGTAAAATTTCTGCTCAGTTATAATTCAATTATAACTCAGAAATGAAAAGAGGCTGTCTCAAAACTTATTAAAAAGTTGAGACAGCCTCTTTTATTTATAAATAAGGGCTACTCTTTTAGAAAGAGTAGCCCTTATTTTATACTTAGGATAAACTAATTTATGCCATTGTGTGATATACATTTTGTACATCATCATCTTCTTCAAGCTTTTCTAAAAGTTTATCTACTTCTGCTTGTTGCTCTTCGTTTAATTCCTTTGTAACAGTAGGAATTCTCTCAAGACCTGACTTGATGATTTCATAACCACCTTCTTCTAAAGCCTTTTGTAATGAACCGAAGTTTGAGAATTCACCATAGATCACAACTTGCTCTTCTTCTCCTTCACCTTCAACGAAAACTTCTTCAGCACCGAAGTCGATAAGTTCAAGCTCAAGTTCTTCAACATCAAGATCTTCTGTTTTCTTTACATTGAAGTGACATTTATGATCGAACATAAATTCAACTGAGCCTGAAGTACCTAAACTACCATTCACCTTATTAAAATAGCTACGTACATTGGCTACAGTTCTGTTATTATTATCTGTTGCCGTCTCAACTAATACTGCAATACCATGTGGAGCGTATCCTTCGAATAAACGCTCATCATAATTTGAAGTATCTTTATCCGTTGCTCTCTTTATTGCACGATCAATGTTGTCTTTAGGCATGTTCTCTGCTTTACAGTTTTGTAAAACTGCACGAAGTCTAGAGTTTGTATCTGGATCTGAAGAACCACCTTCTTTAATTGCAATGACAATATCTTTACCCAAACGAGTAAACGTTTTTGCCATATGTGCCCATCTTTTTAATTTTCTTCCTTTTCTAAATTCAAAAGCTCTTCCCATTTCTCTTTTATATTGAATGTGATTTGACAAAAATAATAGATGAAAACTATTACTCTTAAAATTGATCTTTAATTTTCTTTAACCAAGTAATTGTTCAATAACCCTTGGGAAATAAAAGTGTTCTAACTTAAGAACTTTGGATGCAACTTCTTCTGGTGTGTCGTTTTCATCGATGGCTGTAGTCGCTTGCAAAATATATTGCCCTTCATCATATTTAGCATTACAATAGTGGATGGTAATACCAGATACTTTTTCTTTGTTTGCAACAACAGCTTGGTGAACATTTAAACCATACATTCCTTTTCCTCCATAATTTGGTAATAAGGCTGGGTGTATGTTGATCACCTTGTTTTCAAATTGGTTTAAAATATTTTCATGAACTAGGAGTAAGAAACCAGCAAGAATTACATATTCTACTTTTTCATCCTTTAGGAAAGTTAGAACAGTATCATCACTAAAAGCAGATTTAGGGAAATAATGCCCTTCTACATCTAATTGCTTTGCTTTATCTAAGACTCCAGCATTTTTGCGGTTTGAAAGCACTACAAAGTTTACATTTGAATTGCCTTTGAAATGCTCTATAATTTTTAAGGCATTAGACCCCGTACCCGAAGCGAAAATTGCGATTTTTGTCATGATATAATTTAGTTTCATGCAAAGATAATCGCTGTGGTTAATCTAGCAAGTGGGATTGAGGCATTAAAAAAGAGAATCACTAATTTTTAATGATTCTCTTCTTTAGAAAGGCTGAATTACTTCAACTCAATACCTGAAATCCCTAAAGACGCAGCTCCAAGAATACCAGCATTGTTACCTAATGTAGCTAATTGAATATTTAAATCTTTGGTATAATATTCAGGTAAAAACTCATTGATAACACTATACATGTTTAATTTTAAATAATCGAAAGTTTCTGATACGCCACCACCAATTAGAATAGTTTTTATGTCTAGAACTCTTACTAATGTTACAATCAGTTCTCCGACGTATTTACCCATATCATGGTAAACCTGTAAAGCTAGTTTGTCACCTTCATGAGCTGCGTTCGCAACTGCTTTAGCATCAAATTCACCAGAAAGAGTAGTTGGAATCTGTCCTTCAGCGATATATTTTTTTGCCATTGCAATAATGCCCGCTTTACCAATGTTTTGTTCGATAGTTTTTCCTGTAGACGACATGACATGGCCGACTTCAAATCCGTTGCCATCTCCGCCTTTAAATATTTTACCGTTAATGACACAGCCTCCACCAACTCCAGTTCCTAGAGTGATAAAAATGTATGTCTTTGGTAAGGCTTCCAATCCAAATTCTAATTCTCCTAATGCTGCAGCATTTGCATCATTGTCCATTACGATAGGCAAAGTAGGGAAGTCTTTTTCAAGTACTTTTACTAATGCTTGATTGGCCAGAGCTGGAACATTGGGTAAGTCTAATGTAGATTTTCCATCGGCTGAAATAGTACCTGGAATACCTATACCTACAGAAGCAATGTCAGGAAATTTTTTTAGTCTTTTTGCAAGAAGTTTTGAGAAGTTGCCACAGAAGTCTCCACCTTCTGAAACTTCAATAGTGGGATATTTTTTCTTTTTGACAATGTTTCCATCGGCATCTACTACGCCAAATTTCACATTTGTTCCTCCAATATCTACACCTAAGAATTGCTTCATATTTTATGTTATTTCAGGGTTAAATTACTGTTGAACTATAATTTTAATAAATCATTTTGTTTTTTTCATTATGTACATGAAGTTTATTTCAGTTGATTTTATTAATTTACGATGATTTATCAGCTATGAAATGTTAATCAGAAGAATTGATCTGAAATATTTGTCTATTATTCTTTGTATTTTTTTATTTAGTAAATCTGTGCTTGCTGATTCAGAGCTTGATTCAGCCCAATATAAATATCTTGATACTTCGACAAAGAATACCGTTGACTTTTACCTAGAAGCAGGAGAGTTGGATAGTATGAAAATACTAATGGATTCACTGTACCAAAAAATTGGTGAGGAGAAATTCAATACAGATGCGTATTGGCTATTTTCTCGTTATTGCTTTTACTTTGAATATGCAGGAGAATTAGATTCAGCAGAATACTATTGTAAAAAGTCTCTAGAAATAGCTGAAAAGGAATTCGACCTGAAACAGATTTCAATCTCTAATGTAAATCTTGCTACTTTATACATTAATCAGGGGAGGACGGAAACGGCAATGAACCTCTTAAAGTTAGCCTATGAAATAGATTATCAATTGGATGATAAGGTCGATCTTGCTTTTACAATGAATAACATTGGGTATGTTTATTTACAGCATAAAGAATATGTTCAAGCTTTTGAGGTGTTTGAGCAAATTTTAGATATCGAACTAGATTCTACTAATGAAGACCTTGATCATATAAAAAATACAGCCCTACTAAATATTGCAGACGTTCATGTGGCTTTTGAAGAATACACAGATTTAAGAAAGGTACTTCAACAATTAGATAAGAATGGAAATTTCCGGAAAGAAAATAATTTCGAGGGCTTTATTCTACTTTCTTTATTAAAAGGTAAGTTGGCTATGGGTATGAAGGATTACCCTTTAGCAAAAAAGATCTTCTTAATCTCGGTCAGAGAATCTAATAAAAAGCAATTACCAATTCCAAAGTTAAATTCTTACCTAGAATTAGGTAATTATCATTACGAGCTAAAGGAATATAGTAGAGCATACGATGCTTTTGAAAAAGCATACATCATTACAAAACAAAATAGAATGTTGGATAGAGAGTATGAAGTGTCTCTCAAGTTAGCCCAAACTTTGCGTTTTGTGAATAAGGACCAAGCCATTTATTTCTACGAAAAAAGTACCGTATTATCTGATAGCCTATTTAATAAACAAAAATTGGCGGCAGTGGCAGATATGCAAGCTTTTCATGAAGTAGAACAACAGAAAACAGAAAATGATGTTTTAAGAGAGATTGAATATATCAATCAGATAAAACTTCAAGAGAATAAGAACTTTTTAAGGCTTACAGTAATTATTGTAATGCTTCTTCTAGTATTTATTTATTATATCTTCTTAAGTCAGAGAAAAACAAAGAAATTAAATACTAAGCTTTCATCTATTAACAGTGAATTGGGCATAGCCAAACTGGAGATGGAAACAATGAATGAAGAGTTAATCGCTAAGAATGATATTTTAAAGGATACCTTAGAACACTCTAAAGAGCAGGGGACTCAATTAAATTATCAGAACAACAAGATTAATAGCAGTATTAAGAGTGCTTTACTTATCCAATCGTCAATCTTAATCTCCAAAGATGTGATTGACAATGCATTTGAAAAGAACTTTATATTCAATCAACCAAAAGATATTGTTAGTGGTGATTTCTATTGGTTCTTTGAAAAAGATGGTTGGAAAATTTATGCCTGTGTCGATTGTACTGGTCATGGAGTTCCAGGTGCTTTAATGTCTATGATGGGCTCAAGTTTATTATATGAAATTGTTAGAGGTAATAAAATATATTCTCCATCAGAGATTTTAAAAGAGCTTAATAATTTAGTGGTGAGAAATCTCCAACAAGAATATAACGACAATAATGACGGCATGGATATGAGTATCATTGCTGTAAAAGATGATCATTTATATTTCTCTGGAGCTAAAAACCCTTTATATATTGTAAGAAATGGAGAACTAACAAAATTGCCAGGTACCCGTAAATCTATTGGTGGAGAAATGAATCATGTTTATGATGAACATACATGGGAGATCCAGAAAGATGATATGGTGTATATGGCTACTGATGGTTATCAAGATCAGTTTGGTGGAGTTAGAGCGAGAAAGTTTATGGTCGGTAAACTGAGAAGACTCCTAGAAAAAATTGCAAAAGAATCTCCTTCAAAACAACATGATATTCTTCAGTCTACAATTAATAGTTGGATGGCAGAAGCCAACTGGGAACAGATTGATGATATGATGATACTTGGAGTCAAATTATAAAAAAACACCCTTCATGAACAATGAAGGGTGTTTTTTTAAAGGTCAAGTACTAATGATGGAGGTCTTCCAATCACGGCTTTATTATCTTTGATAACGATAGGTCTTTCTATTAATTTAGGAAAATCTACCATTGCCTGAATATATTCATCATCTGATAAGTCTTTACCTTTAAAATTCTCTTTAAAGATTGCTTCTCCTTTTCTTATCAATTCTAAAGGCTTAATACCTAATAGATTAATGATTTCTGTGACTTCTTCTTTAGATGGAGTGTCTTTTAAATATTCTCTAATTTCAATGTCATTGCTCCCTTCTTTAAGAAGGTTAAGCGATTCTCTACTTTTAGAACATCTTGGATTATGCCAAATTTTGATCATGGTTTTTATGTCTTTAATTTAAATACGAAGCTAACCATTCTCAGCTAATTTTCATTGACATTATTTGATAAAAAAGGAGAGGACTGGGTTGACATTATATCACTTCCAATTCTAGATCCTTTTCAAATCGGCTATAATCAATTCGCATTGGTTTATTTTTATCATTCAAAGCAACAAAAATAAATACGCTTTCCATCACCTTTTCTCTACTGTCTGAATACATATCTTCAGCGTACATTTCAATAATAACACGAAGTTTGATGGGGTCAGCCTTTTCAACTTTTCCAATTACCTCAACAATACTATTGGGAGAAATGGACTTTAAAAACTTGATATCTTCTGTTTTTAAAGTAAACATTTTTTGTCTAGTGAAACGAGTTGCTGTTATATAGGCTACTTCATCCATCCATTTCATTGCTTCTCCACCAAATAAGGTGTTGTTAGCATTTAATGTATTAGGAAAAATAGCTTTACATTGTCTAGTGACTGTTTTTCTGATTCTTTCTTCCATACCACATATCAAAATATTGGCATGTAAGTTAAATACATTTTGTTTGATGTTAAATTTATTAGTGAGTATTTATTCACATAATTACGATTTCAAAAAAAGCCACTAAAACTAATTTCTTAGAGTTAGTGGCAGATATATTCTTTTTTGTCAAGTAATTACTTTGAGATAAGCTGGTAAATTTCTTGTTGTGACAAGCTTCTACTGTAGATTCTATATTCATCAATAGCTCCTTCAAAATAGGCTACATTTACTCTATTAGGGTTTTGTGGATAGGCATATGTTTTTCCGATCAGTAGTTTGTAGTCATTTCCTAACATTTTACCTTCCTCAACAAAGTGTTCAGAAACTAAGGTGGTATTGATATAGTTTTTAAAAACCTTTCCATCAAAAGTGGATGTGATTAGAATCCAATCCCCAGGTTCATGTTTATATAGATATCTAGCATCTAACCAGGTATTATCCTGGAAAAATAGTGTCCACCCAAAACCACCATTCCGAGGGTGATATTGCGATCTTGTAGTATACAACACTAGGTAATCATTTATTGCAGGGAAGGTGCCTGGAGATTGTCCAAAAATCCCTGTATACTGAACATCAAAAGTGGATGGTTTAATCCAAGCAGATAATGTAAATTCCTTATAATCTCGTATAAGGGCATCTCCACTTAAAAAGGCATCAGAGCCGTTTAAGTAAATGGCAGAGGCTTCTTTTCCCTTACGGTCCTGAACATAGTCAATAGAACCATTTTCAGTCAATTCAATACCATTTTCAGAATAATCAGAAGTGGATCCATCAAAAGGAAGATACAACTGTAACCCTTTCGATAGATAATCTACAATTTCGAAACTGAAGCTAGAATATCCAAAGTCATTAAGCTCACCTAATGTAGCTTCGATTACTTCCAGTGTAATTGTGAGAGAATCATTAGTAGATACATTGAATTTTAAAGGGAGAGGTTTTGAGACTAAATGAGAAAAATCAGAACCTTGTTTTGGAGTTAAATAGATAGCTTCATCATTTTCATTCATGACTACAAAGTCTGTAATCGAATATTCTCCAACTTCTAAGGTTAGTTCTTCTGATAAATATGAACCACCAACATTAATAATATCCAGTGATTCTAGATGATAAACACTTTCTTCACCTTGGGAAATTGAGATGACAAAAGAGGCTGCTTCTCCTTCAAGAGATCTGGCTGAGGAGGAGCTTTCTGAAAATGAAAATTTCACTTTTTGTACTGGTGAGCTTTTCTCTGATTCTGTTGTACATGAAAAAAAAGTTGCAATAGATATTATTGCAAAAAATAGCTTGCTTAGTTTTAACATTGGTGATAGAATTGTGTCATTGAATAGTTTACTTGAAACTAAAATTACTGATTTAGTTTAGTATTTCAAAAATACCTTTTTATTACACCGTTGATATTAAATCTGCTAAGTTTATTCAATTCTTTCATGAAAACTCGTGGTGATTTGTTATACTTGTTCTCATTTAAATTATTAAGCTCTCATCGACTTTTAAATCTATATTCCATAAACTGAACCGTGAAAAATCAACTAGAACAAACTCAAAGTATTCTCTATTTAGGTTACATCTTCCTTGTTATTTTAGGTATTGTAAATGAAACGCTATTCTATGGCCAGTTTGATATTAATATCTTAGAATATGCCGACATATTAGATGTTCTATTAAGTCCAATATCAAGATTGACATCAAATAAAGTCTTAATGATTATTTCTCTCTTAACTGTTCTAGGTGTAATATTTATCCCTCGACAATTAGGTAAACTGAAGAACAAACCGTGGTTTATAAAACTATTTAATATTAAAAATCCAGAAGAAAACTTAGAGACTAAACTTCTATCAGTGTTAACAGTATCTTCTGTTATTTTCTTTTTAGGCTTTTTTGTAGGAACAGGATTGGGGAAAGGTGAGCGTTTGCAAAAAAGAATGAACGAAAAGACAATCGAGTATAATGATAAAGTTTTATTTCTTGATGGACAGACTCTAAATGTTGAGATAGTTGGGAAAAATAGTTCGTACATTTTCTATGTATTGGAAGGAGAGGATAATATACAAATCTCACCTATCAATGGAACAGTAAAAACATTGACAATTCAGCCTTAGTACATAATAAAGAGCAAAAAATTGTATTAGAAAGGACTAGATGTAGTTAAAGTTATTCAAACACTTTTTTACTATTAATGATAAGACTATTTTCAATTATTGCTCAGTAAAAAAATGATAATGAATAACCTTACAGACGATAAAAAACGACCATTTTTTTGGCTTTTTCTACTCAATATTATACTTACATTAGGTATCCTTATTTCATTAGTATTTCTATATTTTAATCAAGAAAAATTATTTGAAAGTCAGGTTAATCGTTACACTTCATATCGTTTGGGCGATGCTTTAAGACAAAGTGATGATTTTTTGACAGAATATTGTAAAAACTTTATTGTTACAAAAGATACTATTTGGGAGAAGAAGTATTGGGAACTGGTCGCTGTTCGAGAAGGAAGGTTGATTCCAGAAGATAGTGGTTGGGAACGTTCTATTTTAGATAGCATGTACCATATGGGTTTTTCACAAGAAGAGTTCGAACTACTTAAAGATGCACTGGGCAAATCAAACCAATTGATAAAAAAGGAAGAGCAGGCCTTTAATGCTGCAAAAGGAATTTATTTGGATAGCCTAAATAACTATTCTATCAAAGGGAAACCAGACTTAGAAGCAGCTTTCAATATCTTATATGGTCAAGATTATCTTATGACAAAGACTGAGGTAATGGAACCCATTATTAAGTTTGAAAGTCTGATTGAATCCAGAACTAAAAACACAGTCGATAAATTTAGAGAGAAAGGCGAGTTTTTGTTGTGGACTATTTTTATTTCGATTGCACTTTTAATTTCAGTATTTATTATTAGCTATTATATGATTATCAATAGACTAATTCAGAAAGAGCAATTATCCAATCAATTACAATCAAGGAGTAAAGAGCAGGCTTGTCTTTATAAGATTTCTCAGCTTACAGAAAGCACACAAAAAGATATAGATCATATTTTAGAAACAACAGCTTCAATTATTCCTTATGGATGGCAGTTTACTGAGCAAACTTGTTGTAGAATAACATTTCAAGGGAAAACATTTACATCAGTTCAGTTTTCTGAATCAGAATGGAAACAAGAAGCAAAAATTATTGAGTCGAATAAAGAAATAGGGAAGATAGAGGTGTATTATAATGATCTTACTGGAAGATTAACAACAACCCCTTTATTAGAAGAGGAACAAGAATTAATAGAAGCTATCGCACTGATCTTAGGTAATTTTAATGAGAGGAAATCGTATCTAGAACATCTAAAAAGATCGAATCAGAATTTAAAAGATGAAATTGACCTAAAGGTTAAAACTGAAGTGGCATTAATTGAGAAAGAACAGCAATTACAATATGCATTAGATGCTTCTAATGAAGGAATTTGGGAGATATATCGAGATGATGATCAAATTAATTTCAGTGAGCGCTGTTACACTATTTTAGGGTATACTTCCGATGAAAGCGTATTAGACCAAATTGATTTTTGGAAAGGAATTGTGGTTTCGGATCATCAAGAGAAAGCATTAATTAATAATGTAGATGAAATAAAGAAAAATGGCACTCATGATAGTTTGTATAGGATGAAGACCAAAGATGGAGCTTACAAGTGGATTCACACAAAAGGTAAAGCTGTTGAGTTTACGGCTAAGAATGCTCCAAAACGAATCGTTGGAACCATGTCTGATATCACTGATAGGATGAAACAAGAAGAAAATATTCTAGATGCTATTTTGGAAACAGAAGATAAAGAAAGAAGTAGGATTGCAAGTGAAATTCATGATGGTTTACAACAAACTATGTCTACCTCTTTGATGAGTTTAGAAAAAGTCAGAATGTCAGTTGATTTTAATGAACCTAAGGTTGAAGAGCGTTTTCAAATGGGATATCAATACCTAAAAAAAGCAATAGAAGAAAGTAGAACACTAGCACATAATCTTATGCCTAAAGTGATTAGCGAAAATGGTATAACAGCTGCAATTGAATCTTTAATTTCTGCTATTCAAAATTCGTCTTCTACTTCTTTCAATTTTGATCAAAATATTGATAAAAACAGATTGAAACTATCTGTGGAAATGACACTGTATCGTATCACACAAGAAGCGATTAATAATGTTATTAAGTATGCCAATGCGACAAAATGCAACATTCAAATACTTAAACATTCAGATGTTTTGTTACTTACTATAGATGATAATGGTGATGGGTTTATTGTAGAAGAAAACTTAAAAACTTTTGGTATCAATAGTATGAGAACGAGGGCTGAGTCTATTGGGGCTTATTTTGAGATTAATAGTAGACCACAAAAAGGAACACAAATTTTAGTAGAACTTCCATCAGAATAATAATATGAGTGAAATCAAAGTAATGTTAGTAGACGATCATAGTATGATCAGGTTTGGTTTGAAGTCTTTTTTGGAAGATGAAAAAATTTTGGTTGTGGCAGAAGCAAAAAATGGAAAAGAGGCACTCGAGCAATTAGAAGGGATTGAAGTCGATGTGGTTGTTTCTGATATTATGATGCCTGAATTGGATGGAATAAAGCTGACACAAGAAATCTCCAATATTCATCCATCGATCAAAGTCTTAGCCTTAACGATGATGAATGAATCTCAAAACATAAAACAAATGTTGGGTGCTGGAGCAAAAGGTTATCTACTAAAAGATTGTACGCAGGAAGAGTTAATACAAGCGATTAAAACAGTTGCAAAAGGTGAAGTGTATTATTCCCAAAATGTTACACAGACTATTATGCAGGGGTTTACTTCAAAGCCAAAGCCTAAAAAAAGAACGGTAAAAGACATTGCATTAACTGAAAGAGAAATAGAAATTCTACATCTTATCTGCAAAGAGAAATCGAACCCAGAAATTGCTGAAGAATTATTTATTACTTCTAGAACAGTAGAAGCACACAAACGCAATTTATTAGAAAAAACAGGTTGTAAAAATGTAGCCGGATTAGTTTTATATGCAGTAGAAAGAGACTTATTTGATGACCTCTAAAATAAGACAAATAGGTGTTTCACGTAGTTGTTAAGTAAATCACTAAAATTTTTAACTTTAGCGAAACAACTAAATATTTCAATCCCCGTATGATGACCTTTGTAAAACCAGAAAAAGTTATTTTTCAACTAAATTACAAAGGTTATGTACACATTTATTTTTGCTTTTGGAGCAGTAGCATTAGTCTGTTTTTTCTTCTATTTGGGATTTAAGAATTAGTCGAAATTATAATTAATAAGTTAAAAGTATTTTAAGGTATATCGATTATATACCAAGATTTAGAGTGGAAACAAAAACCTCAGTTGGTCAATGGAAAATTGATAAACTGAGGTTTTATAGTTTAATCTTCGAAATGGAAGTTCCTTTTTTTATTAAATAATTCAATCAATTTCCTTGCTCCAGCAATAGCAGGGACTTTATTTTGAATGACTCCATTTTCTAGACTAGGTAATTCTTTTGTGATATCTTCATCAGAATAAAAAGCCCTCTTGAGGTAACTTTCTATTGTTTCATGCATCCAATGTAGATTTTGTTCTTGTCTTTTTGATTGGAAATATCCTTTATCTTTCATTTTCTTTTCAAACTCCAAGATATTTTCTAGGATTTGGTCCAACCCACTATTTTCTAAAGACGAACAGGTCATAACTTTAGGCGACCACCCTGTTTCTGAAGGAGGGAAGAGGTGTAATGCATTCTGATATTCAGCCCTAGCAAGTTGGCCTTTTCGGATATTATCACCATCACATTTGGTGATTGCAATAGCATCGGCCATTTCCATTATTCCTCTCTTTATGCCTTGTAATTCATCGCCTGCACCTGCTAACATGAGTAATAAGAAGAAGTCAACCATCCCTTTTACAGTGGTTTCTGATTGACCAACACCTACAGTTTCTATTAAAATAACATCAAAACCTGCGGCTTCACATAGCAACATGGTTTCTCTAGTTTTATGGTTTACACCACCAAGAGCAGAACCTGCAGCAGATGGACGAACATACGCTAAAGGGTCATTAGAAAGTTCTTCCATTCTCGTTTTGTCTCCTAGAATACTTCCTCCTGAAATTTGTGAACTAGGGTCAATGGTTAGAACTGCTAATTTTAATTCTCTAGATGTAATATATTTTCCGAAAGATTCTATGAAAGTACTTTTACCAACACCAGGTACACCTGTGATACCTACGCGTAAACTATTACCAGTATAAGGGAGTATCTTCTCTAATATCTGTTCAGCTAGTAATATGTCTTCATTTAATTTACTTTCTATGATTGTAATGGCTCTGCTGAGTATTATTCTATCACCTTCAATTATGCCGTTAGCATATTCTTCTGCGGATAGCCTTTTTCTTCTTTTATACCCCATGATTTATATGATTTTTATGAATTGTAGCTTGGTTATTTATCGCGGGCTATCTTCTGTAAAAGTAGACAAATTTCATGATTTCCCATTTAAATCAATTCTTTTTTTCAAATTGAAGTGTAAAAAGGGATTTTTTTAGATATAAATTTATTTACAAAAAAACGAAAAAAATGACTTTTGTCTTATATTTAAAAGTAAGTATATCAGTTAGTTATAAATTTATGTGTTGATAAATAAAAGCAAATAAATAGAAATGAGTGATAATAAATTATCAATTTGATGACAAAAGTTATCTTGCATCAAGCATTCATGTGTCAATTTTACAATACAAGATTAAAGCAGGGTATATCGCGGACTATATTGTTCACTAACTAAAAAAATAAAGAAATGAATATTACACACATCGAGCATATCGGCGTTGCAGTAGAAAATTTAGAAGAGTCAATTAAATACTACGAAGAGGTATTAGGACTAAAATGTTATGCTATTGAAGAAGTAGCAGAACAAAAAGTAAAAACAGCCTTCTTCCAAGTTGGAGATACAAAAATCGAGTTATTAGAATCAACTGCTGAAGATGGTCCTATTGGGAAATTTGTTGCCAAAAAAGGTCCTGGTATGCACCACTTAGCATTTGCAGTAAAAGACATCGAAGGTAATCTTAAAGATGCTGAAGAAAAAGGTGTTCGTCTATTAGATAAGACACCAAGAAAAGGAGCAGAAGGATTAGACATCGCTTTCTTGCATCCTAAATCGACTCACGGAGTTTTGACAGAGCTATGTGAGAAAAAGTAATCTCAGATTACTAAGCAGCCTTAACCTGACTAATAATTACAACTTCCAGCAGCTATCAAAATTATCTATTGAGGTTGTTGTTACGACAACTACCAGCAACCTCAATTTCTTCAAATAACACACTGTAATTAAATAACGACACACTTACATAGAATAACTAAAAGAATAATATGAACTCATTTCTTGAGTCATGTTTTTGAATATCATATAGGAAATAACCCTATCAATATTTGAAAGTTATTTGAAGAGCCAACTGAATTGAATTTTGACATTTAATAATTAATGTTGAGTGGAGAGCCACTTAGTGTTGACAAATGCCCTCAGGGTAAATATTTATGGGTACTAACAAAGACAAGATCAAAGAACTTGTAGAGAAACGCACACAAGCCAGATTAGGTGGTGGTGAAAAGCGTATTGAGAAACAACATGATCAAGGTAAATTAACCGCAAGAGAAAGGATAGATTTATTACTTGATGAAGGTAGTTTTGAGGAGTATGATATGTTCGTTACACACCGTACAAAAAGCTTCGGTTTGGATAAACAACAATACTTATCAGATGGTGTAGTTACTGGTCATGGTACAATCGATGGCCGTGTTGTTTATGTATTTGCTCAAGATTTTACTGTATTTGGAGGTTCACTTTCTGAAACATTTGCTCAGAAGATCTGTAAAGTTATGGATCAGGCAATGAAAGTAGGTGCTCCTGTAATTGGTTTAAATGACTCGGGTGGTGCTCGTATTCAAGAAGGTGTAAGATCATTGGCAGGTTATGCTGAGATTTTCCAACGTAACATTATGGCTTCGGGTGTTGTTCCTCAAATTTCTGCAATCTTAGGTCCTTGTGCTGGTGGTGCCGTTTATTCTCCTGCTTTGACAGACTTTATTTTAATGACAGATCAAACATCATATATGTTTGTTACTGGTCCTAAGGTGGTTAAGTCTGTAACAGGTGAGGTGATTACTACAGAAGATCTTGGTGGTGCAAATATGCATGCCTCTAAGTCTGGTGTAGCTCATATGATGACTGAAAACGATGAAGAGACTTTAATGTTAATTCGCAAGTTAATCAGTTACCTACCATCAAATAACCTTGAAGATCCTCCAATTATTCCTTGTAAAGATCCTCATGATAGAATTGAAGATGCTCTAAATGAGATCATTCCTGACGATCCAAATAAACCATACGATATGCATGACGTTATCCACCATATTGCGGATAACAATGAGTTCTTAGAAACTCACAGAGCATATGCTAAAAATATAATCACAGGTTTTGCTAGATTCAATGGTCGCCCAGTAGGTATTGTAGCCAATAACCCAAGTTTCTTGGCAGGTGTACTTGATATTGAGGCTTCTAAAAAATCAGCAAGATTTGTTCGCTTCTGTGATGCATTTAATATTCCTATCGTAACATTAGTAGATGTTCCTGGATTCTTACCTGGTTCAGGTCAAGAGTATGGTGGTATCATCTTACATGGTGCGAAACTATTATTTGCATATGGCGAAGCTACTGTTCCAAAAATCACTATTACATTAAGAAAGTCATACGGTGGTGCTCATGATGTTATGAGTAGCAAGCAATTAAGAGGTGATCTTAACTATGCTTGGCCAACTGCTGAAATTGCAGTAATGGGTGCAAAAGGTGCTGTAGAGGTACTTGAAGGTCGTAAAATTAGAAAGATCGACGACGAGTCTGAAAGAGAGAAGTTTATCCATGAAAAAGAGGATGAATATATCGAGAAATTCGCAAATCCATATCAAGCAGCTAAATACGGTTTTATTGATGATGTAATTGAACCACGTAATACTCGTTTCAGAATCTGTAGAGGTTTAGAAGTATTAGCGACGAAGAAAGAGGTGAATCCAGCGAAGAAACACTCTAATATTCCACTATAATAAAGGTAAAACTATGGAATACACACCATTAGAAATCGAATTGTCAGAAGGGTTAGTTGTTTCTTTAGTCGGAGTCGCATTAGTGTTCTTAACATTAGCCGCCCTTTTTATCGTCTTTAGTTACGTATTACCTTTTATTCTGAGGTTAATTGAAGCGAAGCCTAAAGTAAAAGATCCCGAAGAGAAAAGACTCCAAAAGGAGAGGGAAAAAATTGCTACAGGTGAGGTAAATGCTGCTATTGCAGCGGCACTTTATAAGTACCTAGGAGAAGAAGATCATGATGAAGAAAATACGATACTTACTATCCAAAAAGTAAAGAAAGCGTATTCTCCTTGGAGTTCGAAAATTTATGCCGTTCATGGCAGTCAGCTTAATCGATAATTAGTATTACGAAAATGAAAAAATATAAATTTAAAGTGAACGGTAATAACTATGCCGTTCATATTACTAACGTTGAAGGTCAAGCCATTGAATTAGAAGTAAATGGTACACCGTATACTGTTCAAATGGAGAAAGAAGTGAAGTCATCTAAGACTCCTCAATTGGTGAGATCTTCTGCTCCAAGAACAGCTGCACCAAAAGCAATTACCAGATCAGCAAAGAAGTCGAATATCGTTGCCCCATTACCAGGAACTGTTGTGTCTTTGAATGTCAAAGAGGGAGATACTGTAAAACAAGGAGATTTATTGATGACAATGGAAGCCATGAAAATGGAAAACAATGTATTGTCAGAAACAGATGGAACTATCGGTGTAATCAAAGTACAAGAAGGTCAGTCAGTATTGCAGGGTGAAGTTCTTGTAGAAATGGCCTAACGTTTCTAATGATTTAAAATTTAAAAAAAGACATTATGAAACGAGTATTTATAGTATTTGGATCAATTGCAGCAATTCTAGTAGCTTGGGCTACAGCAACAGCTGGAGTTGTATCTACTGAATCGATAGGAGAAATTACCAAAGAAGTGGTATTAAATTCTTCGAATGGGTTTGGTCATATGGCCTTAGAAGGCTTGTCAAACTTTATGTCTATGACAGGTTTTGCTAATGTGACAATCCCTAACCTAATCATGATTTCTGTCGGGTTATTCTTTATTTTCCTGGCAATTAAATTTGATTATGAACCGTTACTGCTTATCCCAATTGGTGTTGGTGTCATCATTGGTAACATTCCATTTGTTGCAGGAAACCAGATTGGTATCTATGAGGAAGGCTCAGTATTAAACTACCTGTATTTTGGTGTTCAAAAAGGTATTTATCCTCCTTTAATTTTCTTAGGAATAGGAGCAATGACTGATTTTACATCACTAATTGCCAATCCTAAATTAATGTTGTTAGGTGCTGCTGCTCAAGTAGGTGTGTTCCTTACTTTCATTGGAGCGATCACTTTAGGTTTTGATTTAAACGAAGCAGCTTCTATCGGTATTATTGGTGGTGCTGATGGTCCAACAGCGATCTTCTTATCTTCTAAAGAAGCTCCACATCTATTAGGAGCAATCGCTATTGCAGCATATTCTTACATGGCTTTGGTTCCAGTAATTCAACCTCCATTAATGAGATTGATGACAACTTCTGCGGAACGTAAAATCCGTATGAAACCTCCAAGAACAGTGACAAAAACGGAGAAGATTTTATTCCCGATTATTGGATTGATCTTGACGACATTCATTTCACCAAGTGCATTACCACTTTTAGGAATGTTATTCTTCGGTAACCTACTAAAGGAATCTGGACATACAGAACGCTTGGCGAATACTGCAAGAACATCTATGGTAGATATTGTAACGATCTTATTAGGTGTAACCGTTGGAGCATCGACACAAGCCAGTGAATTTATCACTGTGAATAGTATGAAAATCTTCGTTTTAGGTGCTGTATCTTTTGCAATTGCTACAGTATCAGGTTTGGCCTTTGCCAAAATCATGAACGTTTTCTTGAAAGGAGATAATAAAATCAACCCACTAATTGGTGCGGCAGGTGTATCTGCAGTGCCAGATTCAGCAAGAGTTGTACAACAAGAAGGTTTAAAAGCAGATCCATCAAATCACTTACTCATGCATGCTATGGCACCAAACGTATCTGGTGTTATTGGTTCAGCAGTTGCAGCAGGTATCTTGATGAGCTTCCTTTCTTACTTCTCCAACATGTAATCTGAATTTGTCAATGGTGGATTGTATAGCAAACACAATTCACCATTTCTAACTGAATTATTACGAAATACATTTTTTAAAATATAGAGATGAATGGTGTTGTTATTATTTAAACTTCATCATTCTACCTTAACCACTTATTTACCATGACAAAACAATTTGTATCAGCAGCGGAAGCAGTAAAACTAATTAAATCAGGTGATAGAGTATGCGTTCAAGGTGGAGCTGGGACTCCTCAAGCATTAGTAATGGCCATGACAGCGAGAGCATCCGAACTTCGTGATGTTGAAGTTTGTCATATCCATACTGAAGGTTACGCTGATTATGCTAAAGAAGAATATGCAGAAAGTTTTAAATCGAATAACTTCTTTATTGGAGGTAATGTTCGTAAAGAAATTTGGTCTGGAAATGCTTCTTACGTACCAGTTTTCCTTTCAGATATCCCTAATTTATTTAGAAGAGACATTTTACCATTAGATGTAGTTCTAGTAAATGTTTCTACACCAGATAAACATGGTTATGTTTCTTTAGGTGTATCTGTAGATATTATGGTAGCAGCTGTTGAAAAGGGCAAAACTATTATTGCTCAAGTCAACAAACAAATGCCTCGTTGTATGGGCGATGGTATTCTACATATCGATAGCTTCGATGCTATTGTAGAAGTAGATGAGCCAATTTATGAAATGAAATTTGGTGAGCCAACTGAAATCGAAAGACAGATTGGTGCACATGTAGCTTCACTTGTTGAAGATGGTGCTACACTACAAATGGGTATAGGTGGTATTCCAAATGCAGTACTAACCTACTTACATAATCACAAAAACCTTGGAGTACATACAGAGATGTTCTCTGAAGGATTAATTGACTTATGTGAAAAAGGTATTGTAAATGGATCAAACAAAAAGATCTTACCTCACAAAATTGTATCAGGTTTTGCAATGGGTACTAAAAAGTTATATGACTTTATGGATGATAACCCAGAGGTTGAAATGATGGATATCGCATTTGTAAATGATACAGCTGTGATACGTCAAAATCCTAAAGTAACAGCAATTAACTCTGCAATTGAGGTAGATCTAACAGGACAAATCTGTGCGGATTCAATTGGTACTAGAATGTATTCAGGAGTTGGTGGTCAGATGGACTTTATGAGAGGTGCAGCCTTATCTGAAGGAGGTAAGCCAATTACTGCTTTACCTTCTGTGACAGCAAAAGGACACTCTAAAATTTCAGCAATCTTACAGCCGGGGGCTGGTGTAGTGACAACAAGAGCTCATGCTCGCTTTGTAGTTACTGAACATGGTATTGCTGATCTATTTGGTAAAAACTTAGCACAAAGAGCAAAAGCATTAATCGCAATTGCTCATCCAGATCATAGAGAAGACCTGGATCGTCAAGCTAGAGAACGTTTTGGTAGAAGTTACCAATCTTTTTCAGCTGTAGTACCGGAATTGGTTTAGTGGTTTAAACCTAATTAAATATCAATTTGTTATATAACCAAGAGAGTATAAGTGTAAAAATTACATGATTTTTCTTTCTCTTGGTTATAATCAACTCAATTTGTTCCGGTTTTTGTTTTATTATTGTATCACACACAAAACCACACAAACAACATAAATTATGGCTGATAAGTTATTTTCAGACTTCGAGCCAATCAGTAAAGAAGCTTGGAAAGAAAAAGTAGTTACTGATTTAAAAGGGGCCGACTTCGATAGAAAACTCGTTTGGAACACAGAAAACGGGATGAAAATACAGCCTTACTTCGATCATGAAGACAGGGCTGAAAAATTAGATGTATTAGATCAATTAAAAGATATATTACCTTCTTCAGAGAAAGAGGGACTTGATTGGAAGAGTTTCCAGAAAGTAGTAGGAGACACCAATGAAGAAATCAATAAAAATGCGTTGTTCTTACTAGAAAGAGGAGTTGAAGGACTAATCTTTAATGTAGATCATGTAAAAGATTTTGATATTGAATTAGCTTTAAAAGGTATCAGTATCGAAATGGTAGGAATTGGTTTCGAAAATGTAGCTCACCCAAGAACACTTGTAAGAGATTATGTTGGGTATTTACATATCCATGGTGTTTCTCTTGATAAGGTAAGAGGTTTTGTCAATTTTGATCCAATCTCAACTTATTCTACTACTGGTATTTTGGATGAAGACGGTATCGAAAGAATTTCTCGCTTGATTTCTTATACTAGTGAAATGCCTGACTTTAGAGTTTTAAGTATTAACTCTACCGCTTTTGTTAATTCTGGTGCAAACCATACACAAGAGCTGGCGTTCACATTGAATACAATGGTAGAGTATATTGATCAACTTCAGAAGTTTGATATCTCACCAGAAGAAGTATTACAGAATATCATCTTCCAAGCTGCAGTGGCTGGAGATTATTTCCATGAGATTGCAAAATTCAGAGCCTTTAGATTATTAGTTGTTGAAGTAGCTAAATTATATAATCCTGATTTTGATGAAAAGTCAATTGAAATACTAGCGAACTCATCACTTTGGTCTAAATCACTTTATGATCCAAACGTAAACATGCTTCGTAATACAACAGAAGCAATGTCTGCTGTACTTGGTGGTGTGAATGCAATTAATATTGAAGCACACAATGCTTCATATGAAAAGCCAACAACACAATCTCAAAGAGTTGCACTTAACATCTCTCACATCATGAGAGAAGAAGCTTATTTGGGTAAAGTGGCAGATCCTGCATCGGGGTCTTATTATTTAGATTCTCTTACAGAAAAGTTATTGGATGCAGCATTAATGTTATTCCAAACTATTGAGTCTGAAAATGGATTCTTAGCTTGTTTTGAAAATGGAACAATCCAAGGATTAATAAGAGAGACTCGCGATAAGAAAGAGAAATTAATTGCTCAAAGAAGAAGTGTTTATGTTGGTACTAACCGTTATCCAAATCAAGAGGAAATGGTGAATCCAGAAGATGTAAAACTTCAACACGATCATGAGGCAAAAGTAGAATTACTACATGGTCAGAGAGCAACACTTCAATTTGAAAGTCTGCGTTTGAAAACAGAACGTTACGTCAAAGATGGTGGGGAACGTCCTAAAGTATTCAATGCACTATTTGGTAATCTTGCTATGAGAAAAGCAAGATCAACATTCGCAATGGATTTCTTTGGTACTGCAGGTTTTGTTTCATCAGAACAATTCTATGCTTCAGCTGAAGAAGCTGTAAAAGGAGCAATTGAGAATGATGCAGACATTATAGTGATGTGTTCTTCAGATCCTGAATATGCAGAGCATGTTGAAGGTTTCGCTAAAGCTTTTAAAGCATCAGAAGCAAAAGGGAAAAAACTAATTCTTGCTGGTCACCCAGGTGACAAAGAAGCAGAATTCCTTGCTGCTGGCGTTGATGGTTTTGTTCATGTAAAAACAAATGCCATTCAAAGCTTAGCACAGTTCCAAGCTGATTTAGAGATTAACTAATCAGCAACCACTACCACTTAAATTGACGAAAAATGAAACCAGATTTTTCAAAACTCGATATTAAAAATATTAAACTCACTTCACCTGAAAACTTGGTAAAAGAGAGTGATGCTTGGAAAACCGCAGAAGGTATTCCGGTAAAAAAAGGATTTGAGGAAGCAGATTATAGTTCGGCAGAACATTTAAATTTCGCAGCAGGTCTTCCTCCATTTTTAAGAGGACCATATTCAGCAATGTATGCTTTGCGTCCTTGGACGATCCGTCAGTACGCAGGTTTCTCAACAGCAGAAGAATCAAACGCATTTTATAAGAGAAATTTAGCTGCGGGTCAAAAAGGTTTATCAGTAGCATTCGACTTAGCGACTCACAGAGGGTATGATTCTGATCACCCTAGAGTAGTTGGTGATGTGGGTAAAGCTGGTGTAGCCATCGATTCAGTAGAGGATATGAAAGTTTTATTTAATGATATTCCATTAGATAAAATGTCAGTATCAATGACAATGAATGGTGCAGTAATTCCAGTATTGGCCTTCTATATTGTTGCTGCTGAAGAGTCAGGAGTATCAAAAGAAAAGCTAAGTGGTACAATCCAGAACGATATCTTGAAGGAATTTATGGTGCGTAATACGTATATCTATCCACCAAAACCTTCAATGAGAATTATCTCAGATATTTTCTCTTATACTTCTAAGAATATGCCGAAGTATAACTCCATTTCTATCTCAGGTTACCACATGCAAGAAGCAGGGGCAACAGCTGATATTGAATTGGCTTATACATTAGCAGATGGTTTAGAGTACATCAGAGCGGGTATTGCAGCAGGTTTAGATATTGATGATTTTGCTCCACGTTTATCCTTCTTCTGGGCAATTGGTATGAACCATTTCATGGAGATTGCAAAAATGAGAGCAGGTAGAATGTTATGGGCTAAAATTGTAAAACAATTCAAACCTAAAAACCCTAAATCAATGGCCTTGAGAACGCACTCTCAAACTTCAGGTTGGTCATTGTCGGAACAGGATCCTTTTAACAACGTAGCTAGAACAGCCATTGAAGCAATGGGAGCAGCATTAGGTCATACTCAATCATTGCATACCAACGCATTGGATGAGGCCATTGCATTACCAACGGACTTCTCTGCAAGAATTGCTCGTAACACTCAGTTATACATCCAAGATGAAACAAATGTGTGTAAGGTAATTGACCCTTGGGCTGGATCTCATTATGTGGAATATTTAACACATGAAATTGCACATAAAGCTTGGAAACTTATCGAAGAAGTAGAAGAGCATGGTGGTATTGCAAAAGCCATTGAAAAAGGTATTCCTAAAATGCGTATCGAGGAGGCATCTGCAAGAAAACAAGCTAGAATTGATTCTGGCCAAGATACAATTGTGGGTGTTAACAAATTTATCGCAGACGAAAAGACAGAAATCGACGTTTTAGAAATAGATAACACTGCAGTTAGAGAAGGACAAATTGCTGGATTAAAGTCTCTTAGAGCAAATAGAGACCAAGCAAAATGTGATGCTGCATTGAAAGCTATTGAAGAAGCGGCAGCAACTGGAAAAGGTAACTTACTAGAGTTAGCTGTAGAAGCTGCTAAATGTAGAGCGTCTTTAGGTGAAATTTCTGATGCTATGGAAAAAGATTTCGGAAGATATAAAGCTACAATTCGTAACATTTCAGGGGTATACTCTCATGAAGTAGCCGGTGATAAAGCATTTGCTGAGGCAAAGGCATTAGCCAATGAATTTGAGAAACTTGAGGGTAAACGTCCTAGAGTAATGGTTGCGAAAATGGGACAAGATGGCCATGATAGAGGAGCTAAAGTAATTGCAACATCATTTGCAGATATTGGCTTTGATGTAGATATGGGTCCACTTTTCCAAACTCCAGAAGAGGTAGCAAGACAAGCGGCTGAAAACGATGTAGACTGTGTGGGTGCATCTTCATTAGCGGCTGGTCATAAAACTTTAATTCCACAATTAATTGAAGAGTTAAAACGTCTAGGACGTGAGGATATTATGGTATTTGCAGGGGGAGTTATCCCTGAGCAAGATTATCAATTCCTTTATGATTCTGGTGTAGCTGCGATCTTTGGTCCAGGTACAAGAGTTCCTTACTCTGCTAAGAAAGTACTTCAAATCTTGTTAGAAGATGAGCAAGTGGAAAACTAAGGACATATTTTAAAATTTGAATAGATAATAAGGGTATCTCTTTTTAAGTGATACCCTTTTCTGTATCATTATTTATTTCATCTTCATTATTAAAATAAACCGTTTGAGTTGGGAACGCAAACTCAACACCTATTTCTTCCGATAAGCGAATGATTTCTAACATAATTTCTTCTCGAGCTTGAAGCTCAATAATCCTCTCATTGGTACAGATGTACATTTGAAAAAGAAGATCTAACGAACTTGGCCCAAACTCATTTAGATGTACATAATAAGCATCAGGTTTACTTAATGGATGATTTTTGATAATCTCTCTAATCTCATTTGTAAACTTAATAATCTTTGTCCTCGGAGTATTATAAGTAATCGAAATCAAGGTTCTAAACCTTCTTGAGTTACGCATTCCTTTATTATCAACTCTATTATCTGATAATAAACTATTCGGGAATACCATTACTGAATCTTCAAAAGTTCTAACTTTGGTAGAACGGAATCCAATTTCCTCAACCACACCACTCAAATTATCGATTTCAATATAATCTCCAACTCTAAACGGCTGATCGGCAAAAAGCATAATGGAGCCAATAAAGTTTTTTACTGTGTCTTGAGCAGCAAAAGCGATGACAATACCACCAAATGAAAGTCCTGCTATAAAGTTGGTGATATCATACCCAAGCATATTAAAGAAAATTCCTATACCAATTAATACTGCGAAAATCCTCATCGAGGTTTTCACAATAGGAGATAGGTTCTCATTAAAGTTTAATCTATTGTATTTTGTCTTGTGATACATCTGATACACAATAATATCAACAGATCTATAGAGTATTAGTAAAATAGCGATGCCTAATAATACTCGTACAACAGTAGAAAGGTAATAAGATAAATCACTATCAATCAAGAATAATGGTAATAGCCAATTAAACATGTATAATAGAATAGCATAGTTTACGGGCTTGATAAAATGATTTATGATCCGATCAAGGATAAAGCTTTTATAATCTGGGTTAGTGATCTTAAGAGTGGCAAACTTTAATAAGTAGTTCAATAAATAACCCACTATTACTAACATCAGGATTAATGAAAATAACGATGTGATTTGCCATGTATCTTTCCCTAATAGTTGATTGTTATTTTGTTTGATTTTTAAGACAAACTCAATAATTTTTCTTGAGATGCCTGGATAGATTTCATTAAATATATAAGGAATCCTTTCGGATGTATATCTTGAGAAGTACCAGTTTCCATCTGAATATTTAATAAGATAAATGTCAGGGTATTTATCTGTTATAGTAAACCTTCTTTTGTTTGTCTTTTTATCCACATAGTTCTTAAGTAATGAAACATTAGTGTTGTGTGGATAAATACCTTTGGCACTTAGAATAAGTTTTAAATCTTCTGCTAACTGTTGTCGTTTTTCTATTGAACCAATATTTTTATTAAATACTCTCGCAGCAATTCCAGGATGAAAATTATCTTCATCCAAAAAGTCATACAATGTATGAAAAGTATGGTATGGACTACTTAATGAATATTCGAAACTATCAATTTTATGATATGAATAAAACTCATGATCCTCAGGGAAACTGATTAGTGAATCAAGAGATTGTGCATTCAATTGAATGGTGAAAAATGAAAGTAATAATAAAAATAGTTTACTGATTGGTTTTACCATAATAGAAAAAATCTTAGACTAAAAAGAGGCATCAAATCAACGATGCCTCTATATATACTGTAAAAAGTCAATTATGTTTACGGTAAACTTGCCTGATAGTTTCCTGTAGTAGGAGCAGTACCTGTTGGGTAAACCGCATAATTCACTTTTATAATATCACCATCTTCAATAACAATCTCACTTTGAGCATTTAGAATGTTTCCAATTTTTCTATCGATATCTTCTTGTGAGTTATATCTAGTATCAAAATTTGGATAACTTTCCCCTTGTGTTTTATAGTCTGCTTCTGTTAAAGTATACTCTTTGTCATGTGTGTCTCCGCCTATGTTTGTAAAAGTATAAACTGGAGCAATCTCCCAAGCCTGTAAATCTACTTTCCATTTAAAAGCATCGGTAGCAGGGTAGGTATCTGCTGTATAACTCCAGGCAGAATTGGTAAAGCTAAAGTAAACAACATACTCTTCGTTTCCGTCTCGATTATATACTTCATATTGTAATACTTGAACATCACCTTCATTAGCATAAGGGTTGAAGAACAAATTCATCCAAGTAGTCATACGCCCTAGACCATCATCTTTAGACCCGAAATTACTATGTGACTGATCCATTGCAGTATAATCATCAGCAGTAAGTACATATACTTGTTCCCAAGCAGGACTTCCTGTGGCAATATATTGGATTAGAGTGTCACTATGAGTTGTACTTCCATCATAGTAATTTGCTGTTAAAGCGACAACATCTGTTCTTGTAGCTGTTTCTCCATAAGTTGCTGTCCAAACAGAATCGACAATGATAATGGATTGACTTAGAGATAAAGAACTAAATGTACCAAAGCGATCGTAATCCGCCTGAGTTGCTTGATATTGTAATGAAGTGCCTTTGAATAAAGGATCATATAAGTTGTAAGTCGCGTTTAAGATATCGCCATCAACACCTACAAATTTTTGATCCAGAATTTGTGCTACACCACACGTATCATTATCTGGAGGGACATTTGCTGAAAAACTTTCAAAGTTTTGTACATCTTCTGAACAAGATAATCCATAGTCATCTGATGTAAGAGTGTAAGCAATTTCTGTAGGGGAAACTGCTGAACTATTCTCAAGTTCTTTATTTATATCTTTCAGTGGATCGCAGGAATTCAATCCTAATATGCCTATGAGTACGCCTGCAATTTTATATATATTTTTCATTATCAGAGTATTTCAAATTAGAATTGAACTTTTAAAGAAGTCGACCATGTTGTACCTGCTCCATAGAATACCTGAGCAGTTTGGTAATCATGAGTAGAACCATCAAATGCATCTGACACATATTTTACATTACCAACATTGTTGACTTTAGCATTTAAACTTGCATCAAATGGTCCCATAGGGAATTTATAACTAGCGAATAAATCGAATAAGTTATAAGTAGGAACTTGCCATGAATCAACACTTTTCTCAGGGCTATCTAATTGAGTAACATTGAAATTAGCGTATAATCTATCTGCTATATTCCAATCTGCACCAACTTTTAAACCACCAAGAACTAAATAACTAACACCGATAGCACCAGTAGTCTGAGCCGCGTCACCTACATGAACGCCTTTAGCATAGATATCAACTTCACCAACTACTTGTTGAGTGTTATCTAGGATTGGAACACCTAATACATCACTGTTCCATTTCCAATCACCATAAGAGAACATCGCTGTGATATTCAACTTATCAGTAGGGCGAATAACAAGGTCTAATTCAACACCCATGTGTAAGGCATCGATACCAGGAATATTTGCCGAGAAAGTTTCAGATGAATTGTCCGGTCTTACGGATGCTCTATAGTACTTGTCTTTCCATGTAGTATGATAAAGGTTAACATTACCAGAAACTAATTTACTTCTGTAGCCATATCCTACTTCAAAGCTTAGTGCTTTTTCATTTACTACACCTGTATTTGTGTCGTTTGTGTAAGTAGGCCAAACACTATTAAAGAAGGGTTGTCTTGAAAAATAACCTGCATTGACAAAAACATTGTGATTTTCATTTAGGTTATAGTTAGCACCACCTTTTATATTATATCCAAAGAAGCTTTGCCAATCAGTGGCTTGGTTTTCAGGTCGATATTGTAAGTAATCGATTCTTTGGAAAGATTGGTTAGATATTGATGCAGAAACAAAAGCAGAAAGTGCATCTTTAGAATACTCAGCTTGTGCAAATAAAGCTTGCCACCATACTAGGCCATCATTGTTATATTCTACTTTATCACCAACCTTAGAAGGTCTAGCAAATGAGCCAGGAGCTCCAGCTTCAGCACCACTTAAGGCAGGGTCCATATAGAATTGACCTCCTAATAAATCTTTTACTTCCCTGTAGTGATTGCCTTCATAGTATCTGATATCAAGACCGCCAGTAAAGGTGATATAATCAGAGAATGTTGCTGTAAGTGTAGATAAACCTCCATACCATTGGTGGTTGTTTACACCATTTACAATGATAGATTCTGAACCTTGTCGACCAAGAGCAACATTTTCATCAACAATTCTATCAATATCAATAACACCGTCTCTTCTGTAAGGGGAGCTCCAATTAGGAGAGAATTTATCTACACCTACACCTCGAGATCCACCACCTCGACCAATAGAAGCATAAACTACAGTAGCAAGGTCTAACTTGTCATTGATGTTATAATACCAGTTTAATGACATTTGAGGTTTGTGGTAATAGTTCTCTCTAATATTAAAAACTTCACCATTTCTATACCCCCAATCACCGTTGAATTTTATTCCTCTACCGGATTCTTGATAATCCAATAAGTTCAATTTATTTGATCTTTGACCATGAACTTGAGGTGCTCCAAATACAGTAAATGATAATTGATGTTGAGCGTTAATTTCTTTTGAAACGTTGGCAAAGTAGGAGTAACCTTCAAATTGTGTTGCATCTACAAATCCATTACCAGTAGTTTTTGCTCCTGAAACAGTGATTGCCCATCCGTTTTCGGTTTTACCAGTAGAAGCCGTAAATGCTATCTTATTATAATTATTGTTTCCTATTCCGTAATACACGCTACCACCTTTTTTTGCATCGGTAGTTCTCGTTAAGATATTTATCGTACCACCTACAGATGGTACAGCAACTTTAGAGGCTCCTAAACCTCTTTGAACTTGCATTGTTCTTGTAACATCTGAAAGTCCTGCCCAGTTTGACCAATATACGGCACCATTTTCCATGTCGTTTACAGGAACACCGTTAATCATCACCGCAATATTTTCAGAAGAGAAGCCTCTAAGATTAATTCTTGAGTCTCCAAATCCGCCACCAGATTTTGTAGCATAAACCCCTGGAGTAGATTTTAATATTTCAGGAAACTCTTGAGTACCAAGTTTTTCTTCAAGTACTTCTGGTTTTACTGTGGAAACTGCAACAGGTGTCTTACGGTCTACTGCAACAGAGGCTACTACTTCAACCTCTGCAAGGCCAATAGCATCTGATTCCATGTAAATTTCACCCATTTCAACAGTAGCACCATTGAAATCCACTTCCGTTTCTATGGATTGTAAACCAACAAATGAAATTACCACCGTAGCAGTTCCAGTAGTATTGGATTTTAATGCAAAGTTTCCATCAAAGTCTGAAGTTGTCCCTGTGGTGGTACCCTTAATAATAATAGATGCACCAATTACAGGTTGATCTATTTCTTTTTCAATTACAGTACCTTTAATGATTGTAGTCGCTTCCTGGGCATACATTAATTGAGAGAGCAATGTACATAGAAGCAGCAAAATTGCCTTTTTCATAAATTCTTTATCGTATAGAATTGTAATAATGAATAGATTGTTTTTGAATTGTGTTTTTGAGTTATGATTTGATAACTATATACAATATAAGTAATAGAGTTTATGTTAAAAGAAATTTCGTATCGCCTTAAATATATTGCCTCTCAGTTTCTTAGAAAAAGAAAAGGCCAACAAGAAATAATCCTGTTGGCCTCTTTTTTTGATTGGAAATCTACTTAGTTTCTTTCAAAAGTTTCAGTAGCTCCAGAGTAAATATAGTTTCTAGAAACTTCATTAGTACCGTTGTCATAGTACATGTAGTTTACGATAACTTCTTGTCCATCCTTCATTAAATCTGGATAGTTTTCAGTTAAGATATGATTGATTTTTGCATCAATGATATTCTCAACAGGAGTACCCTCAGGATATTCACCTTCAACGTTGTCATAGTAACCGAAGTTACCATATTTGTCATCTCCAGTTACTGCATAATCAGCAGTTGTTAAAGTAATTACTTCAGCTAAAGATACTTTCCAAGCAGTCTCTGCATGTAAGTACTTAAACTTGTCAACAGTTACAGTATTTTCTTCGAAAGGTGCTACTTCGTTCCACATACCTGCAGTGAATGTATATTCTGCTAAATAGTCGTCTGTAGATCCACTTACATAAGCATCATAACTTACTCTAATATTATCGCCTTCTTGAGCGTAAGGGAATTTTAGAGTTAAGAATTGAGGTAAGTAATTTTGGTAAGCAGTAGCTCCTGAGAAGCTATTGTATTCTAAACCAAATGAAGTATAATCCGCATCTTGTAAAGTATCATATTCATGAACAAGAGCATCTGTTGCAATTACAGCCCATTTAGCTTCTTCACTTTTCTGGAAGAAATTAACTTCATTAGAGATGTCACCAATTTCACCAACTTTATAAGCTACTTCAATTTGACTTGCAACAGCTTGGTCTTCATTTAATGTATTTAAAATCTCAGTGATTTTAGATTCAACATTATCTGTTGGTAAGAATTGGTATGTACAACCAGTTAATGTATCCGCAGCATAAGTAATTGTATCTGTACCTGCCTTGTATACTTCGAAAATTACGTCAACAGTTTTTGTTCTGTCGAATGATCTGTGGTTCTCAAGGATGTCACTAATCATTGCGTCTAATCTGCTGTCATAAGTATAACCTTTGTAGTCTCCTTCGTCATAATCTGACTCACTGAAGTTAGGGTATCTGTTTCCAGCAAAAGTGTAATCATCAGAAGTTAAAGTGATTTCTTCTTCAGCGTCTGCTTCAGTTGGTAACCATCCTTCACTTTCTAAGCAATACTCATTACCAGTAATTTGGTAATGCTCGTTTTGAAGATAAATTTTTGGAGCTAAGCTCTGAGTTAATAATGTATACTCAACTTCAATTACTCTTTGATCAGTATAAGAATTGGCATTATATGTCTCCGATAATTGTACTGGGATATCAGTGTGAGCTTCATTGATCGTAGCGAAAACTCTATCATCTTCAGAGATAACTAATGATGAAGGAATTGCATCATTTTCTCTTTGAAGCTTTAAATCTTCTTGTGTCTCATTATGTAACTCCTTGTAAGGATCACATGAAAATAGACCTGCGGCTACTGCTGCAATATATATTAATGACTTTTTCATTTTTCTTAATTAAGCTTTGATTAGAAGTTTAGTTTCATACCCATGTTCCAAGTTCTACCTAAACCGTAGTAAACTCTAGTAGCAGATTGTGCAGTGTGGTCAGCACCATCTTGAGCATCTGTGATGTACTCAACATCGAATAAGTTGTCAACGTTGCCATAAAGAGTAGAGTTTAATTTACCGATTTGGAATTTGTAACGGATATTGATATCAACTACGTTGAAATCTTCCATCTTCCATGCTTCGCTTCTGTCTTCTGAATCGTTACGACGAGTAGGGTCGAAGTCAGCATAATTGTTTCCGAAGAAGTTATAATCAACACCTAATTTTAAACCTTTTACTAATTCATAATCGAAACCAAGTGCAGCAGTTGTTTGAGCAGAGTTACCTACATGTAGGTCTTTGATAAATACGTTTACTGAATCAACAACTTGATTATTTTGGTCGTAAATAGGTACATTATTTAAATCATTATCCCATCTCCAGTCGCCAACAGAAAGCATACCGTAGAATGATAATTTGTGATTCACCTTGTACTTCGCATCCACCTCAATACCTTGGTGAGTAGCATTTACACCTAATAAGTTTGCAGTGAAATCTTGGTTGACTGTTCTTGTAAATGAACGGTCTTTCCATTGAGTATGGTAGATGTTCACGTTAGCATTGAACTTAGCTGAACGGTAACCATAGCCTAATTCAAAAGATAAGATTTTTTCATTTTCCGCATCTTTGTTTCCATCGTTAGTGTAATTAGGGAAAACAGAACGGAAGAAAGGAGCTCTTGAGATATAACCTGTATTGAAGAATACATTGTGGTTATCTGTTAAGTTGTAGTTTACACCACCTTTTGCACTGTAACCTAAGAAGTTGTAGTTATCAGACTTTTGATTCTCAGGAGTGTAGTTAAAGAAGTCGTAACGAACGTAAGTCGTTTGAGATACAGCTGCAGATACAAAAGCAGAAAGTCTATCTTTAGAGTACTCTAATTGTCCAAAACCACCTAACCAGTATACTTCACCATCATTGTGGTAAGCTACTTTGTCGCCAACAACAGCTTTTTGATTTGGAATGTTTACGTTAGATGTATTTAAGAAGTATTCGCCTCCTAATAAGTCTTCAACTTGTCTGTAGTGTTCGCCATAGTAGTATCTTACATCTAAACCACCCATGAAAGTTAAGTAATCTGTAAGTTTATTATCATAAACAGATAATGCACCTACCCATGTGTGATTGTTATTTGATGATCTTAAGATAGTTTCTGATCCTAAACCTTGCTCAGCTAAAGCTACGTTTTCATCTCTGATTTTCTCAAAGTCGATTTGACCATCAGCTCTTCTGTAAGCGTCAGTATCTTTAGAAGTACCTAAGAAACCAGTACCGCCACCTTGACCGATAGAAACATAAGCAGATGTACTTAAGTTAGACTTTTCATTGATTGTCCAGTAGTGGTTCAATGAAATTTGCGGCTTATGGTAGAAGTTAGTGAATAAGTTGTATTCTTGACCGTCTAAATATCCCCAGTCTGGGTTATATCTGATACCACCATTCTTTTGGTAATCTTCGATACCTTGGTTGTAACCATTTCTTTGGCCGTGAGTTTGTGGTGCACCAAATGCAGTGAATGAAAGCATGTGGTTCTTGTTGATCTCTTTTGAAACGTTCAAGAAGTATGAGTAACCTTCAAACGATGTAGCATCTACAAAACCTTGACCTGTTGTTCTTGAACCAGAGAAAGTTACAGCAAATCCATTATCCATTTTACCAGTTGATAATGTTAAGCCGATCTTTTCTCTACCGTCATTACCAATACCATAGTAAACGTTACCGCCTTTGTCAGCATCAGTAGTTTTAGTAAGGATGTTGATTGTACCACCAATAGAAGGAACAGCTACTTTAGAAGCACCTAAACCTCTTTGTACTTGCATTGATCTAGTCACGTCAGATAAACCAGCCCAGTTCGACCAGTATACAGAACCGTTTTCCATATCGTTAACTGGCACACCGTTGATCATTACAGCGATGTTAGCAGAAGAGAATCCACGAAGGTTAATTCTTGAGTCACCATAACCACCACCTTGTTTAGTAGCGTATACACCAGGAGTCGATTTTAATATTTCAGGAAATTCTTTTGTACCTAATTTAGTTTCGATAGACTCAGGGTTGATTGTAGAAACTGCAACCGGAGTCTTACGGTCGATTGCTACAGAAGCAATCACTTCCACTTCATTCAGACCAATTGCATCAGAAGCTAATTTTAACTCACCGAATGAAACTTCTTCACCAGTAAGGTTTACTTCTTTTTCAATTGATTTGTAGCCAACAAATGAGATGATGACTTTTTTTGGACCTTGTTGTTGAGTTCTGATAGCGAACTCTCCATTGAAGTTTGTAATAGAACCTGTTTTAGTTCCGTCAATAACAACCGTAGCACCGATAACTGGGTCTTTAGTGTCATTGTCAATTACAATACCTTTAATCAAGGTTGACACTTCTTGGGCAAATGTTGAAAATGAAATCAACGTTGTTAGAAGCAGTAAATAAAACTTTTTCATAAAAAGAAAAAAAGTTAAATGTTAGATGGAATAAATTTGAAATTGTTCGCCACAAAAGTATACATACAATCGATATCTTAAAATAGTTAACATTAATCTTAATATTGTTAAATATTTAAAACCTTCAAATTCAGTGTTTTACGGATTGTTAATAATAATAAATGAATAATAATTCATGATAAGTTAACATATAAAACGAATGTTAACTACCTGACAGTTAGTGTATTGCGTAATTTAATTTATTGCATTTTAACATAGTGAAGATTGTTTGTTTTATAAAAATAGGCTGATGTAGAATAATCTTTTGCTGATTGGGTAGTATTGCAATTATTTTTTCTTTAAACAGAATTTAAGTTTTCTCTTTTCTGTTTGGGTAAAAATTTAAAAAATAAAAAAACACCCTATCAACTCAATGATAGGGTGTACCTGTATGCTATAAATTAAAAGCTTTTGTAATCAGAGATTACTTCTTGTCTTTTAATTGTTGTTTCAAGTTAGCTAAAGCATCTAAATCACCTAAAGAAGTCGTAGCTTCTTCATTTGACGCTGCTTGTGCTTTTCCGCCACCTTTCTTAGGAGCCGCTTTTTTGCTTGGAGCTGGATCCGAGTAAGTGTGAACGTGAGAAAGAAGGATTCTCTTATCCTCTTTTGAGAATTCTAATACTTTGAAGTCTAAAGACTCACCAGTTTCTGGTGTAGAACCGTCTTCTTTCTTCAAGTTTTTAGTCATTGCGAAACCTTCGATACCGTATGGTAATTCGATAACTGCACCTTTGTCTGATTTAGAAAGGATAGTACCTTTGTGCTCAGAATCAATAGTAAATACAGTTTCGAAGTGCTCCCATGGGTTTTCTTCTAATTGCTTATGACCTAAAGCTAAACGACGCTCCTCAGGGTTGATCTCAAGAACGATTACGTCTAATTTCTCACCTTGTTTGATGAACTCAGATGGATGCTTGATCTTCTTAGTCCATGATAAGTCAGAAACGTGAACTAAACCGTCGATACCTTCTTCTAATTCTAAGAATAGACCGAAGTTAGTCAAGTTACGAACAACGCCAGTGTGTTTAGTACCAACAGCGTACTTGTCTAATAAGTCTTGCTTAGTCCAAGGATCTTCAGTTAATTGCTTGATACCAAGAGACATCTTACGCTCGTCACGATCGATAGTTAATACAACTGCTTCGATTTCGTCACCAACTTTGATGAAGTCTTGAGGGTTACGTAGGTGTTGTGACCATGACATTTCAGAAACGTGGATCAGACCTTCAACGCCTGGCATGATTTCTAAGAATGCACCGTAATCAGCAACGTTTACGATTTTACCTTTAACTTTAGCTCCAACTTCAACATCTGCACCAAGAGAATCCCAAGGGTGAGAAGTAAGTTGTTTCATACCTAATGAGATACGTTTCTTGTCATCATCAAAGTCAAGTACAACAACGTTAACTTTTTGGTCAAGCTGCAATACTTCCTCTGGATGAGAAATACGACCCCAAGAGATGTCTGTAATGTGAAGAAGACCATCTACACCACCTAAATCGATGAATACACCGAAGTTTGTCATGTTTTTGATCACACCTTCCAAGATTTGACCTCTTTCTAGGTTGTTCAAGATGCGTTGTTTTTGCTCTTCCAAATCCTTCTCGATAAGGATCTTATGAGAAACTACAACGTTATCATTTGCGTGGTTGATTTTAACCACTTTCAATTCCATCTTCTTACCAACGAATACGTCGAAGTCACGGATAGGCTTCACATCAATTTGAGAACCTGGCAAGAACGCCTCGATTCCAAAGATATCAGTGATAAGACCACCTTTTGTTCTACGCTTAACAACACCTTCGATAACAACGTCGTTATCAAGAGCATTTTGGATATTCTCCCAAGCGCGAACGATTTTAGCTTTTCTTCTAGAAAGAACAAGTTGACCGTGATTGTCTTCTTGTTGCTCAACAAATACCTCAACTTCATCACCTACTTTTAGGTCTGGAGTGTCACGGAATTCGTTTGAAGGAACTAAACCATCAGATTTGAAGCCGATGTTTAAAACTACGTCACGATCAGTAATAGAAACTACAGTAGCTTTAACTACTTCCTGCTCGTTAAGTTGGTTTAATGTACCTTCGTACATTTTTAACATTTCTTCTTTTTCGGCAGCTGAATAACCGTCACCGAATGCTGATTGTGAGCTTTCAAACTCGTCCCAGTTGAAGTCTTGTGATTGTTCTGACATAATTGTAATAGCACTTTTTACGCCCTTACGTTAGTGCTGTCACGTAAGAGATTAATTTTAAATATGTTATAAATTTGTTGACCCCAGAGCTAGTACGTGGAAAATCAAACAGTCGAAATACAGAGCTAGTACGTGTATTTCGGCCTGCAAAGATAGTGAATAATTTTCAATATTAAAAAACTGACTATAGGTGTAATGTTAAGAAGGGTAAATGTGAATCAGAACAGTTTTATAAATTAAGAGGGTAAAAAGAAAGCCTATTGTTAAGAAAACAATAGGCTTTTATATTATGCTTCGATTTCGCTGGTTTCTGGTTCAAACCAATTGCCATCTCCATCAATAATTTTTATCAGTTCATCTACAGCACTTTCAGAAGGGACGCCTCTTTTTACTACATCTTGGCCTCTATATAAGGTAATCTTTCCTTTACCAGAACCAACATATCCATAATCAGCATCTGCCATCTCTCCAGGGCCATTGACAATGCATCCCATAATACCAATTTTCAAACCTTTTAGATGATCCGTTCTTTTTCTAATCATCGCTGTTGTCTCTTGAAGATCGAATAAAGTACGTCCACAAGAAGGACAAGAGATGTATTCGGTTTTTGTCATTCTTGTTCTTGCTGCTTGAAGGATACCAAACGCAAGGCGATTACTTGTAGTTAATTGATCAAGTAATTCTTCTTTATTGTTTGAAGGAAGCGGTTTTAAGAAAACGCCATCACCTAAACCATCTATTAAGACACCACCAATATCCGTTGAGCTATATAATTGTAGTTCATCTGGAGTGACATTCTTATAATCTCTTTCAATGACAACAGGGCAACCAACATTAGCAGCATATAATTTAAATAAGATAGCCCTTAACTCAGGCATTGTATGAGAGTTCTCAGAGAAAATCCATAAGACTACAGTTGTATCTTTTGATAAATCCTCAATAACTTGCTCATTAATATCATTGATATTTCCTCTGACAAAGTTTAAACTATTGTGCTTGATAGCAGAAGAAAAATAGTTCTCAACAGAGAATAGTGGATAGGTATCCATATTAGATTGCCAAATATCAGCATCTACAATATTTTTCATCCCGCTAGGTGACATAAATGGGAGAGGTGCTTTACCTGTATAAATAAAATCAGCACCATGGTCTGACATTCCCCATTTGTCAGTTGCAGGAAGATAATGATGCCCGATACTTTTAAGATCTGACATTTGTATGTTTTCCACTTCACTAAAGTCAGCAATTACTCTTGGAACGTTATGATCACCAAAAGTATCTACCTCGATAGTTTTACGTCTTTCGTATTGGAAAGGGTTTTTGGGAGAAGCATCAATTGTTGTATTAATTCGATCTGCAGTAGCTGCTCTATCATCATATCTGTTGATAAGGGCTGCTGCAACTGGAGCTTCCGCTTCTGGAGCTTCTGTTAAAGAAACACGAACCGTGTCGCCAAGCCCATCTTCAAGCAAAGTACCAATACCAACAGCAGATTTAACTCTACCGTCTTCACCATCACCTGCCTCAGTTACACCTAAATGAAGAGGATAGGGTTTGAGCCCTTCTTCTTGCATTTTCTGTACAAGTAGGCGATAGGCCTGAACCATCACTTGCGTATTACTTGCTTTCATTGAAAGAACAATATTGTGATAGTCTAAGTCATTACAAATCCTTAAGAACTCAAGAGCTGATTCTACCATGCCTAGTGGAGTGTCTCCATATCTACTTAGGATACGATCAGATAAAGAACCATGGTTAGTACCGATACGCATAGCAGTCCCATGTTCCTTACAGATTTCCACAAGTGGAATAAAACGTTCTCTAATTCTTTCTAACTCTGCTTGATATGTTTCATCATCATATTCAATGAAATCAAATTTCTTTTTATCAGCATAGTTACCCGGGTTGATACGTACTTTTTCAACGATCTTTGCTGCAACTTCTGCAGCATTGGGAGTGAAGTGAATATCGGCAACTAATGGGACATCGTACCCTCTTGCCTTTAATCCTTCTTTTATATTTTTAAGGTTCTCAGCCTCTTTAATACTAGGAGCAGTAATTCTAACGTATTCACAACCAGAATCTACCATTCTTATTACTTCTTCGATAGATCCTTCTGTGTCCATCGTGTCCACTGTTGTCATAGACTGTACTCTAATCGGGTTTGAACCACCCATTGGAATACCTCCAATTGTTACTTCAACAGTTTCCCTTCTCTGGTAAGAGTTAATATCGTCACAATACCAATTTGTGTGCATAACTACAATTCTTCTTTTAAACGTTATTTGTGGCAAAAATAGGGATAAAAATTAATTAAGAATGATGATTTAAAAATAATAAAGAAGTTTAAACCTACATTTTTAAAATTTGATTTAAATCAGGAATACAACCCTGTAACTATCAAATAGTTTTAAGAAAGAAATAAAAAAAAGAGACTCACAAAAAATGAGTCTCTCACCTGATATCTTTAAGATGTGGATTCTTTCCAACTAGACATTCATTAATGAATCTCTTCTACGCATTTTACCTGCTGGAATACCAAACATCATTTTAAATCTTCTACAGAAGTAAGCTGTATCTTTGTACCCAACCTCTGAACCAATTGCTCGAATACTCTTTCTAGAAGTACGAAGAAGCTCAACAGCTTTCTCCATTCTTTGGTATTCAATGTAATCTTGTGGGTTAATACCTGTCAACATCTTAAAGTATTGCCCAACATAGTCTTCAGATACATTGGCAACATTTGCTAAAATTTTGTTAGACAAATCGCTAGATAAATTGTCTTTGATAAAATTGAAGATATCGATTAGACGAGGATCTTTAAAGTAGTTGCTATTTGTAGCAATTTGCTCAACAAATAGTTTCTGCTCTAATACATGTCTAAACACTTCAATGACAGCATACTCAGTTAAGTTCGTAGCAATACGGTCTTTGCCTGGCTTTTCGCCTAAAGATTCTTGATAAATTTTATCAATAGCCTCATTAACTTCTACTTGCTCCGGAATAATAAAAGGGGGGATGTCAAGAGAATTAAAAAAGTTTACTGAATCAAAAGCCTTGGCGTCAAAAGTTACAGAAGTGAAACTAGTTTGTATGGTATGGATAGATACATCGTCAGTGATTTTTCTTAAGTATGAGTCTCTATCGTTAATAAAACTTTCGTTAGTAACTTCAGTAGTATCAGAATCACCAAAAGTGATTTCGACAGATTTACCACCTGGAATAAAAACTAGGTCACCTTTCTTTGCTATTTCATCTTCGGTGATTTGGATAACGCCTGATTTCACCTGGATGACAGTGTTTTGTACGTCGTAGAAGTTAGAAACTTTTACAGAACGTATTACATTCAGACTGTTGGATCTGATAAACTTGATGTTTAATGATTCAATAATTTTGTTGTACTCTTCAATCATAGTCATTGTAAATTAATGAGGAGAAATACTATTAACTACACAGTTATTGGGTTCGTAATCTTAAATGAATTATATAAATTGTACAATTTCTAAATTCGTTTACCTGATTAATTATTGGACAAAAATAGGATAAAAACTATGTAACAATAGTTAAAATTAGTTCCATATCTTAAATAAAGTAATAATGAATCTTAAAATCAAGCATTTTTTATTTTATTTTTTTTGGTGATGGGTCGTTTTTATCTTGAATTAGTCCAAAAAAAGACCCCGAAGGGCCTATTTTTATGTTTTTTGTAATCATCTTATTTACAAATAAATATCTGTAATTGGGATAATTATATTATTTGATGCTAGTGTATTTACCGTTTCCGTACAGTAAAGGTTTGTCATTTTCATCAGAAAGAGTAATCTCTGTAATCTCCCCAATTAAAATGTTATGTGTAAAACCATTATGAGCTTCTATCAATTTACAGTGGATAGTTGCTAAAGCACCTTCCATTGATTTATACTGTCCTTGATCAGCCCATTCAACAATGGAAAACTTATCGTCACCTTGTCTATCAGTATAACCGGCAAATGTATTTGAAACAGCTTCTTGGTGCTCATTCAAAAGGTGAATCGAAAAGGTTTTATTTCGTAAAATCACATCATGAGCTTTACTCTGTTTGTTGACACATACTAGAAGACTAGGAGGAGTGTCTGATAGGGAAGTTACGGCTGTTGCTGTTAGTCCTTCTTTTCCTGAAATTCCTTCGGAAGTAACAATTGTTACAGTTGAAGTGATGCGTCTCATTGCCGCTTTAAATAATGCGGAATCAATCATTTTTTGTTGAGTTGTTGTGTCCAAAGTTATTTCTTGTTTCGTAAATCTTGGTGCAATTTACCAATTTCCAGTTCAAGCTCACTAATTCTTTGATGAGCTTTATTCAACCTATCTTTGGTATTTATGTTCATTAGTAGACTTTCCTTCATCGTTTTCTCTTGTTCAAGAAGCTGTTCGTTCTTTACTTGAGCTCGATCAAGGAGAACCCTTAGTTCTTTCTCTTTTTTGTCTTGTTCAGAAATGTCCTGAATATAGGCAATGCGTCTTAGTTGTTCGTTTGTAGTAATCTCAGTAATAAAGATTAGTGCAGTGAATACGTCTCCATTTGCTCTTTTGAGTTTCATCGTTCTACGATTATTCACTGCTCTTTCAAAACTTTTACCTAAAACATCTTGGATTTTCTGTCCTTCAGCAACGATACCAATTTGGAAAATATGAGAAGCTGCAGGGTTTAATCTAAGTATATTGCCTTCCTCGTCAAAAGCAATCATAGCATCCATTGCTCTTTCAAAGAATAGTAAACTTTCTTCTTCTTGTTCCTCTAACTGCTTTTGCTTAATCTCCATCTGACGTTTAGTATCTTGGAGTAGCAACATATTTTCCTTTAAGGTCTCTTCCTTATTTTTTAGGATGTCGTTGGTCTTTTGAGAATCTTCTAGTAACTCATTAGTTCTATTTTGAGAGTTAATAGTTCTTATCGTTAATGCAATAGAAGGTGCGATTTCCGTAAGTAATGCTCTTTCTTGCTCGGAGAATTCACGCAATGAAGCTACTTCAATGACACCGACCACGTCCTTATTTACAGAAAGCGGTACGATAAAGATATTTTTTGGTAGAGATTCGCCAAGACCAGAGTTGATCGGCGTATAGTCCTCAGGAATATTTGTAATCAAAGTAGGGGTGTTCTTTAGAAATACTTCACCAACTTGACCTTCACCTACATTATATTTATCACCTACCTTTTTTCTACGGTGTTCGCTGTAGCAGGCGCTAATTTCCAATTGCTCAGTTTCGGGATCGTACAAATAGAAAGCTCCTAGTCCCGCATGAAGGTATTCAGTGATCTCTCTTAATGTTTTCGTACTTAACTTTTTGATATCCTTTACAGAAAGTAAAAGCTCACTAATAGAACTTAGACCAGAGGCAATCCAACCTTGTTTTTCAACACTTTCTTTCTGTTCACGGACCTGATCTCTCATACTAATTAATAAGTTACCAAGAATGTCGTTTTCATTGATATCGTATTTTTCATATAACTTATCATTAGCAATATCTTGTGCAAGCTTTGTATTTTCTTCAATATGCATTTGATCTTCTAAGAAAATAGCATATCGAGCATTTCTGTAGGATTGATCTTTAAGCCTAGCTGCAATAAACAAGCAAATACCAAAATAGAAGAAAGTGATTAAAGGTACTGAGACCAACCCTTCGTAAGATCTATTTTCTATACTCTCCTCTAAAAGTCTCGTTAACCACATGTCTGTCCCCAAAAGGGATAAGGAAACATACATTAAGAAGGTCAACATGAAATATATGGTGAGAACTGTCCAGGACTGATACATAGTCAGTAATGTCAATGCTCCAAAAAAAGCGAATTGTGCATAGGGAAAGTTGGGGGCAACGATCAAATACTGAACTTGAAATAAGAAAAATGTAAACGCAAGAATATAACGCGGAGAGGTGCTATTTGTACTATTGTAGAGTAAAATGAAGTAGGCAATAGAACAAGCAGAAGCTAACCCTAATGCGATAATCCATTTTCCTGTTTCAAAAGAAAGACCAATAGCAAGTGCAAACATACCTAATAGGGTATATTGCATACTTCTGTCTATCAGTTTGTAACTTTCAGAATAATACCCTTCTACGCGTTCTCTTGATGGGTTGAATTTTTCGACATCCTGTTGAATCGACATATAAAAAAATCTTCTTCTATGATAAATCTTTCCTTATGAATTAACGATCATCATAAGGAGGCTTACTATTAATACGATAGCCAAGCGAAGTTATTGCGGAACCACAGAAAACTCCAACTACCATACCCTCAGTTGCTTCGTTAGAAGCTTTAATATTTGAAGGTACATTTGCTAAAGGAGTAGCAAAAAGCCCTCCATTTGCCATAGATGACTTTGATCTACTCATAAAATCAAACGCATCTTCAGTCATAGAATGTATTTCACAATAAACGGTATCACCCACTTCATAAAACTTTTCCCCAGCATCTGCTTCTTCATCAGATAACACTGGATTGATTCCTAATCTTACAGGTGGAATAAAAACGGTGGGTTCCGTAAGAATATTACCGTAATCACTTCTACCAGGAGTAATATCAAAGGCTAGTTGCATCTCCGAAGATTTATTTAAGAAAGAACCATTTTTCCAAGTCTTGATCCAATAGCAGTCAGCAGGTCCTGCAAAATCTTTAGCCCATAATTCACCATAAATCTCATCATCTTCTACCTTTTGACCTTTATCGGTCATAAATACTAATGAATCGATAACTGGTACTCTTTCAAGAGATGTAAAAGCTTCGAAAGCTAAATCTTTATCGTCAAAATTTACAGATACTTCTAATTTGTAGTAATTATTGTAATTGCCATCACTGTCTCGGTCAAAATCTCCAGGACGTTCCCTTACAATTAATGTATCATCAATAGATGATGGTGTCCAAGTATAATATCCGTTTTCATCATAAGTGAAATCCATGACTTTATTATTTACAAGGTCGTGTAATTTGACAACTGCATTTTCGACAGCGGGAGGAGTGTTATTATCAAAATAGCCTACTGTTGAAATTAAACGGATACGCTGTTCTTCAAATTTATTATTAACCCAGCCATCAACTACAATTTGTGCTCTACCTGTTTCAAGATCTACATCAATAACATCTTCACAGGAGAAAAAGATAAAAATTGAAAATAGGAGATATATGTTTGCTAACTTTTTCATTTTGCTTACCATTTAAAATTGTATGAAACCGATGGGATAATAGTACCAATCACAGAAAGGCGAATGGCTTGATTAGGGGCTGGTTGCCCTTCAGGTGGTCTTTGTGCTGAAGGTTGGAAGTAGACAGAATATGGATTTCGTCTTGCATACGTATTGTAGAAGCCAAAAACCCAATAATGTTCCCATCTTTTATCTGGTTTCTTTTTACCATTAAGTGTAGCGGAGATATCCAATCGGTGGTAGTACCCAATACGTTGATTGTTTCTAACTCCATCAACATTATGAGGGACACCATAATCTTGTACCACAATTTGATTGGTAGGGAAGGTAGTTGGAGTTCCTGTTACAAAATTGAAATTGGCAGATAAACTCCAGCGTTCATTGATATCATAAAAACTACTTACTGTTAAGTTATGCGCTTGATCGAAACGAGCAGGATAGTATTCACCTAAATTAATACCATCAGTTTTTTGTTCTGATCTGGCAAAAGTATAACTCACCCATCCTGTAAGCTTACCTTTATTCTTTTTCATGTATAATTCTAAACCGTAAGCTCGGCCTTCTGATGGTAATAAATCGCCTTCTAGATATTCATTTAAAAGAATGTCAGCACCATCAATATAATCAATTAGGTTTTGAAGAGGTTTGTAATAAACTTCTCCAGAGAACTCAAAAGTATTTTCTTTAAAGTTTCTGAAATATCCTAATGCGTATTGATCTCCAATTTGAGGTCGGATGTTATTCGTACTAGGCGACCATACATCTAAAGGTGATGCTGCACTGGTATTAGAAATTAAGTGAATATATTGAGCCATTCTGTTGTAGCTGGCTTTTAATGAACTTTTCTCATTGAATTGATATTTAACAGCAAATCTAGGTTCTAAATTATAGTAGGTTTCAATAGGCTCCCAAGCTTCATACGTTTTTTCAGACTCAAGAATTGGTTCTTTTCTAGTGTTTGGAGGAGCAGGGGCATATTCATATGTAGTGGCAGGTCCCATATACGAGAAAGTAGAAAATCTTAATCCATATTGTAAGGATACCTTTTTTGATAATTTTTGATCATTACCGATGTATAAGGCATTTTCCCAGCCGTATTGTTTTGCCAATGAGAATGGAGGAAGTTCTTGTCCACCACTTTTAGCAGTTGTTGTACCAGGTGAAAAGTCATAGACAATAGATTGTCCACCGAATGTGATTGTATTTTTTGTTCCTAAGTACCAAGTCAATTCAGGTTTTACTGAGTAAGTTTTTACTCTAGAATCCCATTCGAATGAATCTTGAGTATCATTTACACCTAAGTGATAGTCGTAATCAGAAATATATCCTGTAACATTCATAAATAACTTTTCAGTGAATAGGTGATTCCAACGAAGAGTTCCGGTAACATTACCCCAATTGGACTCAAAGATATTTGATGATCCAAAGGTATCTCGTCCCCAATATCCTGAAACGAATATTTTGTTGTTCTCATTAATATCATAGTTGATTTTAGCGGTAAGATCCCAAAAATTAAACTTTGAGCCACTTAAGTCATCATTTAAGAAAGGAGCAGCAAGAATATCAATGTAAGAACGTCTACCACCAATCAGGAAAGACATTTTGTCCTTAATAATCGGTGCTTCAACAGTTAATCGACTGAAAATTGCCCCAATACCACCTTGAACTTTCAATTGCTTACTATTACCTTCTTTCATTCTTACATCAAGAATAGACGAGAGACGGCCACCGTATTGAGCGGGAATACCTCCTTTAATTAATTTCACATCCTTAACTGCATCTGGATTAAATACAGAAAAGAATCCGAAGAGGTGAGAGGAATTGAAAACAGGGGCTTCATCCAAAAGGACTAAGTTCTGACCAACGCCACCACCACGAACATTAAAGCCAGTAGCACCTTCGCCAACAGTACTTACTCCAGGTAAAAGTTGAATGGACTTGATGACATCTACTTCGCCTAATAATGCTGGTATTTTTAAAATGGTTTCTATTTCCATTTTTTGAGTACTCATTTGTACATCTGCAACGTTAGCATCCTCTCTTTCACCTGTAACTACTACTTCAGCCAGTTCAACGTCGGCACTTACTAAGTTAATATTTAACTTTTGGTTGGCAGTGAGACTAATTTCTTTATTGAAAGTCTGAAAACCGACAAATTTGAAAGAAATATTATGAGTGCCTTCAGGCAGAGTAAGTGAGTAAAAACCGTAAGGATTAGTAATTACTCCAGCTTTAGCTTCAGCAGAATAAACAGACGCCCCAATTAGAGTTTCTCCAGAGGAGTTATCTTTTACATATCCACTAATTGTAAACTGCTTTTCTTGAGCAATAATTACCTGACTTATCAGCAAGAATAGCAAGGCAATGGTTAGCTTGATAGTTCGCATAAAATTTGGATAGATTGAATAGTTCAAGTTAATAGATTGAAAGAAAGATGATTTCTATAACACAACTACTAAATAAGTACAATTTTGTTTTCAAATTGCAATATTCACTGAATAAATTTAGCAATAATCGGTTTTTAATTGATCTAATTTTCTAAACCCTGTTTTTTGTAAATATTCCTCTAAAAAAGACTGACCTATTAATCTTTATTCTTAAATTAAGATATATAAACACAAAATAAACAAGACCATGATAAACCGAGAGGAAATTCTCAAAAACATAAATGAGACTGACAACTACGACGTAATTATAATTGGAGGTGGAGCAACAGGTTTAGGTGCTGCCCTCGATAGTACTTTAAGAGGATACAAAACCTTATTATTAGAACAACATGACTTTGCTAAAGGGACATCAAGTAGAAGCACCAAACTTGCACATGGCGGTGTTCGGTATTTAAAGCAAGGAGATGTGGGTATGGTAAGAGAAGCGTTGAGAGAACGAGGTCTAATGAAAGAAAATGCTCCACATCTAGTTCATGATCAAAAATTTATTGTTCCAGTTTACGATTGGTGGGACGCACCTTTATATACAACAGGTCTAAAGGTATATGATGTCATGGCAGGCGACTTAGGTATTGGCCCGTCAGAAATGATATCAAAAGAAAAGACCTTATCATTAATCCCTAACTTAAATGAAGAAGGTTTAATTGGCGGTGTACTTTATTATGATGGGCAGTTTGATGATGCTAGACTAGCGATCACTTTAATGAAAACAATCCATGATTATAAAGGTGACGTTTTGAATTATGCCAAAGTAGTATCATTAAAAAAAGATGAGAATGGTAAAGTTTGTGGTGTAACATTTAATGACCAAGAAACAGAAGATACTTATCAAGTTAAGGCTAGCAATGTGATAAATTGTACAGGTGTCTTTGTTGATGAAATTTTAGCATTAGATGAAAAAGAACACAAGCCAGTTGTAAAACCAAGTCAAGGGGTTCATATAATTTTAGATAAAGAGTTTTTACAAGGACAATCTTCTATTATGGTACCAAGGACAGAAGACGGGAGGGTATTATTTGCAGTGCCATGGTATAATAAAATTGTTGTTGGAACTACAGATACACCATTAGATGAGGTGTCAGAAGAACCAAGAGCGTTAGAAGAGGAAATTGAATTTATACTCAAAACAGCAGCAAAATATTTAAACGAAGAACCAAAAAGATCTGATGTGAAAAGTGTTTTTGCAGGATTACGACCATTAGTGAAAACTGAAGATGAGGAGACCAAGAAAATCTCTCGTTCACATAAAGTAATTGCCAGTAAGTCCAAGATGATAACAGTCGTTGGAGGTAAATGGACAACTTATCGACAAATGGCAGAAGATACAATCAATTTAATGGAGAGAATGAACAATGATGTGGGGGTGCATTGTATTACCAAAGACGTTTTACTTCATGGATATAAAAAAGGAGTTGATCGGTTAGATTTTAGAAGTGTTTATGGTAATGATATCTCTAAAATAGATAAGTTGATTGATGAAATTCCTGATTTACAACATAAAATCCATAAGAATTTGCCTTATAGATTTGCTGATATTGTTTGGGGTGTGACCCATGAAATGGGAAGGACTTTAGAAGATGTCTTAGCAAGACGAACAAGGTCGTTACTTTTGGATGCTAAGGCAAGTATTGAGGCAGCACCTGAAGTGGCAAAACTTATGGCTAAATATTTAGAAAAAGATGACGAGTGGGTCAACGATCAAGTGAAAGATTATACTGAGTTGGCCAATGGTTACCTTTGTTAAAAAAGAAGCAGTTAGTTGAAACTAACTGCTTCTTTTTTTTAATCTTCATCCTCTAATGGAATAATGATTGGATCACTATAACAACCTGATGGATAGTTCATGTTTAAGAATGAACAAATGGTTGGTGCAATTTCAGTAATTGTATGAGGAGCATGAGTATATCCCGATTCAATTTTCCAACCGTAGAACATAATAGGAACATGAGTATCATATCTATATGGAGAGAAGTGAGTTGTACCACCTTTTCCATAATCAACATTATGAGACTTTAATACACCATATACATCTGGTGAATACCTTGGGTTAAATCCGTTATATATTAAACCTTTATAGCCAAGTGTATATTCATTTCTTTCTAAGTCCTTGCCTAAAATTGCAGCTGCATATTGAGGCATCGTCATAAATGCTTCTGCAGTAGCAGCTTGAACTTCCTCTAGATCAAGTTTCTTTTCAGCAATAAGGTTTCTATCTAAGTATAATTGACCAGAGTAATTGGAAGCAACATATTTTCCTTCGCCAAACTTCTCACTTAAGTAAGCATCAATTACTTTAGTATCTTCTTTGCTTTTGATATTTACGGCTTCGAAATTCATGCGGTCTCTCATGAAACCAGCATTTTGGGCTCCGGCATGGTCAGCAGTTAAGAAAATAACATAATTTCCTTCGCCTACTTTTTCATCTAAGCTTTTGATAAGAGTAGCAATTTCTCCATCAAGTTTAATGTACATATCTTCTACTTCCATAGATTGTGGTCCATATGCATGCCCTGCATAGTCTGTAGAAGAATAAGAAACACCTAAAAGGTCAGTGAAATTATCTTGACCTAAGCCTTCATTATCTAAAATGTTGATAGCCATTTCAGTGACAACAGTATTTCCATAAGGTGTACCTTTAATGATGTCATATTTTCTACCTGACTTTGCTCTTACTCTATCAGCTGCTACACCTTTCTTAATATCATATGGGAAAGTGGGTTCAGATTTACCAGGGAAAAGTGATTCATAGGCAGTGCTGTCTTCTGTAGAGGCAGTATATCTATCCGCAGGTAATGAAAGCTCCCAAGTAGATTTTAAATACTGATCAATGGGTCTTTTCTTAGCATTGTTCATTTTTTCAATCCATTCCGGTAGGTTTTCCATATAGAAAGATGAACTAATCCAGTTACCAGTTTTATCATCTAACCAATAAGCACCATCAGCTCTATGCCCAGCAGGTAAAACTGCAGATCTATCTTTAATTGAAACCGTATACACTTTAGATCTAAAATTACTTGCCCATTTCAATTCATCAGATAAGTTAGTAACTGCTAATCGGTAAGGTGATTTTTTGCCATTTTTAGTATCGGCACCTACCGTAGTGTATCTGTCGTCGTCTACACAATACACAGATTTTCCTTTCTCTCTGTCATAGAAATGGTTGTTGACAATCGAGTGATAGGCAGGGCTTGTTCCTGAGTATACTGAAGCATGGCCAGGACCGGTAACCGTTGGAGCGTAATTATATTGACCATTTCTTACGAAATAACCTTCATCGACTAATTTTTTGAAACCATCCTCACCAAAGTTATCCCAATAGCGAGAGATGTAATCGTATTTCATCTGATCAACGATAATACCTACAACTAGTTTTGGTTTATCTTCTGTAAATTGAGCAAAAGCTGATACAATAGCGCTTGCTACAAGTAAAAATGATAGTGTAAACTTTTTCATTTAGTGTATAATTGTAATGTGTTATGATGCAATATTAAGGTAAACAACTGTTTTAATTGATAAAGCTCTGCTTTAATATTTTTAATTAATGGTAATGATTTTAAATGTATTTATTGCTTGATGATCTGTTCATCAATTATTGATATAATATCCTCTGTTTTAAACTTTTTTATTTGTAAAGCTTTAGTCTTTAACTTTCTTAAAAACTTTTGGTGTGCTTCAGTTTTTGGGTTAAATGGCCTGTGATTTACCCCTTGGATAATCTTTTCCCAATCTCTCATAAGAGGGTAACAGTTTTCCTCAATCAAAGAGTTCTTAAATTGCTCCCAAATATATTTGATAGCTAACTTTGAAGGATGTACCATATCCTCAGCGTAATATCGATAATCTCTTAAATCATCCATCATGATTTCATAAGATGGAAAGTAGTGTACATTATTATGTTCCTCTTCAAAAAGATGACAAGCATATCTTAATAATGATTTACTTAAACTGTTATCCACCAATCCATTTCTAAAGTGACGAATAGGAGAGACTGTAAATATTATTGTGGTAGACTTTGGGAGTAGAGCATATAATTTTTGAAATGATTGCTGTATTTCATCTATGGTCAACAGTCTTTGTCTAAATTCTTTGGCAGGAACCTTATGACAATTGGCTACAATTTCATTATCGGAGCTTCTTTCAAAAACAAAAGAAGTTCCTAGCGTAATAAATAGAAACTGTGTAGTATCTAATATTTTTTTTACTGTATTATGAGTCGAATTGATTTTAGATTTCAATTCTTCTAAAGAATGAGCTGAAATATCTGAATGAAAATCGAAATGTCTGAAGACATTTTCTACTTCAACGATTTTATGATCATCAATAATTTTCCCTTTTATTGAAGTGGAAAGATTATCAAAAATTGAGATAGGGTTATATAAAGTTCCGTAAGGGTTGGTGGTAATTTGAAAGCGGTAATCACTTAACTTATTTCCTATATTTTCGGAAAAACATGACCCGATTGAGAAGATATTTGAGCTATAATCAATTTTTTTATCAAATTCTTCTACTAAAACAGGGGTCCTGAATGTATCATTTTGCATCATTTCGACAATATACAGTTTTGTTACATAAATAATTTTGTGAACAAGAAGACAAACCTTAGATTTGTACCCGAATTTATTTGAAAGAATCAAAATTACTTCAAATACACTAATGAAGAAGTACACATACACAGAGAAAAAAGATACTCGCTCAGGATTTGGTGCGGGCTTACATGAACTAGGTAAGATGAACGAGGACGTGGTCGCATTATGTGCAGACTTAACAGGTTCTCTTAAAATGGACGCTTTCAAAAAAGATTTCCCTGAGAGATTCTTTCAAATGGGTATCGCAGAAGCGAACATGATCAACGTTGCAGCAGGTATGACTGTTGGTGGTAAAATTCCTTTCACAGGTACTTTTGCTAACTTCTCTACTTCTCGCGTTTATGATCAAATCCGTCAGTCAGTAGCTTACTCTGGTAAAAATGTGAAAATTGCAGCTTCACATTCAGGTTTGACTTTAGGTGAAGACGGAGCAACTCACCAAGTATTAGAGGATATCGGAATGATGAAAATGCTTCCGAATATGACTGTAATCAATACTTGTGATTTCAACCAAACTAAAGCGGCTACAATTGCAGCTGCTAAACATGATGGCCCTGTTTACTTACGTTTTGGTCGTCCTGCAATTCCAGTATTCATGCCAGAAGGTGAATTTGAAATTGGTAAAGCAGTGATGTTAAACGAAGGTACAGACGTTACTATCGTTGCGACAGGCCACTTAGTATGGGAAGCAATCCTTGCAGGTGAGAAATTAGCAGAAGAAGGTATCTCTGCTGAAATCATCAACATTCATACAATTAAGCCGTTGGATGAAGAGGCTATCTTGAAGTCTGTTAAGAAAACAGGTTGTATTGTAACTGCTGAAGAGCACCAAATTGCTGGTGGTTTAGGCGAAAGTGTTGCAGGTGTTTTAACAACAAAATTCTTAGCACCTCAAGAATTTGTTGCAGTTAATGATACATTCGGTGAAAGTGGTACTCCAGCTCAATTAATGGAGAAATACGGTCTTACATCAAATGACGTAGTTGCTGCTGCTAAAAAAGCAATCGAAAGAAAAGGATAATTTTTTCTTTATAATGATATATAAAAGAAGCTAGTTCTTATATTTGAACTAGCTTCTTTTTTTTAGCTCAACTAAACACTACTCTAGACATATTTAATGAAATTTATTCCTTTACTACTGATCTGTATCTTCTTAACTGTAACATCAAACGCTCATATTCATACTTCACAAACAACAACTCCAAAGTTTGATAGCTTACTGACACTTTTTGAGAAGAAGGAAATTTCCGATTCTTTAAGAATTGAAATTGCTTTGGAATTGTCATGGCTAAACAGAAATGTCTCTCCGGATAATGCATTCCTATATGCAAAAATTGCTGAAGATTTCAGTAAAGAGAATCAATTAAAAAAACTAGAGGTAAAGGGAATTGCATTTCAAGGTATTGCACTTAGAAATAAAGGGGAGTATCAAAGAGCAATGAAGAAGTTTATGTTAGGTTTAGACAAATCTAACTCTATTGATGCTGAAGAAGATCAAGCTTATTCCCATATTAATATTGCAAGTGTCAATATCTATCAAGAAAATTATGATGAAGCTACTGTCCACCTAGAAATGGCAGAGGTGTTGGCAAATAAATTAAAAGACTACAGAATACTTGGATATATCTTTACCAACTATGGTAGGGTTTATGGAGGGACTGGTTTATATAATAAAGCCGTTAAGAATTTCAATAAAGCTTTAGAACTTAGAGAGAAAGAAAATGATATTTATGGTCAGGTAGTCACTTATTCTGATATTGGTAATGTATATCTTGAGATTGGTGATGTAGACCAAGCATTAAAGTACTTAACAGCATCGTTGGAACTAAATGAAAAAAATGTTCATGATGCCGATAATATGGTTAGTACCTTAACTGATATTGCCGTAATTTATAGAGAAAAAGAAAAGTTTCGAAAAGCAATACATTACGCAAAAAAAGCAGCAGATATCTCTGTTAATTCTGGCTTAAGACATATGGCATTAAATGCCTTTATGGAGCTAAAAACCATTGAAAGGTTAAGAGGGAAATATGATCAGGCATTACGTTACGATGATTTGATTGAGTTATATAGAGATTCTATTTTCAATGAAGATATTCGACTGAAACTAGCCGAAATGAATGTTCGTTACTTAGTGGAACAGAGAACAAAAGAAAATGAAATTCTAAAAAAGGATAAAGAGATTAATGAAATCATGCTTGAAAGACAAACGGTGATTTCCTTTTCTGCATTTATCTTAATTTTAATACTCTGCTTGTTCGTCTATTTCTTATTTATTGAAAATAAAAATAAGAAAGTAGTAAATAATAAACTCCAACTACAAAAAAATGAATTGGAGATGCAATCCATTGAGATCAAACGTATCAATACATTATTGAAAGCAAAGTCTCAAGATATGATGGATAGCATCAATTATGCTAAAGGAATTCAAAGTGCTATACTTCCAAATTGGTCATATGTAAAACAATTTATTCCCAATTCATTTGTATTCTTTGAGCCAAGAGATATTGTATCAGGTGATTTCTATTGGTATAAGCAAATAGATGAGCAGAGAGCAATATTAATTGCTGCCGATTGTACAGGACATGGTGTCCCTGGTGGATTTATGAGCATGGTAGGGGAAACAGCTTTGGAATATATTGTTGATTCTCAAGATATCTATGAACCATCAAAAATTTTAGAAGAATTGCATTCTAGGTTATCAAGTATTCTTAGACAAAAGAAATCTGGGAATATGGATGGTATGGAAATCGCCATTTGCTTGATAGATCAAGAGGCAGAAACAGTACAATTTGCAGGAGCTGGGATGTCTATGACAATTGTAAATAATAAAGGACATGAAATTATAAAAGGAGCTAACAGAGGAGTTGGAGGAGTAAATTCGTTCTCAACAGCACCTACATATGTTTTCGACCTAAAACCATCCAACATGTTTTTCTTATATTCTGATGGATATGCAGATCAATTTGGAGGGCCAAAGGGTAAAAAAATGAAGAGCCCTAACTTTAGAAAAATATTAGAAGCTTGTTACCAAATTCCATTTAAAGATCAAAAGCAATTTATTAAAACACAGTTCGATTCTTGGAAAGGAGATGAGGACCAAGTTGACGATGTTATGGTAATTGGTTTTAGCTGTTAAAAAGATAACGGGACCACTATGTGAGTGGTCCCGTTATCTGCAATGTGTATGTTCTTATTGCTTAATTTATTCACCCTGTTCAATTTCTTCTATTTTCTTAATAGAAGATTCTGATACTTTATTTAAGTTTCTAGTTTTACCAAAAAGCTCGATAGATTTCTTATTATAAGCTAAAGCAGCTTCTTCGGCAGTAGTGTAGCTTCCCAAAAAGATTGGTTTTCTGTCTTTGTAAATTACAGCCTTATAACGGTTTTTCTCTTTTAATACACCGATATAACCTGTTTTATTAGTAGAAGTACGAGTGTTCCTCTTTATTTCGGAGCGGTTCGAATATGCTAAGTTCTTAATACGGCAATCTAGCCTGTTTCCATTAATGATTCGAATTAATGTACCTTCATTGTCTTCTTCTTTTTTAAGGAAGTTTTCAGCAACAAATTTGTGCAAATAAATCGTATCAGTTTTGTATTTACCATTGCTTTGTTTCCAAGACTTTTGGAAAACAGCTCTTCCTGAAGAGTGTTCTCTAAGGTTATAAACAAAATCAATGCTTTTTAAATAAGGATTAGAACATAGATACTCATATACAAAATCATCCACAATGACTTGATTGGGAGAGTTCTTTAGTTGAATTTTTATTAGCATAATGATAAAAATGCAATGAGTAAGTTAAAAAAAATTGAAAGTTATGTTGAAGAAAGATTGAGAACAAATATTAGAGACTTAATGCTGGTGCTGCTACACGTGACTTTTTCTTCTGTTTGGCTGTCTCATGTTTTTGTTTTCCTGAATGCCAGCATTTGTTTGAGATTTCAATAACATCATTCTTTCTTTTTTGAGAGATGCTGTATTCTCCGCTGATTCCTTTATTGCCAATTTTAGTTTTTACAGAATCTGATGCTCTGATAAAACCAAGTTCTTTAAGCTTTTCCGATATCTTACTAAAGATTAATGCCATTTTAGCATCTTCACTTTCCCGAAGTAGTTGGTTTCTGTAGTTCATCAGACTGCTTAAGATTAGTCCATAGTCCTTGGTGCCCACAACTCGCTCCTCACCAGGATAATTTTTTCTTTTTCTCATCAGTTGTTTGATTATTATAGCAACGTGTTTCGCTAAAAATATTATAGTTTTGTTAATTAAATCAAATACATTGAATTATACAATATTTTCAAAAATTATTTCAATGAAAAGGGGTAATTCAAATAAATAAACAATTTCAATTTTGACTTTTATTTTCTTATCACTATAATTGCCTACAGATTTAGTAGGGTAATAAGAAATTGGTTACAAATAAACTTTTATGTTAGCAGATAAATTAATAGAACACAAACTTGAACAGTATAAAGCTGAGGAAGAAGCTGCTGAAAAAACAGGTGTTAGGACTAAGCCTAAATGGGTTAGTGTTGCTAAATCTGTATCATGGAGAATGGTTGGAACAATAGATACAATGGTTATTTCTTACTTTATTACAGGTGAATTAACAATGGCTATCTCTATTGGTTCTGTAGAGGTTTTTTCTAAAATGGTCCTCTATTATTTCCATGAAAGAATTTGGGAGAAGTTTACATCAAAATTTTAATGATACATACTTAGTGATTTGTATCTTTACTCTAATAAGGGTAAATCAACTATGAATCCAACAAGAAAAACTATTCAAATAGGGAGACTAATGATTTGCATTGGTCTCTTTTTTTATGCTGCCTTATTAAAAGCACAAGAGAATAATATTGCTATTACTTTTTCACAAGGCCACTTAGGTAAAGTTAATGCCTTGGATATTTCCAATGACGGTAACCTTGTAATTTCTTCTGGGGAGGACCGTACAATAAAAATTTGGGATGCTGGTCAAGAGCGCTTATTGAGAACTATAAATGCTCATGATATAGCTATTACCGATATTTCCTTATCTAGGAATAACGAATTTATTGTATCGGCAGGTTTAGATCATTCTGTAAAGGTTTGGTCTGCCAAAAATGGGATGTTGCTCGCTTCTTTAAGAAGTTTACCTGAAGCGGTACAAGAAGTGAGATTTCAGAAGAACCTGATCCTATATATTAATGCACAAGGGCAAGTGTTTTATTGGGATTGGAGTAAATCAAATAAAAATGAGCTGATAGACTGGTCTGATGAATTGAAGAGTGGTATTTCAACTTTTACGACTTTTGGGAAACAAAATCAGACTATTTTTCTCGGTAAATTTAATGGGGATGTCCAGGAATGGAATGTGGTGACAAAAAAAATGAAGAGACATCACATTCTTCATAATGATTGGGTCGCAGACATTGTTTTTCTGAAGAAACGAAAATTAGTAGTTAGTGGATCATGGGATGGATCTTTAGTTTCATGGAATTTATCTACCGATTCTACCCATCATAACGGGCATTTACCGGATGGTACGGGAGTGAGAAGCATGAAATACTCAGAGTCTATCAATCAATTGATTGTGACGTCTTTAGGAGATCATGCTTATATCTATGATATCGTTGATGATAAATTAGTTTTAAAAGAGAAGTTCGAAGAGAGGAATATTGTTACAACTTCATTTAATAAAGATGGGAATGTTGCTGTAGTGGCATATAAAAGTGGTGAGATCTCTATGTGGGAAATGGAGGGGATGAAACTTGTGAGCTCTTGGAAACCCATAAAGACAAAGGCCAAAGAGTTTTCTGTTTCATTAGAAGTAGGTGCAATTGCCGTTGCTTCTGAAGATGGAAATGTGAGATTGTGGAATGTTGGGAGTAGAGATGACCTTAAAAAAATAGAAGCACATACGAAGGATATTTCGAAATTAGAATTTTTGAAAAGAGGAGATCTATTAACAACAAGTTTGGATTCAACAATTAAGATTTGGGAAGGTATCAATAACTTTCAAAAGAAAATTGAATTTAAACACTATGCTCCAATTGTACATACTCATGTTTTACATAACGACTCATCAATAATTTTCACAGATGATAGAGGGGATATATTTTTATCAAACCCTTATATCAACCCTGATTCTGCACGAAAAATACATAGCTCGTTTGCTAATATTACTGCCATTACTTCCAACCCTAGAAAAAATAATGTGATTATGGCATTTTCTGATCGAAAGATTGGAGTTTTGGATTTGGATTCAAATAAGATTGTAAATTCTTTTTCAAGTAAAGATTGGTATATCCATTCTATGACTTTCAGTTCGGATGGAAAATATTTAGTGGTTGGAGGTAAAAACAAGTTAAGTATTTGGGACTTGGATAGCCGAACTTTACTAAGAAGTATTCCAGTTAAACATAAAATCCTAAGTGTATCATATACTTATGATAATAAATATTTAATTGTATCGGAGGAGAATGGAACTTTAAAGACATATACACCAGACCTATCGCAAGAAATAAACATCTATAACCAAAGTACTGGTAATGTTATTCAAGTGGCAGATTTTCCAGGTAAAGATGTATTCCTAACCTTATCAAGTGATTATAATGTAGGTATTTGGGATTTAGCGTCTCCTTATAAATATGGAGGGGTATATACGAATGGTGACTCAGGTTGGTTGGTAGAACATTATTCTGGATTATTTGATGCTTCTGAGTCAAATATGAAAAACTTATACTATGTAGTAGATTCTGAAATTATTGATCTCCATCAACTACAAGATATGTATTGGGAACCTGGGTTAGGGACAAAGCTATTTACTGGTAATGATTTAAGACCGGTACCTAATCTTCATGAGATATCTTTATTCCCATCGGCATCTCTTTATAAAAGAGAAAATAAACTAATTATAGACGTTGAAGATAGAGGTGGAGGAATTGGTCGAGTGTCAGTT